>NZ_CP147247.1:1733333-2080000 GCF_002140975.2 Enterococcus sp. 9E7_DIV0242
GCAGGACGTTCTAAAAAAGACGGTACAGACAAATGACTATCAAGAAATTGTTTTATCACAAGTTCAATCATCTATCGTACCGCCTTTAAAATTGTGTTGTTCTTCATATTATCCCTTTTTGCTCTGTAGGTCTCAGCGCTGATCATGGCATTTGCCCGATTCTGTCCGACATAGACATCTTGTTCATATCCATCGCCGCAGCGGTTCCTAATGCCTGTTGCTTTATCTGATAGCACTTTTTGCATTGCTTCTGACTTCATCAGTTCAGCAACACCGCCCCGATTCAATTCAAAGCCTTTTTTACTCATAGCGTTCCACCATCACTTTCTTATTCCAATCAAGCGGTATAAGGTCCTCAATGCCCTCAAGCGGTATTCCAAACGTGCGCCAACGTTTACCGAAAAATAGGACTTCTCTATCTTCCCATTCGTGGGTATCTTCTTTAGGAATAGCTAATGTATAAACAGCCTTTTTCCCCGTAAGATTTTGCTGGTTTACCACATCGTCAGAAGAAACCGGGCTAATAAGTACATTATCAATATCAAACGGCTTATCTTCATATATCGGTTTATCAAATGGATCAACTCCCGTTTTGACCTTATCGACCAATTGAATAGTTATTCCTTTAATCTTTCCCATAAAAATTGATCACTCCATATCGTTGACGGCGTAGCCCTAAACGATTAAGTTCAGAAGTCTTTATAAACAAGCCACCACCGGGAACTAGATAAGAACCTGAAACACTATAGCCTAGTGCACCCTCTGCGAACTGTGTCATAGGCTCTTGATCGGTTGAGGTCATAAGTGTGCGAGCAACCACATCAACGGTCACAGATCGCACGACATTAGCAAATGAAGGACGTTCCTTTACCATCTCGTCTAAATCTCTGCCGACTTTGAAAGCTTCCTCGCGTAACGAGTCGGAAATGACAGAAAGCAACGCCCCTGCCCTTTCCGTTTCATTAGCTTTAAGTGGTCGCCATAGTTTTTGCACATCATCTAATGTAGCAAAATCACTCATGTGATCACTTCCCTTGCTGCATCATCAAATCATATAGCTCTTGTTTCTTTGCTTGCGGATTATATTCAACTTCAAAGGCATCCAGCTCCTGCATAATCTGCTTTTTAGTAATTTCATCTGGTGCAGTATTGATTAATTCTGCTTCTTCTGGTTGTTCGTCTTCAATGATGACTTTTTTATCATCTGCAGAAGTTACTTCGATATTTTTTTTAGCGTAATCGCTGGATAGTACCCAATTACCACCACTAATTTTACAAGGACTACTAAAAGTAGCCCCTGTCTTTGTATTTTTATATTCCATGGTTAATTACCTCCTGCAGCTGGTTTAATGATACGAGCAAATGAGGTTTCGTCTAAAATACCCCATCCTAAGAATGTTTCTGAGCGCAGATAAACTTGGTTGTACCCTTTCAAGTCTTGCCCGCTGTTGTCTGGATCTCCGTACTTGATTACTTCTAACGGAATTTCTTTTGCAAATCCCCATTGGAAATAATTAACAAAATCTCCGATAATCGCAACATCGCTTGTTCCGCCAGATACGGTGTTGTTAATATCTGCTTTTAGACCATTGATAGAACCCGGATTAGCACCCCAAGCCAGCTCAGGGAATAAACGGATATTCGTATCGCCACCAGTGCGCATTGCAGCAAGTGCAGCAGAAAAAGCAGGATCAGCAGCTAAACCAGTAACTACGCCTTCTTCTCCTTGAATCATAGATACTGCAGCCTCAATGTTTGCGTCTGGATCAACTTGTGAAAATTCAACTGTCTGAGTTACCTTGCTGTCAAAGTGATTTGTTCCGATTACAGTTGATGCTACGCCGCTACGTGGATTAATCCCATGAAACGCCATTAAATCAATACCACGCGCTAATTTCTTAGCATAACCTTCGTTAAATGATTTGATTACATCGATTTTCTTTTCTTCTGAGGAATAAATAAACTCGTCAGAAACACGTGCGCCATACTCTACCTTGATAGGCACCATTTTAACGGGTGCGATTGACACGCCGCCGTGTGTTTTCTTCCCATTTTCTGCCACAATATCGATTTCAGAATCCATTGTGAAAATAAACTCTGTTTTTCCATCAAATGGGATTGCCTCTTGTTGCGAAAGAATGGCTAAAGAACTTTTTCCCTTTACTTTGTTAATCAAATCTGTTACTAATTCCGGTTCAAATAGACTACCTCTTGATAATGTCATAATAAATTACTCTCCTTCTGTGTTTAAATTACTTATTAATGATTTATAGGCGTTGTCTTTCTCATCGCCTAAAGGTTTCTCGGTGTTTTTCAATGGTGGTACTGCGTTTTTAGGCTTAACAAATGCGGCCAGTCGCTCAGCATCCGCTTTTAAAGTTTCTTCGTTATCTCCAACAAGTCTGTCTGCTAAATCAAACGGCAAACCGTTCTGCAAAGCGATTTTTGTGCGTAAACTTGCTGTTTCATAGCCAGCAACCTTAGCATTCAAATCACTTATTTGTTTGTCGTAATCGGCATTGCTTGTTTTCGATTCTTCAATAGTCGTTTGCAACGTACCAACTTGTTTTTCTAATTCCGTGTTGCGTGTTTTGATTTCCTCGTAATCGGAAAATTGTTTTTCTAGTGATTCCTTTTGACGAGTCAATCTATCCTGGATAATTCGGTCCAGTTCCTCTTGCGTTTCAATTGCTTTAAATTCTGACATAATAAAAATCCTTTCCCAGCTTACCCGGCTGTCTCGGTAATTTTTTGTATTAAAAAAGCGGCTCTAAAATAGAGTCGCTTAATACCTAACTTGTTGTTTTTTCTTAGGCTTAACATTGCTGCAAGCCCAATGTGCTAATAAAGCACTATCCATTAAACTAATGTCCATATCATCAAACTGTGACTTATACCCAAAACCGCCATTCGTACCAATGTTTCGTTTTTCGGAGTTGGTTACTACTGCAGTAAGTGACGGTTGATCCGTGTGACAGATACCCTTTTGGAATATTCCCTGCTCCCATGCTGAATTTGCAGCGATGATTTCTGAAACTTTCGGTAATATTGGTTGTTTCAGTTTGAAATCCTTCATCTCACTAGAAAGAATGTTCTGTCCGGCCGCTCCATCAATCGCCACACTCGCAACATCAGCATTTTTTAGAAAATTAATGATCCATTGATTCCCATTCCGTACAGATTGACAATCGATCGATTCAACAAAGATTTTTCCTGATAAGGTACGAACCGCAATGCTCATAGACACATTCGCGCCATCATTACCGTACTTTATACCAACGTGCAACGGACCTCTAAGAGCCGGCAAAGCTTTAACTTTCAACGCTTGCCACTCAGTTTCTGAAATAGCTGATTTTTGATTGTATTTAGGCCAATAACCAAGACGTTGAACGTTATGATCAAGTTTATCCTCGCCTAGCTCCGCCTCTATCTTACGTTCATTTAAATGATAGCCCATCGATGGATTAGAGTTGTACCAAGCTTCTATATCATTGATATCCTTTTCTTCATCGACTGACCATTCAGCCCAACCGGAATATTTGCCCTGTCCAAAGAGAATTTTTTCCCGATAACTAGTAAATACAGTACCACTAGAAACTGGTGTCGGCGGTGTACCACACATGATTGTCATAGGATTATCGCTATCAGTTACCGTGTACTTCAACGCTGATTCTTGCTCTATTGTGTACTCTTGGGCTTCATCAATAACTAGCAAATCAAATCCTTCTCCAAGTCCACCACTTGATGTTCTAGTCCTGAATTGGATAACCCCACCGCTCTCATACAGTTCCAAGCGTTCCTGTCCTTTGGCTTTTATTGAATTAAAATCCTCGCCTTCGACATACCCCATATCTTCAAGATACTTTTTCATCTTTTCGAACGAGGAATGAGACGTACTAATCCGGTGTGCTGTATGAAGCGTGTTTAAGCCCTCTTCTAGCGCCCAAAGTTCAACCATATATACTATTTCTGTTTTACCATTTCGTCGCGGAATTGAAAAACCGTATTTTTGATGTACCCACAAGCCATCATTGTCAACGGCCATAATAGGCTCTAATAAATTAAGCTGCCACTCGTAACATTCACGACCCGTTTTTTCATAATATTCAATTGCTTTTTGACATAGACTGTGTTCATATGGAAGAATTACCGATTGAGTAGGATGCTGATTACCAAATCGCACTTTAGTAGTCATAGCTTTCCCCTTTCAACCCTGTTCAGCATGGTAACCCTATCGCTGGGTACAAAAAAAGCACTTAGCTTTCGCTGAGCGCTTAGAAAATTATTTTTTCCCATGATTCGATTGGAATTTCTTCAATGGGTGTATTCGTATCAATAGCTTGTTGAACATCCTCGGCCATAGCCTTTATTCCTGCTTTCAATTCCTCCGGATGGTCAGCTATGTTTAACGGGTTCCACCAGCCTATTATATTGTCTGGAATATCCATATTGAAATGATTCCGATAATTCTGTTTTAGCGTATCTGCTTCTTTGAAAAGCTTGTCAACTTCATTCATCCTTTATCATCCTTTCAATAACATTCCAATGATCAAATTTAAATACTCCGGATCGTCCGCTATACTTTTGTAGAACCATACATCATCTTTACTAATTTCAAAAAGTTGTCCGTTTCCCGGTTCGTATATACTTTCTAGCCCCATACTCAATACTTCACTAGCATATTGATATTCTTTCCCAATATACGGGCTTATGAAATTATCTCGTTTAGTATATTCGCTGTATCTATAGCCAAAGTTAGGAAATATTTCCGTAAGACTAGTTTTTGCTTCTCCCTCAGTTCTATATGCGACAAACTCTTTGCTGATTCGCAACAAATCTGGGTTAAGATGCTCTACTAAGTGGCCTATCTCATGGTAGGCGGTCGTTTTCCTCGTGCCGTCAGCATAAATGCTCAAGCCTTCCCCCGGCCTTGCCCCTCTTAGTAGCTGCCTGCCACTAGCGTTGCGTAATTCTCCGGAGAAAAAACCTCTATTTGTCTTGCCTGCAAATAATTTTTTATTATTTTGTTCTAGCAAATCCGCCCAATCTTTCGGATAATAGGAAAATGCTTTCTCAAGCTGAGCTTTAACTGTTTTGTTAGACCTATTATACCATGTTTCTTTTGGTATTTTGCCTGACATTGTCCTGAAATTGCTGAATATTTCGGTTAATTTCTCTTTATCGCCTAGTAAGCTATCGATTTTATACAGGTCATTCACTTGTTCCCCTATGCTTATTAGCTCGCGAGGTGTAGCGGTCTTGATATTAATATCTCTTATACGTCTCTTTAGCGCTTCGATTCTCAATGTTTTGTCGTCTTTTGCATTAAGATTCTTTCGATTTTCTTTTTCTTCTTTCTTCTTCGAATTCCTCCAAAACTTCGACCACACGTCTTGCTTTCTTCCGTCGCCCGGATCGTATTCTACTGTACAGCGACAACGTTCATGCCTGCGGTAAATATCATCCGGCGCATCCTCGTAGTCATATGATCCAGCAAGATTCTGACACCACTTACAGGCGTGACCTGATACTCTACGAATAATCTTCGGTTTGAGTCCTGACCTAGATTGAAAGCTCGCGTTTTTTTCGATAGAATCATCCACGATACTCTGGCTAAAGTTTACTATAGGATCATCAAGAATCCACTTGATAGCCTCAAAATCATCCTCAGAAGAAACACGGTTCACAATTCCATCGATACGATCCTGATTTAATTCTGGAACCTGTGCTTTTAAACGTAAATTTGCATTTTGGTTAAGTTGAGTTTGTACATCATAAGCAAAGCCAGAAATTAAATCATGATTTTTCTTCATAGTTGGATTTAGCAACCTATCGGCAATGTTATAGTGCATTTTCCCATCCGGTAAGCTGGCAGCAGCAAGATTTTTCGATAAAACATCGGCTAGTATGTCGCCTACCTCAATTGCAAAGCCGTTCACATCGAGATACGTTGCCTTATTTTCTTTCAACATAGCTACAGCTTTTTTTAAGTTGGTACTGTTTGAGGCTCGGATGTCAAACTGACTTTCAATAGATTCTAAGAGGTCCGGTACAACATCCTGAACCATTAACCATCAGCTCCTTTCAACCCCGTTAGGTCTCTAATTGTCTCGCCATTTACGTACCCCGGAACAGCTTGATTAAGCTTGACTGCTCCATCTCCAACCAGACCTAATGTATTCGCGTCTGCTTCAAAAAGAGGCTCCCACTTCGGCTTTGTATTCATAAATTGGCTTCTTGTAAATGAGTAATCATCTCTTAAGCAAGCTGCTAGATAAGCGACATTCAATAAACCGGACCCTAGACTACGTTGTGCTTTCCGTCCGGCAAGTCGCAAATTCTCATGACTTGCCTTGATTGCTTCAACGCTGGACGGATTGTCAGACACAAACCCCAAGTCATCTAACGTTAGCCCTGTTTCTCCTGCGAAGCCAGCAGCAGCAGTCTTTAATTGCTCGGTAAATGGTGTCATACTTGACGTTGTGAACTGTCCTAACTTCGGAGATTCTCCGTTCTCGTCTTGGGTAAACTGCAGCATGCTTGTGACTGTAGCTCTCCAACTATCCAATGGCTCAGACTCACTACTCAACCCAACTACCCATTTTTGTGGAAACGAATAAAACTCCGCTGTGATATCTGCGCGCTCTAACGTTCGCTTAGCATAGCGTTGATAGTACATCCCGGCACGTGTGATGCGTGAACGTCCAAAAGGTCTAACTGCATCCGGGCGATGAATGATAGGCACTAACAGCGGATGCGGAACGTTGCTTTCGATTGTTGTTGACTCTTTGTTGTCAATGTAATAAGTTGTCTTTCCGGGTAAAAAATGTGCTTCCGAAATTGGCGCTCCTTTGTCATCTCTATCCAATACAGCATAACCCTCTGTTAACAGCCCCGTAATAGGATCAATTATTCCAGTAGCATTGCTTGCTTCTATGACTTGCAACCTTACGTTGTCATCTTCTCCTTGTGAGATATAGACGAAACTACAAGAAGCGATTAGCGCAGATAGAACAACACTGTCAAAAAACACATCCGGGTTATTATCTTGGAAAATTTCATTTACCATAAAATCGTCATTCGTAAATTCACGAAATACCAAACGATCGGCTAAGCTGTCTACGCCTTTAGCACACCAGCCTAAAATCGATCGATAGCGTATTCTTATTTCTTCGGGTATGGTAACGCCCATTAATGGATCAGTGTATTTCATAGCGTATTGCTCATAACGCATATCTACTCTTTTTTTGCGTAAACTCAGCTTTGTTCTTAGATATCCAATACCTTTTTCTTCCACTTTTTCAGCTCCTTTCAATGTCGCGCGAGAAAATATGTACAGTGACGGCGTGAACCTCGGCCACAAGCACGGGTGGGGTAGTACCCCCCTATCTATTTCTCGTCGCTCTTGTCCTTAATCATGGCCTTCTACGATGAATAAGATGACCAATCGATTGATTGTGGTAAGTTCCTATTACCTAATACTTTTGTTCCTTGTTGTTCTAGTTGCTTGTTGTTGAATAGCTTGTCAGACTTCTGTCTGTTGCAAGTCCAGTGAGCTAACTGCAGGTTGGCAATGTCAGATGGATGCCCACCTTTTGATACAGGTACTATATGATCGACCACAGCTGACATAGGTTCAGGAGACTTTAGTCTCTTGTCTATCGGCCTGCCGCATATGCCACAGGTATTCTCTGTCTTTAGTAGTCTCTTCTTATTCTTCTCAAAGGCTACTCTGTGCGGTCCTTGTCTGTCTGCTCTTGCTGTCATCTGGTTTGCTCCTTTCTGTGGGGCGGCTAGAATAAAAGGCCCTCGGTCAGTTACTTATTTGCTTACCACAATTCTTGCAAAAGTAAATCTTATTGCTGTTCTCGATACCTAGATAAAGATACTCATGTTTACACCTCAATCGACTGATAAATGACTTTCTCTTCGTTAAGCGAAAAAACTTCCTATTCTTTTCTAGTTCTTCCATTTCCCACACCTCTTACATTCCTGATAATGAAACGGTGGATAAGCGTTGATTACCTTATGCTTGTAATCGTGTTGACAAATCAAATGTTGTTTCGTTATTCGCTTAATCCATAGAAGTAAATCGCCAATCATAGCATCAGCTCCTTAATCAAAATAAAAAGACCGCCTAAGCGATCTAATCAAACTATGTAACCTGCGTAGTTAGCGCAGGAGTATCACAGTTACCATCTGCGACAGTGGACGTCTACAAACGAGAGTTAACTCGACGCCAGCTCAGGGTACCCCCTCTCGACCTCCTGAACGTTTTAACAAGGATTGTAGGACTTGAACCCACACTAACGGTTTTGGAGACCGTTGCTCTACCGGTTGAGCTATACCCTTAGAATGCTACCTGCTCAGCCAGATAGCACAATGTGTAACGATGCTGAGTCGTTTGCTGCTGTACTCTGTTTCCGCAGATAGCAGCTAAAGAAGAAACTCATTAGACGATTATTTTTTAGTTTGTTGTAAGTGCCTCGTTCTTTGATTTTCTCCTTTTTTCTTAAAATTCCACATTACCATTTTATCAATGAAATTAGGGTCGAAAGTCAAGAAATAGTACAATTTTAAACATTTAAGTTTAATTTTCTTGCAATTTCGATAAAGAAATCATCTCGTTTGCTAAAAGCTGTAGTTCTGCTGCAATAGACTAGGCCGTTCACAATCAACCCTTGCATAGTATACTTCGGACATTTTCTCATATACAGCTCTCTGATGATAACTTCTGTGTCTTCGTCAAACTCTTCTAAGGTATCAGCAACGGCTCTCTTATTCCGCTCAAGCCCTGTCAACCTCTTATCCTGCTCAATCGTAATCATCAAATTATCTTGAGCATCATAACTGGCTTTAGTTCCCTTGATGTCTCTGTTGATGTCAGACTCACGATATGGATAACGTAGTTCTTCTTCACGTTTTCGAATATGTTCGTCTGTTTCCGGATAATCCGCTAGAATATCCTTGATATAATTAAACGTTGATTTTCTCAAATCGTCAGTCCCCTTTCTTCTCTCTATAAGCTACATACACAAATATCGCAACGATAGCCACGATCAGCACTGCAACAAATATGTTTTATAGCTCATTATGTTTCACTCTTTCGTTTAGTTCTGCGTTGATCACGTCCATGATGCTAAACTCTTTTTTAGCAGGCGTGACTAATTCGAGTAGTCGTTTAGCTACACCTTGAATATGCGAGTTCTTGGCGCCGACTACTGCAACATAATCGACTATCTCACTTGCTAGCTTCTGTTTTTCATTCATTCTCCCGACCTCCTGTCTTAATATACGCAGTTTTATAGCAAAGTTATTTGACTTACATGGTTCTCTACCCGATCAACAGATAAATCATGGTATTCTTTCTCTTTTTCAAAACATATGAAATTTCTATTTGTGTTGAGACATGCGACTGCAGTTGTTCCTGATCCAGAGCAGCTATCTAAAACAGTGTCGTTTTCATTCGTGTATGTCTTTATCAGATATTCAAACAGGCTTACTGGTTTTTGTGTTGGGTGTAACGCTGATTTTTGAGTATCTTTAGGAAACTCTAAAACAGAAACTGGAAACCTTTCGCCATTCGATACTGATATTGTTTCTTTATCAGCTTGATTATAGTTAGAGCCGTGATTTCCTTTTTTTGTTTCATAAGGTTTAAATCCGCTACGCATCTGCGGATTGTATGTCGGCAGCTTCTTGTAGAACACAAGCAGGTGGTCATGATCCTGTTTTCCAAATACTAAAATATTTTCGTTGTCTTTTAATGGCATCTTTTTAGCATTTAGAAATCCTGTACCAGCTGTTTTCTTCCAAATCCACTCGTATCTCAATAGTTTCAGATTACTTACACCTAAAACCTTATCAAAAGGAGCTTGAGCAGTTAAAACTATAGCTCCGTCATCCTTGATAATTCTTTCATATTGTTTCCATAGCGGCTCTAAAGGAATCACTGAATCCCATTTATTTCTTGTTGTTCCATACGGTAAATCTGTAAGAATCATGTCCACCGACTTATCAGGTATACGTTGCATACCTATTAAACAGTCCTCGTTGTATATCTTGTTTAGTTCGATCATATTATTCACAAAAGGAGTAAAGATATCTTTCATGCCGGCCGGCAAACCTCCGACTCCTTTCGATTTTTCTGTATCTATGGTATAAATGTTTGTATGGAGGGAAGATATATGCAACAAACAATTATTACTGCAATCATTTGGCTTGTTTCGTTTCTTATTGGTCTCGTTGCTCTATACTTCGTTTTAGCTTTTGGCATTCGAGACGGAATTAACGAATCTGTCCTAGGTAAAAAGATTCGTGATGAACAAAAAACAAAGAAATAATTTTAGTTTCTCTTTAGTTCTCTAAAGAGTTTTTTTGTGCCTCGGCTGCTGCTTCCAGTTCCTCGGCTGTCATGATGAGATTAACTTCAATCATTTCAGCGATTGAATGAGTATTACCTCTTACATCCACACGAACATAGCCGTATGAAGTATCAGGTCCTACTACGTTCAGTTGTCCGTCATGCTCAATCAAATCTCCCGGCTTGATCTCGTCAAGTTTCCTTCCGCGCTTGTGAAAATGCTCTGCACGCTTGAAGAGTGAGATTTCTTCTGCTGTGGCTGCCTTAGAATCAGTCACAGCAATTGAATTACCTGTTGTGTAAGAATCGAACTTGATGAATATATCAGCTTGTACTTTATACGATTTCACTGACATTCTACCTTCTGATACAGAAATCACTTTGAAGATTTCTCGTTTCCCTGAAAACTCGAATGAGTAGTACTCCCCGACCTCGAAAGTCTCCTGAGGCTTCTGCTCGTTTTCTTCCTGATCCAAAACAAGCAATAGTTGATTAGTCAACTTCAAAAGGTCTCCATCGTGACTATTCGGCCAGTCGAATGAAAAATCAGTACACATATAAGCGTGAGTCAGTCGTTCTTTCAAGTGTTTTCTATACCATTTCGAATCGCCATGGATTTTCGGCATTTTCTCGTTAATAAACTCTTTTCGCTGTTCTTTCTGTTCTGTCATCCCTGTTCCTCCTAAAATTTCTTAAGTCGAATATTCAATGTACCGTCGCCACAAATATCTATTTCTCGTATCTCAAGTTCATTAAAAGGGAACTCTGTTAATTCGCTTGCCGATACTTCTGCTAAAGAGTATTTGTTATGATTAACAATATTTACTACAGTTTCAGGGTCTAATATTTCTAATAAATGTTTTATTTTCATTTTGTTTCCTCCTTAAGTGGCATGTGCATTTACCACACATACCATTATTTTGTTTATTTTTCTTCCATTGGTACAATTCCCAAAACAACATAACCAGGTTGCTGGGCGTAATCGGTAATGTATGTGATTTTTACTTCTAAACTGTTATCCGTAAACGATCCGCAAGTGTACTCTTGAAGAATGAGAATATCGTCTACTTGATAATCACGATCGTTTTTTCTGATTTCAAACTGCTTAATACCTGCTCTTACTGCTTCAAGGTATTCAGGCTGTATTTTCAGATATATCTTTTCTCGCTCCTGCTGAACTGTGTAGCCGTGCTTCATCGCTAACAGGAATAATTCTTGATGTTCTCCTGATTCAGCAAACCAATCTGTTATTTTTCTAGGAATCACAATGGTTCTATGAATAGTATTTGAGATGAACGATGAGAAATAATCTGCTGGTAGTGCTTTGTGTTCTGTGCAAATATCAGCCCATTCAGCCACATAAGCAGGAACCTCAACAGTCTTGCTCTGTTCTAAAGAATCCCAAACGAATTGCTCATATGATCGGTCATCGTTTCGCTTATCAAGTTCAAAGCTGACAGTATTCATCAACGCTGCAATTTTCCCTCTTGCTTCCCAAACTTCTGCGAAATTATGAGGGATGGTTACACCAGTTTCTTTTTCGATAATCTTCTTTGCGTATGTGTATGTCATGTTTGTCTGTTTGTTATGCCATTCAAATATCGCAACAAACGTACCAGCATAATGTTTGATAACCGGCTCAAAATCTTCGGCTCCGTGGCAGTCATATTCATCTTCAAGAAATTCTTTTAGTCGCAAAATAATTTTTTCTTCAAGGTTATCTCGATCTGCAGTAACGTTCGTTATCTCGTCATAAGCATCAGCTTTCTTCTGCAGCTCTTCCTGCTCGGTGCGGATTTCTTTAAGTACAGCGATAAATCTTTTCAAATATTCCGCTGCTTTTTTAGTTGCTGGAACATCCGCTTCTGAACAGGCCCAAGCACCATTTATATATTTCATGCATGTTTCTAGTTCAGATTTATACTTCTTGATTTTTTCCTCTACCTTACTCATTTCTCAGCCTCCAATAATTCTGGATTTTCGTGTATTCTAGATTTGATTGTCGACCAATCACATTGATACAACTTAGCGATGGTGTTTATCGATAATCCATGATTCAATAAATCCTGTAATTGATAATTCGGAATCAAATGTCTTTTTTTCATTTTTATCCCTTTTCTATTTTTATTCGCCTTGCTTATCTTCTTTTTATGATTATCGCTTAAAATACGCCCTCTATTGTGGTTGCTATTGTGAGCTGAATTTATAACAACAGCTAAGTTTTCTTTGCGTGCATCAAGTTTGTTTTCATTAACATGATGAATGCTAGCGTGAAAAGGTAATTTAATGCCTAACCAATACTGCATCAACAATCTATGGACATGTATCTTAGTTTTTCCTATGCTTACTGCTGGATAACATCCGTGCATATATATTTTCTTTTTTGAAAGCATCGGATAATCCTGATACCATAAAATAGCTTTGGCTAAATCTGTTTCGTCAACGATACAACTGCATTCATTGATGAAACTAATTTCTTTTTGTGCCTTTATCGTCATTTAACAGATCACCGTCCTCCCATATGTTGCCGATGACTTCATAATCATTTTTGTGATGAATATTTAGAGATGTAGTTGCTGTCCCATCATCAAGTCTGAATTGACAATACTTATCACTCCACACAACAAGGGCTATAATCCCACCAAAGCGAACGTAATCTTTTTCATAAATCTCCACACCATTCGTGTCTTTTAAGCCTGTGTATTGCATGAGCTTAATTTCTTTAGAATCATACCAATCACTATCATATTTGATTGAGCCATCATTTAAATTTATTAAATCTGGATCTTCAAACATTCCATAATCATTATGAAAACATCGAAACTTAATTTGTCTCATTCCGCTTCACTCCTCATAAACTTATGCACGCTATCATCAAACATATCGTCAAAGGCTGCTTTTGCTTCTGAGGTATCAACTTCCGCTGTAACCTCTAAGCCCCATTCACAAAATTCTCTCAACACCTCGAACTCTTCTGCATCATTGAATTTTCGATAGTTTTCAGCTACATCCTCCGGCAATTCTGCCCCGAAGTGTTCCCAGCCAAATCGGGTAAAAATTAAGAACGGCGGGTTCTTTTCGGTGTGCAACTTCTTAAGATAATTTAATACTACTTTTTGATGTTCTTTCATTCCGCTTCACTCTCCAAATAGTAAATCCTATCAGTTATTGCTGATTCTCCTGTAACGTATAATTTCATGTTGATCCAGTAATTTTTCTTGATATTGAAAATCAACTCGTCTTTATAGTTCACAAACCACTCGTTTGTTACAATTTTTCTGCCTTCTTTATCCATGAACATTAAAGGATTCGACGTACATGCAAATGCTCTGACTAGTTTTCCGTCTACCACATCACCACAATTATTTTTAGCTTTATCAGCTGTATAAATCGATCTTAGGTGTTCAGCGTCTCTGATTCTTTGTATCATTCAATCGTCCTCCGTCCTCTTTTACCTAGCTCGAACCCTCTTGCGACTCGCCACTCAAACCACGCGCTCGAACTCTTGATACCTGCTGCATCTTTGATTTCATCGACCGTGTAACCAATTTGTCGAAGCGCTTGATATTCTCCATGCGAAAATTTAGTAAGTTCGATTTTTATTGGATGCGATACAGCCATCAACGGACTGCCGATGATTTTGCCTATATCTTCAATACGTTTGATTCTGTCTTGATCGCCCGACTCCATCCAGTCGTTATTAGGACCCATTAAGTCAAGCAGCTCTCTTCTCAATTCTTTGAAATGTTGCTTTTTATATCTTGCGTTGCTGAATGTAACTGAGCTTGTCATGTGATCCCTCCTTAAAATGGCAAGTCATCATCTGAGATATCGATGTCGCTACCACTGAACTTCGGAACTTCCGTACCCGGTAACATTCCTTGTGCTCCATGTGCTTGTTGGAAGCTCTCCGGCGTGTTCTGTTGTTGTGTTTGGCTAAATCCCTGTGAAGTTCCTTCCACGCCTCTCTGCTCATTCTGTGAGCGAGATTCTAACAGTTGGAAATTATCGACTACAACCTCAGTAACGTAAACTCTTTGACCTTGCGGATTGTCATATGATCTTGTCTGTATTCTGCCAACTACTCCAAGTAACGTACCCTTACGGGCATAGTTTGCTAAAGTCTCAGCTGGTTTACGCCAGATAACACAATTGATGAAATCCGCCTCACGATTTCCACTTGCATTCGTGAAGTTTCTGTTTACTGCTAGTGTGAAAGTAGCGACTGCTGAGCCGCTACTTGTATATCGTAAATCGGGATCTTTGGTGAGACGTCCGACTAGAACAACATTGTTAATCATATTTTTCCACGCTCCTTGAAATTCTGCTGTAGTACCGTTTCGTAGCCTTCTTTTTACCCATTAACGAATTTTCTCGTATTGGGGAAAATTGTCCTGTTCCCAAAAATGGAATACCGTACCAAGGCGCTAATATCTTGACAACCTTTTCAAACCAATCTGAATCGCCTGATTCAAGCGCCTTCGTTGCTTTTGCAATCGCAAGTTGCTTAGTAGCTGCGGAAGATACTCGATAACCAGAAACAGCATCAAAAATTATATATTCCCCGTTTTCTTTTCGATAGCAAATTTTCATACCGTGAAAATCGTATAAATAAACTGCTGATACTTTTTCTACATCCACGTTTTTCAGCTCTAACATATGCCAAAACTCAGTACATTTTTTGCTTGGTTTCCTGATCCACGTCCGTATTTCTGAATTTATATAATTCACTTTAATCTCTCCCTCTGCGGTTTAGAAAGTCTTCCATCTGCTTATCTATCTTTGCTTGCTGTTCTGCAGATAGTTTTTCCTCTGGTACAGGATTAGCTATCGAATCAGGTATCTTCTCTTGTCTGATTGGCTGTCGGTTACTAAATACTCGTTGTGGTAACTGATTGTCTCGTTTAGCCCACTGTCTGATTGTTGCTAAATAATTTTTGTAGCTCTTGCCTGTAGAAGCACAGTAGCCAGAAACTTTTTCTATCCGCTGCTCCCAATCATTTGGGAACTCTTCTTTTAGTTTCTCCATGTCTTGATCTGACAAAAGAACGTTTTTATATTCGCCATATTTATGACGGGTAGGTTTAGGCTTCTGTTTTTTAGAAGCCGTTTCCCCTATCTCTTTATCTAACCTATCCTTACTCTTACCTAACTCTAACCTAACCTGTGTATCCAGACTGTATCCATCGTGTACACATTCCTTATTTACCAAGGGTTCAGAGGCTTCCGGCGTAACTTCTGACCTTCCTTGACTATTCTGTTCATTTTTTTCGGATACATCCTGTATACATTCCGTATCCATGATTTGATATCTGTTATTTTTATCAACTGAAAGTCGCTCTTTTTCTTCAAAAAACATTGTTTTGTTGTACCGGTCTTTTTGTATATAATTATGGATTTTCCAATCCTTGATAACCACTACACCAGATTCAAACGGTATAATAAATTGCTTTGCTGTCAATAGTTTTAAATCGTCTTCGCTAGCTCCTATTTTTCTTCTGATTGTTTTCGCATTTCCAAGGAAGCCGTCATCATCGGCTTCCATATTGAGATGAAAATATAAACATTGAGCTGAAAGCGGCATATCTAAAAACAGGTCTGTATCCGTTATTTTTTTACTAAACATTCTACGCTGTGCCACTCTCTTCATCCTCCTGTAATTCTTTTGCTTGTCTCTTAGTCATTAGTCCTAATCGGACTAGCGTTTCTTCCTTCAATTTGATTGGCGCTACATGGTAATGCTTCATAAACTCAGTTAATCCTCGCCAGTGAATTTCGTTGTGATGTTCTCGGCAAAGACAAATGAATTTAGATTTCAAGTGGTTCACATTTCGCCTATTGTTACCCATTCCGACAAATCCAATTGCGTGATGGATATCAGAGTGTTCTTGTCTGCAGACCGCGCATTGTCGGGTCCTGATTGCGCAGAACATCTGCCAATTGATCGTTTCTTCCAAAGGCTCATAGCCATTCGAGAAAGGCACACACTCTTGAAACATGAAAGCGATTAGGTACTTGATATAGAGCGTTGCTATCTCTATGCTTGTATTACTCAAAGAGAACTCTATGCCTGTTTCGTATTCAAATTCAAACTTTGTTTTTGCTTTAGCCCACCCAAGCGGATAACCAAAATGATTGTCAATTTCTCTCAGCATCGCATAAGCCATATTTCGTTGTTCAGGTTGTATTTCACGTTGATCTGATATATTTACCTCAACAAGCGGCTGCGCTCCGTCTGACAGCGTTAGAATCCTTCTCAGCTCCGATTCATTATCAAGGGAAAGAGTAATTTCTTTCCCTGATATTTTGGTTACTTTTCCGAATAGTTTCATTGTTCATCAACTGGATTCTTGTACTGCTCTTCAAGCCAATTCATACCACGTTTTAACGTTCCCAAGTCTCCCTTGGTCCACTTAAAATCATCAGCGGTAATTTTAGCGGTCTCAGTTAAGAGAGTCAGCGCTTCATCAGCTGTTTTCTCGTACTTAGATGCAAGCTTTTCCAATGCACCATGAAAGATTTTTTTACTTCTTTCGCTTGCTAAGTCCAACATAGAGATATCTTCCGGCATGTCTTCTCCGGCATAAATATAGAGACCTAAACCAAACATAGCCAAGTTCTTTACAAGACAACGCATGAGCGCTTTATTGATATCGAACATGGTTGCTGCTTCAACAGTTCTGTCTGTTTCCCCGTTTTTCACATTCTTGTTTTGTTCCGGGTCCCATTCCCAGTTTGCAACTTTATATGTGTATGAGCTATCTTTCATCGCTTTGTTGGCACTATCCATAACCGGTAGCCACATTTCATGTGTTTGATTTTTAATAGTTACTTGCGTAAAAACCATATATCCTGTTTGTGGATCGTATAGATATGGCATTTTTGTAATTTCGTCACGTTCAATTTTGTACGTTGCATCTGGATATCTTTTGCATACTTCCGCCCATGCCCACGCCCAAGATAGATAAGTGAGGTTGTTTTTCTTTTCAACTACATTTTTTACATCAATCTGATAAAGCACATTAAAAATGTGGTTTTCTGCTACTTCAAATTCTTGTTTTTTCTCAGCCATTCGCATAGCCTCCATATCGTTCATAAACTTCTGAGCCAGTCCCGATCAAATCCATAGAGACATAGTTCTCGTTTGTTGCTAGCTCTTCCAGAAAATCTTCCATTTCCCCGTCGGGGACAAAGGCGCGATGATCCGCTACTTCTCTTTTACTTGCGTCGATCCTTCTGAATACGACATCAAAATAAATAGTCATATCATTCTTATAGATTTCTCTACCGTGATAGTCTTCTAGCACTTCTACTTCATACATGATTGATTTTTCCTTTCTATTCGTGATAGAATGGACGAAAGAATAATTGTCTATGTCTCAGACCTTGCTTGCCGGCGTGTCTGAGGCTTTTTCTTTTCTCCACTCACTCGCTATTTTTGATACTGTCCGCTTATTTACGCTAAAGGCGGTCGCTATTGTTAGATACGTGATTTCTGACAATGTAGTTAGATACAAAATCGCATCTTTCTCTCTGTCAGATAGCTTCTTATGCCCTCTAGCATCCCTGAGTTTCATTCTGTTTGCGTGTTCAATATTCTCCTTCGGAGTAACCCATTCAAGGTTATCAAGCAGATTATTCAGCTTATCCCCATCCTTATGGTTGACTTGACTTTTTGCTAAATCTATACCAAGAAATGCTTCTGCCACTAACCGATGGACCTGCTTGGTTTTTGTCTCCCTATCTATTTTGAGATTAACCACTTCATAACCCCATTGATTAACACGCGTTTTTAAAATTGTAGCTTTTGCCGTTAACAAGGATTTGACTCTCCCTTTTGATGAAATCTGATACGAGAATCTTTCTTTTCCATCATGCTTCACATAGCGCCATTCTTCTTCCATCCATGTTCCCTCCTTACTTGACAATTGCGATCAAATTACATATTAGGGAAATGATTAACGCTATGAACAACAGATATCCAATCGCTTGTAACCGTCTGATTTTATATAGCGGTTTGTTTGCTATTGCTGCTAGTCCTTTTTTGTTCATGTGATGCCTCCTATCATTTTTTGAATATCCGAGACTCATTTTCTCTAATCCAATTAGCCATTTTCATTGCATCGAAGTTATACCCGTTGCCCGCTCTTGAATCTCCTGGATAGTACACAAAGCCGTTGTTGTTAGCATCAAGCTCGTCTCTAAATGACCAAAATACTTCTAAAGAAAAATTTCTTCCTCTTTTTAGTAATGCTTGCATCGTTTTTAAATTACCTCTACAAAGAAGTTCTGTACCTGGTTCAACTACAGCAACGTTGGCTGCTTCTTCTCTTGCAATTTTTCTGATTAGTTCTTCAATCATTGGACGGTCTCCTTTCTTCCTTCCTATACTGTTTTTCTCATTCATTAAAATCAAATTAATACGAACATACATTCTTTTAATTTGATTTTGAATATTTGTTGAGTTAGAATGTAATTGTTAATTACATATTTTTATGAATGTGCCAGTTGATTTTTCTCTGTTGAAAAAAGTAGCGTTTTTGCGACTTCTTCGCCAAAAAAAATTTCAACTGCTTCAAAGTTAGTTAAAGGCACCTCTTTTGCTATTTTTTTTGCTTCTTCAATTGAAAAGTCGCCACCATTTTTCATCTTTCTATAGAATGTACTTCTATCAATTCCAATCGCGTCTGCCACCGCTTGTTGAGTTGTTCCTTTCTCGACTATAGCTCCTTTTAGCTTCAATACATTTATCATAGGTCACACCTCTCTCTCTAATCGCATTTATGCGACTTATTACATTCAATATACAACATTCTGATTTTTTAGTCAACAACAAAGTTGCATTTTTGCGAATTTTTTTGTTGCATTTTTGCGCCTTGGTAGTTATAATAATATTACTATCAATGAAAAGAGGGTTTATTATGAATGTTGGCGAAAGGATGAAAGCCAGAAGAAAGCAGTTAGGCATTAGTGCTGATGATGTAGCAAAAAAGCTAGGAGTTTCTAGGTCTACAATTTTCAGATATGAAAAAGGTGATATTGAAAAACTTCCAACTAATATAATGGATGATTTATCCGATATTTTAAAGACCACTCCTGCGTATTTAATGGGATGGAGTGATGTTCCATCTATGAATAATGAAATTATTGATGTGAGTAAACTTGTTAATATTGTCCATGAATTGGAACCAGAAAGAAAAGAAAAAATATATCGTTTTGCAGAACAACAACTTAACGAACAGAATGGAATTGTAAATCTTGATAAACATTCGCAAAACAAAAAAATTGTCAATGGTCGCTCGACTGCTGCTGGATTTCCTATAGATGGTGATACTGAGGATAAAGAGGCATCTATAATGATTATCGATCAAACTGAAATTCCAAGTGACGCTGATGAAATAGTTACTATCGCGGGAGATAGCATGGAACCTGATTATCCACAAGGAAGTCAAGTATTCATACATTATCAGCCCGAGGTTGAAGAAGGCGAAATTGCTATTGTCGCAATTAAGGATGAAGGGGTTACTTGTAAAAAAGTGTATTATGATTTTGATGAGAAGAAAATTATTTTAGAATCTATAAATGAGGAATACAAAGATATGGTCTACCCTATGGATGAAATTAGAGTGATAGGGAAAGTGTTATAAAAAAATAGACTAATCAGCACCACAAATACTGATTAGTCT
The DNA here is from genome assembly GCF_002140975.2 of Enterococcus sp. 9E7_DIV0242. Lineage (NCBI taxonomy): Bacteria > Bacillati > Bacillota > Bacilli > Lactobacillales > Enterococcaceae > Enterococcus > Candidatus Enterococcus clewellii. Next base: position 1,753,383 of record NZ_CP147247.1, read on the forward strand.
AACATCCACATTATGTGCAGATTGTAGTAAATAAATTATAACATAGAAATGGGGATTTATTAATGAAAAAGATATCGTTTTTTATTTTAGCAGGTCTAACTGTATTCTCTTTAGCAGCTTGTGGTGATGACTCTAGTGATAAAGTTACGGTAACGTCAGAATCTAAAACAGAAGAAAGCAAAAAAACAGAAACAAAAGAAGAATCAGAAGTAGGCGCTAGATCAAACCCTGTACCGTTGGGCCAAACAGCTACTTTTGATACAGCTTATTTTGTAGATGGTGGAGAACAAATCAAAACAAATTTATCTATTACCTTATCGAACGTCGTTAGAGGAGAAGAAGCATATAACTATCTGTTGAGTGCTAATCAATTCAACGAAGTAGCTCCCGAAGGTAAAGAATGGGTTATTTTTGATGTTTCTATGAAAATGAACTCAGGTAGTCAAGATAAAGCTATGTATGTTATGGCAAGCTTTACACCTATTGCTTCCACTGGCGAAGAAGTTCCACAAGACACTTATGGAACATTGGCTGAAGGTGAATCATTTGGATTAAAAGATTTGTATGAAGGTGGAACAATGACAGGAAAAGAAGCAATGCTGATTCCAGTTGGAGATGACACTTTGATAAAATATACTGGCGACGATTTTTCTACAACAGTTTTCTTTAGTCTTAAATAAAAAAACACATCCCCCTCCAACCAAGAAAAAGGATGTGCTACTGAAAATAAAACCTGAGAAATAGGCTTATTTACCTATGCTTATTTTATCAGACATAAGGAGATAATACAACATGACAGAATGGACTGGAGAAAAGTTAGCTAACTATCTACAAAAAGAATACGGTACTTCCGATCCGATAAAGTTGGCAAAAATCTATGGCTTCAATTTTCGTTATCATAATTTTGATGATTCTGACCCAGCTTTTTATATTGCAGGAATCAATGGCAGAAAAGACATATACTTGAGTACGTCTATTCCTAACAATCAAATACCTTTTTATATTGGACAACAACTTGGCAGATACTTGCTCTATAATCCTGATCAAATAGAAAAGGGTGACAACAATGGCATCTTATAGAAAAAAAGGCAAAAAATGGTATTTCAGAGTTTCATATAAAGATGAAGCCGGATCTTTCAAAGTAGTTGAACGTCCTGGTGGACTAACAAAAAAAGAAGCTCAATTAGCAGCTGCGGAGTTCGAAAAAGATATTGCAGATGGCGTAAACATTAAAAATAAAGAGCGGCTTTTCTCTGACTATTATCTTGAATGGTTTGAAACTTTCAAAGAAGGTAAATTCTCTATCGAGACTGACAGAATATATAGAACCACTTATAATCTTATATGCGAACATTTTGAAGAAATAAAATTGAAAGACATCGATCGCAAAAGATATCAGCAGTTTATCAACAAGTACGCGGAGAATCATTCAATCGGAACCGTCAAGAAGGTAAATGCTACCATCAAATCTTGTTTTAAAGATGCTCTTCATGCTGGCGACATTCCTAGAATGCCTAGTTATAAAATTACTCTATCAGGAAAAGCAGAGAAACCAGAGAGCGAAAAGTATCTAAATGAAGAGGAAGCAGCAAGACTAACAAAAGCAGTGATTGATAATATAAAAGTTAGTTATACTAGTAGTTACATGATCCTACTAGGTTTAGATAGTGGAGCACGTTTTGCTGAATTGTTAGGATTGACAGAAGACTGTATTGATTTCGAAAACAATTCTATAAAAATAGATAAAACATGGGATTATAAACACTTGAATAATTTCTCTACCACAAAAACGGATTCTAGCAACCGAACTCTTGCCATTAATCCAATAACAATGAATTATTTGAAGCAGTTCATTGATGCCAAAAAAGTGAAGCCTATAAATAAACTAGTGTTTACAGACAGCAGTCTTAAGCCGATATCTTCAAACGCTGCAAATAAAGCTCTAAAGCGCGCTCTTAAAAGAGCTGGTATAGAAAGAGATATCACCTTTCACGGTCTGAGGCATACACACGGAAGTCTCCTGTTGCTACATGATACAAGCTTATTGTATGTATCTAAAAGGCTAGGACACTCTAATATGGAAACAACAGCCAATGTTTATTCTCATTTGACAAAAGAGTTAAACGAAAAGGGAAACCAAGTTTCTGAAACAGTTATGAACAATCTTTATAGTTCCCAAAATCTTGCCCAAAATATTTTAAATTGACATATACACCTATATACTAAACAACTTATTTTATTGTATATTACGCTGGTATATATCAATGAAACGTTCTCCTGGCACGTGCTAAACCGTTTGAAACATTAGTTTCAAACGGTTTTTCTTTGTTCATTTTCAAAGTATTCAACATGAATGGTTTTTTCCCAAGTAAAGTTCTCTTCTTTTCTTTTAGATAAAACCCACTCTCTGTTCATTTATGTTTTATAAACAGGTAGTATAATCTAACATTTTTGTTAGCAAAATACATGGCTTAATGCCTAGTAAATAACTTAAACTAAATAGGGAGGAACTAGTAGAATGAAAAAGTTAATTCAATTAATTTTATTGGCAGGGCTTTTAATTGTAGGCTTTTTTGGTTATCGCTATTATCAAGAAACCTATGTAGGAGAAATTGCCTATACTAGAAGACCTGCAGAAATTCCCGAAAAAGTAAGCCATGAAAGCGAAAGCGGTATTGGAGATGATTCGCCATGGTATTCTTACGATTATACCATTACATTCGTAAAAGAAGACGGTTCGACAAAAAAAGATTCACTTAGTATTTCAGGAGATAATCCACAACCACTAGAGCCAAATAGCTATGTCAAAGTGAAGATCAGTAAAAAAAGAATAATCGAAGGTCCCAACAACATTTCAGAATCAGAGATTCCTATTAAGACAATGGATGAAATAAGGAAAATTGAAGGGTAGTAATAAATCTACAGCCTACACCTTATTTATCTCTGTCTTCAAGAACAAATAGTTCATTTTTTTTAAGCATTCTCATAGACTTAACACAATTCTTTTCCATATAGATAAGCCCTCTGACATTAGATTTCTGATTCAATGTTAGGAGGCTTATTTATTCTAGTCATCCGTTTTAATATAGTAATTATTTTCTCGAATCTCGTATCCCATGATTTACTGCAAGACGAATAACACAGTATCCAACAAATGCACCTACCCCATAATAAATTAAACTAAATATCATGCTCACTCTAACTCCCTCCATCTTCTATTCTTTTATTTACAAACTTACTTATATGCAAAGCCTAAAAAATCAGATGCAACCGTTTCTTTAGAAGTTTAAAAAAAGCCTTTTTCATCATAGCTACAAGCCGACTCTTTAAAGATCATCTCAAAGTTCCAGCACCATGTTATACCATGTTTCTCCCGCATGTTGGGAGTCAGATATCCCTTCATTCTTATATCCGTTTTTCTCATAAAATGGAATTAGTGATGCCAAACAAGTCAACGTTATCCCGACTCTCTCATACTTTTCAGACTCTTCTGCAAGCTTAGTAAGCAGTCTACTTGCCACGCCTAAATTCTGATAAAGCGGATCGACGACTAAACTAAGAACAGACTGGTATCCACCTGTTTCAGGATTTTTTATGGTCGTTTCGAAAAGCTCATCGTAAAGATACCTCTCCGGAATAACAGGTCCTACAGCATACCCAATGATCGTATTTTCACCAGAAATTGCTAAGATAAAGCTATCTGGTATTTTTTTGATTCTTTCCAGCATCGCTTCGCTACTCGCTGCTTCTTCCTGTGAAAACCCCATGTTTTCGATTTCAATAATTCTATTTAAATCAGTTGCTACTGGTCTACGAAAAGTTATTGTCATGTTCATCACCTGAATAAATATTTCCTACATTGAATCACTAGGATAGCTTAACTGTAGCATACAAAAGAACCGAAAAACAACCAAGTAATCCAATCTGAGCTTCTTCTATGTTTATACAAATAAATCTATTAATCCTCTTATCCTTAGCTTTCAAACAAAAAATATCTTTTTTGAAAAAATAATTAAATAGAAATACGAAATACCGTTGACCTCATTACGAAACGCATGTTATTCTTCTCATATAAAAAGAAAGGGATGATAAAATGAAAAACAGGATTACTTTTATTGGTGCTATTTGTTCTATTGCGTTAGGTATGCTACTAGTGGCTCCCGTCACTGCACAAGCTTGGGGAAATGAAGGAAAGTATGTACACTTTTTTGATTCAGATGTTCGCTTACCACTTACTGGTCAAGCAGCTGAATTTACAAGGGAAAAATACGATGAGCAAATCGAACAATTCAATAAAAAATACCAAAAAGACTATGATGCTCTCTACACAAACCATGACAAGGAGCAAGCTGAGTTGAATGATTTAATGGCTGCCTTGGATGAACGTCATAGTAATGGAGAAATTACAGAAGAAGAATACGCCATTGAATATGATAAACTACAGGCAGATCTTGAAACACTGGAAAATGAGTTCACCAAAAAAATAGAAGCTTTTGAAACAAAATCTGAGGAAGAGCTCGAAAAGTTGGAAAAGCAGCAACAAGAGGAGGAAGCTTTTATCGAAACCTACGAACTGCCAACCAAGGAATTTTTAGTCACAGTTGATACTATCTCGACTGAGCTCCTTTCACTGAATCCAAGCTTGTCTGGGCTGGAGTACGTTCCAAACCTCAAATATTTCACTGGAGAAATAAGCAGAGAATGGACTGTGTCAGATACTCGGTCACTTTTAAACACACCTAAGTTAGAAATTTTGCACTTACCCATTAGCAATCAAACTAATTTGAATTCAATGAAAAATCTAATACAGTTGAAAGAACTTCATCTTGAGGCTGGAGGCTATGCCAACAAAGAAGAAGAACACATTCAGGAGACAATGAACGACGAGCGCTATACAGAAGCGTTACTAACGGACATCTCCGCATTATCGAATGCCACAAATCTGAAAAAGCTTTCCGTTAGTGCTGAAGGTGCAATGCCTGTCGTAACCTTGAGAAAAGGGACCACTTCTTACGAATTAGTTGATCCAATCGTCCTTTCTTCGCAATTTGACGGCGCGACCCTTTCTTATTATTCTTACTTAGATGAAACTAATTATAGCTATGCTAGTAATGACCTATTGAAATGGGAAGGTCTGACAGGTGAAGAAGACATGCTGTTGTTTGATTGGGATGTCAGCCAAGGACAATTTGGATTTAGGGGCATTGGTCAGATTCCTATTCGCTGGAAATAACATGAATCGATAGTCATAGTTAAGGTGAGTGGAACAATCATATGCTAGCTAAGACTATAACTCTGTTGTTCTACAACCTTCTATCAGCTTCTGATGTAAAAATCACACTATGCTCCGAGAGCAGTATTCTCTAGTCAAAGCACTAAGAGTTGCTGTTCCCGGAGCTAATTATTTTTCAAAATCGCCTTGACATCTTCTATCTACTTACACTTAGTCAAGTGGTAGTAGCCCGTCGTAAAAACGACTGTCCCTTTTTTGCTTTTGATTTTTTCAACTATCTGAGTAAAAACGACTTTTTCATGTATCGGGCTAGGAATCTCTTTTCGACCTAAAAAGGAGCAACACATTTAGACTAAATGGCTTTTATGACGACAATATCTATCAAATGACCACCTACAATCGTTTTTAGTCAAAGTCTATTATTAATGATACAGCATTTCATGTACAACATCCTGCACAGACAGCGATGCCGGATAATATGTCGGCCAGTTCTCCATCTCTTTAAGAAGCTCCTCATGACTCATATCGCCAAAATAAATATGATAATGCGCTGATTTTTCCGGTGCAATGATATGGTCACTGAATTGTACTGATTTTGGTGCTTCCTCCTCCCCACTCACCTTATCAAACAAATAGCGAACACCTTTCTTCCCAGACTCATAGGTCAGGATTTTATATCCAGCATATGCATAATTCCCAGCAAACCATTCTCCATCCCTATAGAAGGAAATCAACTCTTGATAAATGTCGATCCTTTCTATATCTGTCTGATACCCTATTCTATAATATTCTTTGTATTCCTCCGCTGTTTTTTCTCCCTCTTCCGCTTTATGCTCAAAAACTTCGTCTAATGATCCGACCTCTAAATAGGGAAAGACAGACTGCCACTCTCCTGCCCAATCTGAAAGTGTTCGATCCGCTACCTCAGCATCTTCAAAAATTCCTTCTGCAGCCGGTGTCTTCGCGTGGGAATGTTCATGGTCTTGGTCAATTTCAGAAGACGACTCACTACTTGCAGATGAAGCAGAGGATTTCTGACTATTGGGGTTTTCAGCCGTACCACACCCTATAACACCAAAAATTAATCCCATAAGTATACCTGTATAAAAGACAATTTTCTTCAACATATTTCCTCCTAAAATATAAATAGTAATAATTACGATTTACATCGTAACATACAATTAAAACACTGTAAACAAAAAAAAGAAGCTGGCAATTTGCCTCGCTCCTTCTGTGCTTTCTGAATGTTCAAAAGAAATCTGGCGTTTCCCAATCTTCTTCGGTTACTCAAGACAATTCTTCTCTCAATCGTCGTTTCTCATAATAAATTTCATTCTCTCGTTTTTCTAGCGCCTTCTCCTTTTGAGTTAAAACAATTTTTTCCTTATCTATTCGTTCAAAAATATCCTGTTCTTCTCTTTGAATATCCGAAAAAATTTCTGTAAAAATAGATTTCGCCTGACTTTTTTGGAATATTTTTTCGAGCTTATAAAACAGCTGTCCAGATCGAGTAAAAATACGCTCATAATCTTTACTGAGCTTCTTCATTTCTTGTTCCGTTTGCTTTGCTTTGTAGCGTTCGTTGGCAATTCGGTTTTCTTCTTCTTCCAACGCAAGTAAAAAGCTATCCCTGTCTTTCTTTCCCATTCATTTATCTCCACTTCTATGTAAATAATAATCAGACATTTATTGAAGCTTTCTTTTCTCTTAAAGCAACCTCTCTTGACGGCCCCAACCGCTTTTGATGAAATGTCTATGTTTTATTTGATTAAACGTATTTTCATTTATTCTTTACAATAATACTATCATAATTATAAATAGTTTCATACCAAAAGAAACCACTTTTTTTCATATAGAGAAAACTAAATAAAAGCAATGCCAATACAACAAAATACCCACCCTTATAAATATAAGGGTGGGAAAAAGGAGTTAAATGAAAAATAAAAAGGGTTGTTAGTTGTTGTGTCATTATAATACTACCGCTTAAATGAATTTGCAAATAATAACCCTCGGGATCAAAAAAACTTTTTTCTATCCCTCAAACTGTCACTTTTAATCAATTAGAAGACTCATCAACCGAACATCCAAAAACTCATCTTCATCTGTTTTTGTCCCTCTCGGCAGGATTGCTTCTGTTTGGAATCCGACCTTTTCATAAAGCTGTATTGCTCGTTGATTTCGTTCCTGCACGGTCAATTCCAAGCGTCGGATGATGCCTCCTTCACAAGACCAATCGATCAGGGTCTCCATCATTGCTTTCCCTAAACCAAAACCCCAGTAGTCTTTTAAAATACTGATACCTATCTCTCCTAGATGCTCCATTCGTTTTTTGCTTGAGGCACTGACAGAAGCCGTACCGACAATCCGATTTTCAATGATGGCAACCATCAGTACATTGTTAGGAGAATCATAGAGATTCGCCAAGTTGTGTGCCAGTTCCTCCACTTCAATAGCAGGTTCTTCTCCATTCATAACTAAATAAGGAGTTTCAACAGCAACCTGCTGTAAAGCTGCTGCTATCTGCTGTGCATCATCAGGGACTGCTTCTCTGATCGTGATATCAACCTCTTCTCGCGTCATTCCTTTTCCCCCTTGGATTTTTCGATTCTCTCAAGAAAAGCCAGTCCGGATTTACCGACACCAATCAAAGAAATCAATCGTGTTTCTTCGTTATCCGCGTCCTTTTCCAAAGTTATAGAAAGATATTCCTCAGGGATATCATCTTCCAGCAGCTTTCCCCACTCAACAACACTGAGTCCATCCCCCTCAAAATATTCTTCCAATCCCAACTCTTCCGTTTGCCCTGCTACTCGATACACGTCCATATGATACAGTGGCAATCGACCACTTTGATATTCTCTGACAATTGTATAGGTTGGGCTCTTGATCATTCGTTCAATGCCTAACCCCAACGCAATTCCTTTTGTCATTGTCGTTTTCCCGGCACCCAAATCACCCGATAGTAGAATGACATCACCAGCTAAAGCAGCGTGTCCAATTCTTATTGCTAATGCTTCTGTTTCAAGAAGATTTGCTACACTTACGTTCATTTTTTCTCCCCTTCCTGTCCGTTATCTTCTTCACCTTAGTATATTGGCTATGCGGAATCATTATTTCAGACGCTATAGTACCGGATTCATAAAATACTGGCAAGTCCTCTAAAGCATAGGGTGACCATTCAAAAAGCTGCTTTTAGCTTTTATGATCCGCTTTCACTATTGGTAAGCAGCTCTTGTTCATTTATGAAACCAGTATGACGCTTCAATTCATTTTTAAAAGTGGCTTCTATAGGCAAAACAAGTGATTCTTCACATGACGTTATGGTCTCTTCTTTTGGAGTATATCATAAAATAAACATTGAAAAAACTGCTTGAATCAAGAGCAACAGAAACAACAGGCAAAATGAAAGATTTGCCTGTTGTTTATTTATTCAATTCGTTTTGAACCATAATAAATGATTGTCTAGCCAACTAAACTAATTTACTTTCTCCAGACCGATAGAGAAAAACACTTCTTTTTTACCCATCTAAGTGGTTAGACAATCAAAACACTACTTGTTTTAGATACAATTCTCATGCGTTACCAGATACTGCTTGAACGTTCATGATCAATACTCAAGGAAGCTGTTTTTGAATCGCCAGATAAAACAGAACAGCTAATGCTGCCCAGCACAATGCTAGAATAACCAGCAGCCAGTTCGGTAAAAGGTACAACCATTTTTCCTTTTGAACCTTTGTCACATAGGCAATATCTCTTGCGATGAAATACAACGAAAACATTAGCGTTACCAAGCAGATCGCACCTGTGATCCAAATCCATTGATTCATTTTCTTCTCCTTAGTCTTTACTTATTTCAAAACGCATCGATAAGGGTCCAATTCAACACACTTTGGTATTCAGTATTTATCTTTCCGACATTCGCGGGGATAGCCAGTTTTATTTGTTCAGCTGGAAGGATCACCTGCCACATCCCTTTCCCTTTTCCAGTTTCGGCTTGCATCAGCTCCATTGAGGAACCATCGGAAGGAAGTCTCAACGTACTGCCCGATGTCAGGCTAGGACTATTTGTTCCTGTCACAGGTACCAGCGTTTCATCATCTGTATCTCGGTCAACCACTTCCTTTAGGGTAACACCGGATACTTCTATCGCTGTCGCTGTTGGCAGCTGCTCTGTTCCTGCAGCATTTTTAAATTGTTCAAGACTGAGATTCATTCGCCAACCTGTTGTCGAACCATCAACGCGATCATCGAAAATCCGGACATATAACCCGTTGGATAGTGTATCCGTCGTATAAGCAGCTGCAGATAAATCCTTTTTTTGAGCGGCTGCTGAAATGTTCGCACGACCAAAATCAAAACGCTTTGGTAAATTTTTTAATCCAATATCTTCTATTTTTGAAAAGTCGAAATGATCAGCATCTTCGATACGTACAAAGTCGCTAGCAGTCATGCTGTCAAAATTCCCAGTCAATGTTATACCAGCCTCTACAACCGTATTTCCTATACCATTAACTATTGTTTCAAAAGTAATATACATCTCCTGTGATGGATTGATTGGTTGTCCAAGTTCTTCTGTCGTCCAAAGATCATCATTTACGCTCATATAGTTAATCGTTGTACTCCCCGGCTTATAGGTAAGCGTACTACTTCCAGAAGTCAGCTGCATTGCCAAACGAATATCTCTCAACGCTATAGTATTACTATTCGTAACAACTGCCGTCCATTTAATTACATCTCCTGTTACTACAAGCTTCTTCGAGGGGATTAAAACCACACTCCCCTTCCCCTTCTTAATCTGAGCTGTTGCTTGTGTAGTAAGAGACGTAAAATTCCCGGAAACTTGAATGGCGACTTGATAGTCCTTATCCGGTACTCCCTTAAGCCTTGTTTGAAACTCAATTGTCAGCTCTTCCCCTGGTGCTAGTCTATTGGTTAATGGATTGTCAGGGAACCAAACTTGATCTGCTTGAGAAATATTATTGATTTTCGTACTATTTGCTTCATAAGAAAAGAGTTCAGGTTCTACCACGCCCTGCAAGGTACGACTTAATTGAATCGTGTTCATCTCTACATTTCCGGTATTCTTCAACGTTCCACGCCAAATGACGACATCACCAGATTCAATAGGAGTTGTCACTGGCTGCAACGTAAAAGCTCCTGATGTACTCCTCAGTTCCACAACATTTTTAGCTTTTATTGAATCAAAATTCCCTTCAGCGGATAGCTCAAGATAACAATCATCTCCAACATCCCCTAACGTTTTCGTATTAAAAGTTATTTCAAGTGACGCACCAGGAGCCAAGGTCTGTGCTAAAGGAACAGTCCAAACCGTATCTGACACAGCGACATTATCTATTTTCGTTGACTCAGTCACATAGGTTAAACTGGAAAACAGTTCTTTTCCTAGCATAATTCCTTCCATCGGCACATCGCTAGTATTTGTTAAGGTTCCAATCCAACGAATCGTTTCCCCCACTGCTGCGAATGCATTATCAGGTCTTACTGTTATTGTTCCAACAGCACGTTCCGCAGTATAAACATACTTGAGCGTTTGACTCGCAGTAACTGCGGGCAAGCTAACAGGTGATGTATTCGGTGTATCCACACCTGGCGTCTGATTTTCTGTCAACCAGCCTTGATAAACCCAGCTTTCCCCTTGAGTGTCTGCGATCTTTGCTTGGGGAGTACTTGTAAATTCTGAACCAGAAATTACCTCATTGATCTGATCCGATACGCCGGTCAGCTTTGCACCTTCATCTGTATAATAACTTTCCGTCACAGTGATTGGTGTCCCTTTTTCATACACGAGAAAGATCGTGGCTGATTCGTACGCATCGATCGAATGAGTCGGTGGATTCCCGTATTTTAGAGGTGTCGCAGCATTGAAAATCGAACCTGCTCGATAGCCGCGATAAACGTAGGTCTCTCCATTGATCTCATAGCTTGTTGGAACCCTTTCCATCGTGTGTGAAAACGGAATCGACTCATATAAGGTTCGCTTATTCTGTTCAAAATTAGCAGGTGGTGTGATCGGTGTCCCTTCAGGATCGACAAAGGCTTCTTCGATATAAGGTCGTTGGTAAAAAAGCTTGATTGGACTATCCTCTAAAGTGTAATTACTAATTGCCGAATAAGCCTGTGCTGCCCACTCTTTATTGATATAATTCTGATTATCTCCAGCAGGTAGATTTTTCCATCGCGATTTTAAATAGTCACCTTGATAGTCATAACCAATGAAGCTTGTTCCATTGGATGCTGTCTCCAAATAGTCCCACTTCACATATTTATTCATGCGGGCAAAATTCGGAGTAGACGTTGGAGAAAAGAAAATTTCAGCTACATATTCCGTTTGGGTAGAAAAACCACTGGCAGGTTCCGGTGTAATATTCAACTCTGTATAAACACCAAGATTACCGATTCTTAGTGCTCGAACCATCATTCCTTGCCCATCATTACCATTTAACTGAGCTAACGTGATAATCCCGTTATCATCAGAAACGCCACTTTTTGTCCCCCCTATGTCAGCAATTACTCTCATTCCCTGAAGATTTTCTATTCCGGGAAAATCAGTCAATGTAGGATAATATTTGACTACTTCATATTCATAAGGTACGCCAACTGCCGGAGTCCCATCATGTTTCAGCAATTGGTACTTCATATCAAAGGCATCATCGTAACCAGAATATCGTGGCGTAGTAGGTAGGGTGATAGCAAACGGCTGGATAGCTGATCGTGCATCCATATCCATGGTTGGTAGTTCACTTTGTTCAATAGGTTTTTCACGCGTACTTTCCTTGGCAGACAACTCAGAAGGGGTGAACAGGTAGCTCCCGCCAATCAGCGTCACAAGCAAAAACAGCCACCCAAACAACTTCTTGCAATACTGCTTCCTATTCATCCCTCCTCACCTCTTTTCCACTCGTCTTTATTAACAATAATAGGACCAATAAAAAAGTCAGGCCTAAAATATTTGCTGAATAAATCAATGGCTGCTCTCCCATACTTGGCAGATTGCCCGAAGACTTTTCACCAGTGCCTTCCGGCTTTGATGTTTCTGGATAACTGACGGAATCATTCGGATCATTATCGATAGGGAGTGTTGTATTTTCTGTAAACGTCACGCCAATATCTGTTTTTGCTGTTGCAAATACTTGACTGGGAAGTAAGAACAGACTGATGAGTAGACTGAGTAGAAATAAAAATACTTTACTTTTTCTTCGCATTTGCCTCCCTCTATTCTTTTTTCTTTTTTCGCTTCTTGAATTTCTTCTTCTGCCGATTCGATCGTACGACCAGTCCTGCAAGTAATGTGATAGTCAACAGTGCCAGAATACAAAAACAAAGGATGAACCATTGAGGAACAATCAGCTTAAAGGAAGTATCCTCATTCATTTCATTTGCTTTCTTTGAAGAAATCTCGAATTCTCTACTGAATTCCCATTTTTTACTAGTCTCTTCTTTTCCTGTGACAATTGCTTCAAATCGATACTTGCCGGCTCTGACCTCCTCCATTCCCCAATCCAATTGAAAAGGAAAAAGTGTATGGGGGGCAATCCGGCATTCCTCCATCGTTCGTTCGGTTATTGTCTCATTGTTTCCTAAGTCGATCAGTTTCCCACTGATAGAAAACTCACCAAACACCTGTGGCAATGGATTTAGAAGACTCGCTGTCAGCAATTTCTTGCCAGCATCGATTACTGGTTCAACATTGTAAAGCTCGATGGCTTCTAGGCCTTGATTAAGATAATCTTTATCTGACTTCAAAGCAATTCCAGAAACATAGCCATACGTATTCCCTACAGACATCCCACTTCCTTGCTCTTCTTCTTTCAACTTTGGTCGAATACTGATTCCACCGAGAACAAGCCCCTTGAGTGCATGATTGGGTATTTTGAGCTTCAATTTCGCTATACCTATTGTGCCAGGTTCCACTTTCAATTCTTTGGTTTCAACTGTAACCAATTGTTGAATGGACACGGCCTCATTTGACTCGACCAGTTCATTCCCCTCTTCATAGGTAAGCAACCCATTCGCATTCGTTCCAGCTGAATGAAGCGCCACTGTGTAGAGCTCTGCTTGATTGCTTCGATTGATCACTTCTATTTCCAACTCTTGTTCTTGATTGGGCTGTACGTGCAAATAGAAATAACGGATATGTGCATCCATCTGATTTTCCGGAAGCCTTGGCTTGATTGTAAATGCCGCAAATTTTTCAGCACCTGAGCCTGTTGTTTGCTCGTCTGATGCAGAAACTTTAGAGGGGACACTTCCTAAAAAGAAAAAGAAGAGAAGACAAATCAAAAATTGCTTTTCCCGATGATATAGCTTTACTTTCATAAACCTTGATCTCCTTAAAAAGAGGGATAACAAAACTTACTCTATACGATGAATACTTACAGAAGCATAGAAGGAGCTTCATATCTGCAATTACTCATCGCACAGATACGCGCAAGAATTGTCTTTCATCCTCTTGTGGTGCTCGCATCAAGCTAGGATGTACTTCTGCGAGTTTTATCACCCCTCGTTTAACGCTTGCTATGTTTAACCACAATCCCAGTTGGGAAATTGACTAAATTGAATCTGTCAATGTCCAGTCTACCGTTCCTTTGTACGTTTCATTTGCTACTGGTGAAACAGAAGCTGGAATGTTTAATTGAATATTTGTTAATTCGCCAGCCCAATACCCCTGTCCTTTTGTTGCATCACCTGTTAAAATACGTGTGTTTGTCGTCGTCAATGTCACTCCTGTGACTGCAGTTGGTTGTTGTGCAGTTGATACCACATCCGAAATTGTATTTGTTGCTGGGTCTGTGACTTCCTTAAGTGCTTGACTCATTGTGATCGTTGCGCCTGTAAGTTTACGTGTACTGTCAGTTGTTCCTTCAAGCTCGGTCATTTTTGCTTCCAATTTCCAACCGACATAGGTTCCTCTCAAATCGGCCATTGCAACATGCTTTGTTGTTGGATTTGCTCCTGCTACTGATTCAACGGTAGAATCTATGTTGATTGTCAATGCAGTTGGTGTTGCTGGAACGGCTGTTTTCTTAAAATTAAACTCTTTCGGGACATACAGCAATCCAAAATCTGTATCAGGTGGTGTAATAGGTGGATCAACTGGTGGTGTAACTGGTGGAATAACAATGGTCCCGCTCTCAAATTCTACTTTAGAATCGGACTTTCCTGAATAATCCTTCGCACTTGCCTCAATTGTTCCTACAGCAATTCCTGCTGTACAGACGGCCAACAGTGCAGTTGTGATAAACTGCTTTTTCATAGTGTTTCCTCCTCCAAAAAAATAAGATTTATTTCATAAAACAAAAAAGTGTTTTTTGAAATTCGTATATATTGCTACTTTCACGTGTATCTTACCTTGATTCACAGTAATTTTGATTAATTTTTCTATCTTTTATATTTTATTTTTTTATAAAAAAAGCGTGTTTAAACAGCTTTAAATGTATATTTTTTTCAAAATAAAAAACAATATATCTTGTTTTTGACTGCTTTTTCTTCATTTTTTCTGATATAAATGGAACTGGAAATCTTTTGAAAGGAGTGTTTCTTTATGTATAAAAATAGATTCAATACCATTATGTTGGATAAAATAAGTTTAGAAAAACTGAAACTGTACCAAGAGCTGCAAACCTATCAGGAAAACATTTACTCGATACATTTCATTTCCACAATGCAAAAAATGTCTTATTCAAAATTAAAACAGCTGTTAACAGAACTCTCCGTTGACTTAAAGACGATCGATAAGGATACATACCCTTTACTCACATCAACAAATCAGATTTTCATACATGGCTGGATGCCAAATACCGAAAGCTATTATCTGTATTTGATCAAAAAAAGCATCCCGTATTTATTTTTAGTCGAATGCTTACTTAATCAGGTTTCAACACTTCAAGAGTTCTCAACAAAATATTTTATTAGCTCTTCAACCGTTCGAAGAAGATTGGTAAATCTACATGACTATCTCCATACAATGGACCTGCAAATCAACTTTTCCAAAATGAAACTGATAGGGGATGAACGGTTGATCCGGATTACTTTTCTCCTATTTTTATGGCTGGGAGACAGAGGAAAACACCCACAGCTGCAACATTTTCAAATAGAAGAAACAGAAAAATTATCTAGTGTTACGCGACTCTCTCCCTACCATGATTATCCAACAGCTCAAAGTATGACACGACACTATGCAGAAATCGCTGCCCAACGGATCAAAGGTAAGCATTTCGTTACCGACACTCCAAAGTATGATACGGTGTTAAAAAACAACCTTTCGCCTAACTATTCTGAGTGCATAAGTATTTTGGAGGTCCCAAAAGAGAAGCAGCTTGCCGAAGCTAGATTTCTTGCATGGCTTTCTTTCTATGGCCCTTCCTTCTATTACGAAAATGATTTGCTTTTCCATAGTTTGGAGGAATTACTCCAAAAAGAAGGGAGTATTGAGTACTTGTTCAATTCAAAAGTGCTTACCCCCTTACTAACTGAGCTTTTTGGCTCAAAGAAAATGATTAAAAAACAAGTAATACGAATGAATATGGTCAATATTTTTTTCAGCTATGCTGTCTTTCAATGCAACACACCTACATTCTCATCCTTAACTTGTACTTTTTTATACAAAGACAATCCGTTATTTCAGGAACTTTGTCATACCATAAAAAAAAGACTGTCTGCTCTTTCCAAACACAGACATTTCTTTTGGATGAATAGATGTTTAACAGAGTTAACGCAAAGCTTTGCGATTCTCCTTTTCCCAGAGTACGAACGCTTGGAACGAAAATATGTATTACATGTCTCTATCCTATATGAAAGCAGCTTCACCTTTTTCCAAAAGCTGGATACTTTTTTAGCCGGTATCCCTTTTGTTGACAATCATCCCTTCGATGAAACCCAACTGGATACTATAGATTTTGTTATTTCATCTTCGGAAACATTGGCAGAAAATATTGATCCTGACAAAGTTATTGTCTTTCCATTCCCCAATGATCAAAAATACCTGTACGAACTCTTAGGAGAACTGAGTACACTTTATTCGAAAAAGATCAAAGGACCCTTGCTAGAGCCGCTAGTGACGTAGTATTCAAAATAATTAACCCCTCATTCAATTTTAGAGGATAAGACAATTTTCAATTTGACGATTGCCTTATCTTTTTCATCATCTACTTCCTATCACTCATTTCTCACTATCTGCTTCCTATATTTTTACAGTTATCTATTGATAGTCTATAATAAAACTGAGCGTTCCTTTAACGGAACCCTAGAAAGGGAGAGAGAAAATGAACAAAGAGAAGAGCCGTTGGCAACGTTTCTTAGGGGGTGGAAATTTACTATTTACCCTAGCAGTATTGTGTCTCATTGCGATACTGATTTTTCTATTTCACACAATCTCATTTATTTTCAACCCATTATGGGTCATTTTTATCACTGTTCTTCCTCCGGCAGTTTTCGGAATTGTTATTTATTATTTACTGAATCCTATTGTTAAACGCTTGGATAAAAAAATGCCTCGTGTCTGGATCATCGCCGGGCTGTACATCCTTATTTTGGCCTTGTTATTCTTAGGTGGACTACAAATCTTCCCAATGATTCAGAAACAGACCGAAGAGTTGATTGAACAATTTCCAACTTTTCTAAATGATTTTCAAAAGAGCGCAGAAGCATTCGTGGCAAAAACACCATTTGCAAGCGAGTTTAGTCAAGCGACAGAGTCTTTAGAAAATATTTGGAATAAAATCAGCGGCGTCGCAGGTGACTATCTGCAAAAGGGGGCTCAAGGTTTGGGGAATGTATTTTCTGCTGTGTCTACTACCTTCCTGACCTTATTTACCGGACCAATCATTGCGTTCTTTCTACTAAAGGATAAAGAAAAATTTTATCAAACATTGAAACGCATGTTTCCTCCGGTGTTTCGCAATGATTTTGATGAACTCAGCCAAATTATTAATATTCAGATCGGTGACTATTTAAAAGGACAGATTATTGCTTCTCTTGTTTTAGGTGTCATGTATCTGCCGACCTTCCTATTAATTGGTATGCCTTTTGGCGGAATATTGGCTCTGGCCGCTGGGATTTTATGTATCATTCCTTATATCGGTCCTTTTATCGCATTTATTCCTGGACTAATCATTGCCTTTCAGGATTCGTCCTTCATGGGGATCAAATTTTTGATTGTCTGGTTTGTCATTCAATTACTTCATGGTGATTTGGTTGTCCCTCGTGTAATGGGTGATAAACTGAAAATCCATCCGATTACGATTCTGCTCGTTTTACTGGTCATGGGTGATTTATTAGGACTTGTAGGGGTCATTTTCGGAATTCCGATTTATTGTCTGCTCAAGGTTTTCGTTATTTATCTTTTCCGTAAATTTAAACAGCGTTACAATCGTTTTTATGGAGAAAAAGGGAAGTATGAAGAGACTGAATTTACGAAGGATGAGTATTTGAAATAGAATAATAGAGTAACTTTGTGTGGTAATTCGCAAAGGATAATGATACAGCCGCCTGTGTTATAGCCGCTGTATCACAAAAAGACCGACATCATGAGATGTCGGTCTTTTTGTCGTTCTTCTAATTAGTTATCCATCAACGCTTGAGCTGCTGTAATGATAGATAGCTTGTATACATCTTCTTCATTCGCACCACGTGACAAGTCTGAAACAGGTTTGTTCAAGCCTTGCAAGATTGGTCCGATTGCTTCAAAGTTACCTAAACGTTGTGCAATTTTATAGCCAATATTTCCTGATTGCAGTTCAGGGAATACAAAGACTGTTGCTTTACCCGCAACATTAGAACCTGGTGCTTTCAATTGTGCAACAGAAGCTGCATAAGAAGCATCAAACTGTAATTCACCATCGATGTCCAAATCAGGCGCTAATTCTTTCGCAATTCTTGTTGCTTCAACAACTTTATCTACTTCCGGCGCTTTTGCAGAACCCTTGGTAGAGAAGCTCATCATTGCTACTTTAGGCTCAATGTCAAACAGCTTCGCTGTTTTTGCGCTTTCAATTGCAATTCCAGCTAACTCTTCCGCATTAGGATTTACATTGATTGCACAGTCAGAGAAAATATATCTTTCTTGTCCGCGTCCATGGAACATGATCATTGCCCCACTTGTACGGCTAACTCCTGGTTTTGTTTTAATGATTTGTAGTGCCGGACGTACCGTATCACCTGTTGAATGGACCGCTCCACTGACCATTCCGTCAGCAACTCCCATATATGTCAACATTGTTCCAAAGTAGTTTACGTCTTTCAGAATCTTTTCAGCGTCTTCTTTGCTGACTTTTCCTTTACGACGTTCTACAAATGATTCAACCATTTCATCCCATTGGTCATAGTTATCAGGATCAACAATCGTAAAATTAGATGTTTTGATTCCACGGGCATGGGCTGCTTTAACGATCTCGTCTGGGTTACCAATCAAAACAGGCTCAAGTAACTCTTCCGCCTTCAAACGAGCAGCAGCACCTAAAATTCTTGGATCCAACGCTTCCGGAAAAACAATCTTCACATTTTTATTAATGATTTTCGCTTCTAAGTTATCGAATAGTTCCACAATATACCCTCCAGTATTCTTTTACATGTTCGCTCTCAATCATACACCATTCTAAAAGAAAATAACAGTTTTTTTTATCTGTATCAGTGAAAAAACCTTATTATGATAACTTATTCACAAACTTCCAAACCTATACTATAACAGTTCCAATCTGTTTTAATACACTGTATCAGGAAGCTGCCAATTGATTGGTGTTTCCCCTAATTGCTCCAAAGCTTGGTTTGCTTGAGAAAATGGTTTTGACCCGAAAAATCCACGATGTGCAGACAAAGGACTTGGGTGTGGTGATTTAATGATTATATGTTTATTGGTATCGATCATGCGTATTTTATCCTGTGCCGGTTTCCCCCATAAAATGAAAACAACAGGCTTATCACGCTCATTCAGCTTCTTGATCACTGCATCTGTCAGCTGTTCCCAGCCTTGTCCGCGATGAGAATACGCCTGACCTGCTCGAACCGTTAATACTGTGTTTAGTAATAGGACCCCCTGCTTCGCCCAACTCTCCAAAAAGCCATGATTGACTGGTGCATACCCTAAATCTTCCTGTAGCTCTTTATAGATATTAACCAAGGATGGTGGTGTCTTGATGCCTGGCTGCACAGAAAAGCTCAACCCATGTGCCTGGTTTGGTCCATGGTAAGGATCTTGTCCTAGAATAACCACTTTGACATCCTCATAAGGAGTCAACTCTAATGCAGTATAGATATGGTACATATCCGGATAAATCGTCTGTGTGGCATACTCCGTTTTCAAAAACGTTCTTAACTCACTATAATAGGGTTGGCTAAATTCGTCCGCCAACATTTCTTGCCAGCTATTATGAATAATTGTCTTCATGTCCTCAGCTCCTTTACCTAACTAGAATAACCAACTTTATTAAAAGTTACAAGGAATTTTATTATAACAGTTAGACTGAAAACATGGTAAACTATAGATACGTAAAATGAATGAGGTGGAAATAGTTTATGATTAAGTTAATAGCTTCAGATATGGATGGTACATTGCTAGATTCTAAGATGGCCATTTCTGATGACAACGCTTCTGCTATTCGTGAAGCGGCTCGTCAAGGTGTCGAATTTATGGTGGCTACTGGTCGGGCATACTCAGAAGCGCAACCTGCATTGGAAGAAGCGGGGATCGATTGTGCAATGATCACGCTAAATGGAGCACAGGTTTTCGATAAGCAAGGAAAGACGATTTTTACTGCTGGGATCGAGAAAGCTACTGCTAAAAAAGTTCTAGATCTACTTGATCAAAATAATATTTATTATGAGATTTCTACAAATGAGGGAATCTTCTCCGAGCATCAGGAAAAGAGAATTGAGAATTTTGCTGCGCATATTGCAGAAACCATGCCTCACTTAACCTATAAGGTAGCGATTGCAATGGCAGCCGCTCATTTGTCACTATTAAAAATCACTTATGTGACAGATATGAGCGAAGTCATCGATCGTGAAGATATTGAAATATTAAAAATTATCGGCTTCAGCATCGATGGTCCAAAAGTACTGGGCCCAACGGGAATGGAGATTGAAAAGCTGCCGGGTGTTGTGGTTACTTCTTCCGCTCAAAATAATATCGAAATTAATCATAAAAACGCGCAAAAAGGGATCGCAGTTGCGCATGTTGCAAAATTGCGAGGAATCAAAGCGGAACAGGTGATGACAATCGGAGATAATTTCAACGATGTCAGCATGCTGCAATGGGCCGGCGTAAGTTTTGCGATGGGCAATGCAGAAGTAGAGGTTAAGGATTATGCCAAGTATGTGACATCAACAAACTTGGAAAATGGTGTAGGTGAAGCAATTTTACGGGCGATTCGTGAAGATTTATAGTTTTTGTCGGTAAATCTGAAAAGAGGTGGAGCTTCGTGTCTGAATACTTTATTCAGGAGCAACAATTGAGCAACGTGACCCGAACCATTGTAAAAGATGAAGATGGTACATCACTTTTTTTGCTGGTGGGACGCTGGGGCACTCGTGGAGATGCCTTATCGCTTTACGCTATGAACGGTGAACTGGTTGCCAGTATCAAACAGCTGTCGTTTTTCTTCGGCACTCGTTTTGATCTTTATAAGGGGTTCGAAAAGGTTGGCACATTGAAAAAGCTATTGAATCTAAATGCCGATTTTTACTACGTGAATCAGCTTCACTGGACAGTAATCGGGGATATTCGAAATCACTATTATACAATCCATCATAACAACCATAAAATCATGGAAATGAGTAAGGCTACTCTTTTCACAGGCAATTATTTTTGTCTGGAAGTTGAGAACGATGAAGATGCCCCGTTATGTATTTGCATTGCAGCGGTTCTTGATTACTGGCTTTACAATAAAAAAAGAGAAAATGATCAGAAACGCCAGACGATGGTCGGCTGGGGTTCCTGCTAAAAATAAAAAATGAGCCAACAGGTTTTATCCCTGTCGGCTCATTTTTTTATTCATCTATCCTCTTTTGCATATGTTCATAAAGGTGCCCACTGATCATGCGCTCTTCTACGAATTTATAGCCATGGCGCTCATATAAACGTTTTGCATTTGGATTTGCTTTATCTACACTCAGACCAATCACTGATTTTCCTTCTCTTTTAGCCAGTTCAGGTAATGCTTCCAATAGTTTAGAGCCAATCCCCAGCCCACGGAAATCGGCACCTACAGAAATCGTATCCAAATACCATTCATTTGGCAGTGTTTCCGGATCGATAAAAAGCTGTAGATTTTCATTAAACCCATGTTTTTTCAGTGTGTTCTTCAATGGTTCATCAATAGTTGGTTCATCTTCTGCAGAGTAGCCGAAAGCAATTCCTGCTACCTGTCCTTCGACCTCATAAACGAGTCCTCTTTTGTATCCGTAGCGGTACGTAGGATCTGCTATGGTTTCTTCAAGGATCGCCGCCACCATTTCCTCTGAAACCTCATCAAAAATAGGCAGCTCCATATCTTTTAAAATAACAAGAATCAATGGAGCGATCATCGCGCCATCTTCTTTTCTTGCAAAACGAATCATTCTTATCACTCACTTTCTACAGTGAGTGTACCATTTTTTTATAGTAATTTCATCTTTATTACTCTTTCTTGCATAGCTGAAAAAAACATCGATGCACAAAATATTATTCACTTTTATCTATCAGCCTAATGCGGCCTGTGGGTAAGTAATAAACAAACTGACCATATAACTGATTTCTCCGGCCGAAATCGTCACAGCATACTTCTCTTCAATCGATTGAACGGCTTCTCTGATTACCAGGTGTTCCCAGGGAAACTGCTCTTCATACGCTGCTTGATCTGGAAAATCATTGCCTCTGCCGCCTTTTTTCAACCCATCTACCAAACAGCAGATATGAAAAATTGCACCAAATATCGTGCGCTTGTGGAACTGTCGCTGCAGCTTTTTCTCCAAATGCGGCAAGATACTTTTGATATCTGTCACAATTTCATTGCTGTCAATTTCAGAAAGCTCCTCTTTCAAGGTTTGACCAATATTCCGATAAGTACTATCAATATCCACGATTTCTTGAATCTGAGACAGTGCTTCCGACTGGAACAAATCATATAATTGAAATTGTGTGATACTCGTTTTGATAGGCAATGACGACACAATACACAAAATTGTATATTTTTTTTGCATCGCAAAAAGATAGTTGGTGGCACTCTCATTGTGTAATAAGGTTACAGGAATAATTTTCACTTCTTCTGTATTGATTGCCAACTTATTTTCCAAAATATTTTTCATCGTTACAGCAGTCCCCTCGCCAGTCACGCAAAAGGTCAGAATTACGGCTTCTTTTTTATCATCCCAAGCAGAATGACAAACAGAGGTCTCGACTGTTTGAGCGTATTCGTTTACTTGCAAGGTAGACTGGTAGATTTCATCCAGAGAAATCCCCAGCACAGCTTTTCGAGTTGCTTCCAGCACATGAGACGTACTTACCAGACCAATCGTCGCACAATGATTCCCCAGCTCCTTTTCTATTTCATGGCCGATATTGTTTAAAGACCCCATATCAACTAAAAACAGCAAATCGGCCGTTGTCTTACTTTCAATCAAGAGCTGCTTCAAACGTTTCAACATAGCACTTGGACTCTCTTCAAGATCCATATTGATTCCCCAAGCACCTTGCTCAACATTCAATAGTCGATTGACAAAGGTCGTCATAGACGTTGCTGTAGAAGCCCCGTGAGCCAGAACGATTACCTGAACCTGCTTGGATTTCTCTGGGCCTTCATCACTGTTATAGATAAAAAACATTGCCAGAAAAACAGCTTCTTCATCCGGTATATTGATATCCAGCGAGCAGTTCAAGTACAACAAACACTCTTTAGCGATCATGATATATTCTGGATACTTCGTCTCAATCTCAAGACTATCCGGATGAATTGTGACAGGATCACCACGTCGAATTCGATCATAGGTATTGAGTAAATGGATGGCCAAGCTCGCTTGAATTTTCTCATTCAGCTTCCGATTCAATAACTGCTCTGCCAGCTGAATCGTCTGAATACACGTTTCGTATAAGGGTTCTGAAAAAACGGATTTCAGATTTTTGATCGATCGTCCGTCGCTCTCTTCTCGATAAAAGGACAAATAATTTTCCTCAACAATTTTTACAAGTTCTTCATAGCTTAGCTTCCCTGATTTTACCTCATCGGTCTTTTCATTCAACAGTTTATAAATATTTTTCTGGTCTGAGGCCCCCTCGTTATCCAGTTCTTTATCTGGTTGAAAAAGAACATATCTGCCAACCGTTGTTTTCATCTTTTGCCAAATGATTCGTTTGTCCGGTTCCTGATACAGACCATTCAAAATATGAGACGCCAACTCCGGACTATGTATACGGATATCTTGTTGTCCATTTAAAAGAAAATCAGCATACGCCTTTGCACAGCATAGCTGGATATCACTTTTTAGCTGTCCGATATTGCTGGGACAATGATAACTGATTAGTGCTCTCAAGCTATTTTGTGTAATTTTAATTGGCTCGTTCAAGCGGTTGGCTTCCGCCTGTAAAAACAACGAGACCAAGCCGGCTCTTTCCTCTAGGGTTCGTTCCGCTAAGCTTGGAATTTTCAGAACCATTGGTATTCGTCTTTGAAATGTCTGCAGCAACGCGGAATTAGGCGCTTCCGTCGTTGCTGCGATCAGCTGAACCGTTGCGCTTCGTTCCCTCGCAGTTTCGCCTAAACGGTTATACGTCCCATAATCAATAAACGTGAACAACATTTCCTGCCCTTCCGGAGGCAAACGATGGATCTCATCTAAAAACAAAATGCCTCCATCCGCTTTCTCAATCAGTCCTCTTCGTTCTTCTTCCGCACCTGTATAAGCATTCTTGGTGACCCCAAACAACTGACCCATCAACAATTGGGGATTATTAGCATAATCCGCACAATTGAATCGAATGAATGGATACTCCCCAGATTTTCGTTTGACCGTTTTCGCATAATCATAAATATAAGAGACAAACATGGACTTCCCAACACCGGTTTCTCCATAAAAAAGCATATTCAGCCCATTCGGCGGATACAAAATGGCCGCCTGCGCCTGATTAACAATCATCTTCAATGAAGGATTTTTCAATACAAACTGCTCCAGCTCTGTCATTTTTATCACAGGATGATATAAGACCGGCTTACCGCATTCTTTTCGTGCCATTCCCTGAGCAACTAACTGATTCAGATCACTACTGACATTCGCACGAGAAAGCTCCAGCTGTGCCGCCACTTCGTTCGTTGTGATCCCCATCCCATCATACAAATCCTTCAACCCTTCGTAAACAAGTTCCATCCGTTTCATCTCTTCACCTCTCTCTGTTTTCATTTTAAAGGGTTTTCATAAAATGTAAAGGTCAATCTGCTTTCATGTGTTTCATTTTTTTCTGGGAATCAAAACACATCCCTTTTATCCATACAATATGAGGGATAACAGCTATTTTTTCTATTCATTCGAAAACTCGTTTACCGCCTCTTTCACTAGACTGTCATCCTCCTGCTTCTTTTCGTACACCACACTACTTTTTGACTGTCATGTGTTTTGGCATGCTTCTTGCTTTATATAAAGATGAATCAGTAACGATGGGAGGGTTTGTCATGGAAAATAAACTTGTAGAGGAGGATTGGATTATTGGCTTGATCTTACAGGGGGGATCAGCAAGAAGTTTGGCTATGCAAGCAATCGATCAAGCATCAATTGGGCAATACCAACAGTCAGAGGCATTAATGTCTCAGGCACATGAAGCACTCAGTATCGCCCATGATTACCATTCTCTACTGACACATGAAACGATCGAGGAAGCTGTACTGCCTACTCCGTTGCTTTTGATGCATGGTCAAGACCATCTGATGAGCGCAATTACCACAATAGATATGGCCGATCGAATGATTCTGCTTTATCGACGATTGGACAAAGGAGGAATCTGACCATGATCAACATCACTGTTGCCTGTGCTGCAGGAATGTCCACCAGTCTTCTCGTCAGCAAAATGGAAAAATATGCGGCAGCTCAAGCGATCGATGTCACGATCATTGCTGTTCCGGAAAAACAATTTGACAAGCATTTATCAGAAACAGATATTTTACTTTTGGGCCCTCAAATTTCTTTCCTTGAGGAGAAGTACAAGCAAAAATATCAGGGAAGTTCTTTGGTTGTAAGTACGATCTCCATTATCGACTATGGGCGAATGGATGGAGCAAAAGTAGTAGAAATGGCATTATCTTTATTAGAAGGAGGACAAAAAGATGAATAAATTTATGGATGGTTTGCAGGATAAATTAGGCCCGATCGCTTATAAACTTGATTCAAATCGCTACCTATCCGCGATAAAAAATGGTTTCTTTGTTGCTATGCCCTTATTGATTATCGGTTCTTTATTCTTATTAGTTACACAACTACCATCAGATGCTTACTTGAACTTCATGTCATCTGTTTTAGGTGAAGACTGGATGAGCTTGTTCCTTCAAGTAAACAACATGACTATGAATGCGATGACGATCTTTGTTATTCTTGGAATTGCCAGTGAACTGGCAAAGCATTATCAAGTTGACCGAGGTTCTTCTCAAGCAATTGCAATCGTTGCTTTTCTGGTATTGACACCTTTGACTTCTGATGAATCCGGAAATATGTTTTTACCATTAGGAAACTTTGGTGCCTCAGGTCTATTTGTTGGAATGATCACAGCGATCCTTGCTGTTGAAATTTTCCGTTGGGTGACTCAAAAGGGCTGGACGATCAAAATGCCTGAATCCGTTCCTTCAAATGTTTCCAAATCATTCTCTGCATTGATTCCAGGATTTTTCGTTATTGTCGTGTTCAATTTGATTCGTATCGGTTTTACGTTTACAGAATTTGAAACGGCTCAAAACTTTATCTTTAATGTACTGCAAACGCCATTATTAGCATTAGGAAGCTCTCTTCCAGCGACATTGATCGTTCTTTTATTCGAAGCATTACTTTGGTCCTTTGGTATCCATGGCTCAAATATTGTCGGTGCCGTTATGACACCAATTTGGACAGCTCTTGCTGTAGAAAATGCTGAAGCCTTTGCTCGAGGCGATGTACTGCCGAATATCGTGAACGCTCAATTTTATGGAAACTTCATCAAATTGGGAGGTTCAAGTGCGACGATCGGTTTGGCAATTGCCTGTCTGTTCTTTGCGAAATCTTCCCAATTCAAAACCTTAGGAAAACTATCTTTTGCACCAGCCATTTTCAATATCAATGAACCACTAGTATTTGGTATTCCAATCGTATTGAACCCTATCATGTTAATTCCATTTATTATTGCACCGTTGTTAATGTGTATTATCGCTTATTCCGCAATGGCAACCGGTTTAGTACCGTTCACCAATGGGATTTTGCTACCATGGACCACGCCTCCAGTTGTCGCCGGCTTCTTACTCTCCGGATGGCGCGGCGCTCTCCTTCAGGTTATCCAGATTCTCCTGAGCTTTGGCCTGTACTATCCATTTTTCAAGATGGAAGACCTGAAAGCTTATAGAATCGAAATGGAAGGCGAACAAGCTTATGATAAAGAAATGGAAGCAGAAATCGCCGAAGAGAGCTAGGATATTAATAATACAATTTCAAAAAAATCTAACCACTATTGATTTAGTTGAAGTTACTTCTTGACATGGGAACATTCCCATGTCTTATTGTTTATTTATGATTTAAAACGGAAAGGATGAAGTAGTATGACGAACTATTTTCCAAAAAATTTTTTATGGGGTGCAGCAACTAGTGCTTATCAAGTGGAAGGCGCTTGGGACGAAGACGGCAAAGGAAAATCCGTCCAAGATGTAAAAATATTGCCGGACAACACCAGCGACTTCAAAGTGGCCGCTGACCATTACCATCATATGAAAGAGGACGTCGCATTATTCAAGGAATTGGGATTGAAAGCTTATCGTTTTTCTATTGCTTGGACAAGAATTATTCCCGATGGCGACGGAGAGATCAATCCTGCTGGAATCAAATTTTACAGTGACCTAATCGACGAATGTATCAAGCATGATATCGAACCTGTGGTAACAGTGTACCATTTTGATTTGCCAGCTATTCTTGATGAAAAAGGTGGCTGGGGGAACCGCGCAACAATTGATGCTTTCGTCCGCTACTGCAACATTCTGTTTGAGCACTTTGGTGATCGAGTAACCTATTGGCAAACGATCAACGAACAAAATATGATGGTTCTTGCCGGAGCAGCTGTTGGAACGGGCGATCGTCCATACAAACAGCTTTTCCAAGAAAATCACCATATGCTGGTTGCTCAAGCAAAGGTTATGAAAGACTATCACGAAAAAGGATATAACGGAAAAATTGGCCCGGCACCAAACATCGCTGTTGCTTATCCCGAAACAGATAAACCGGAAGATGTTCGTGCAGCTCAAAATTTTAATGCATTGAGAAACTGGCTGTTTCTTGATGCAGCGGTTTACGGTGTGTACAACCATCAAGTACTGGCTATGCTGCGTTCAATTGATGCTGAGCCTGAAATGACAGAGGAAGATTTGGCAATCATGAAAGCCGGAACTTGTGATTTTATCGCCTTTAACTATTACAATTCCGGAACAGTTAAAGCAAGCGCTGTAACCATTGAAAATGCTGGAAAAACAGACCAGCAAAGTGGATTTAATCTCGCTGGCTATTTCCAAAGCGTGAAAAACGAGCATCTTGGTACGACAGAATTTGGTTGGGAGATCGATCCCGAGGGCTTCCGCACAACAGCCAATGAAATCTATTCTCGCTATCATCTACCAATGATCGTAACTGAGAACGGATTAGGCGGACGTGATGAGTTGACAGAAGACGGCAAAATCCACGATACTTACCGTATCGAGTATTTGCGAGACCATATTCGTACAATGAATGAAGCGATCGGAGATGGCGCAGAAATTATCGGTTACTGCCCATGGAGTGCAATGGATCTGATCAGTACCCACGAAGGCATTAGAAAACGTTACGGTTTTATCTATATCAATCGTTCTGACTTTGATATGAAAGACATGAAACGTTATAAAAAGGACAGCTTCAGCTGGTACCAAAAAGTGATCGAAAGCAACGGAGCAGATTTAACTTAAGAATATAGTTGACGAAAAACGCCCCACAGAGAAATGACTTAAGTCTCTGTGGGGCGTTAACTATCTCTATTTATCAGTAGCAGTTCATTTATAGCAGTTCATTTTTTGCTGCCATCTCTTTATACCAATACGCACTTTGCTTTGGATAGCGCTCTTGTGTCTCGAAGTCTACATAAAATAGGCCATAACGCTTATTGTATCCATTCGTCCATGAAAATACATCCATCAATGACCAGATAAAGTAGCCCTGTACAATTACACCACGGTCGACCGCCTTCAATATAGCGGCTAAATGCTGACGAACATAATCGATCCTCGCCGTATCCTGAACTGTTTCTTCTACCAGAATGTCCTTATCTCCCATGCCATTTTCAGTCACATAGATTTTTTTATAATTAGGGTAGGTTTCTTTAACAAACACTAGCATATCTTCTAATCCTTGTGGAAAAATTGGCCAATCCCAATCAGTTGTTGGAACAGCTGGATTATTGACTCGTTCGCCGATACCCTTCAGTGCAAAAATGCTGCTGCCCTTTTCACCAGTACCATTATGATGGATCGCACTTTCTCCTTCGTAAGCCTTTAAGAAATGACTGGCATAATAGTTGATTCCCAGAAAATCGATATGCTCTGCCGCATAGCTCAGATAGTCGAAATCTGTCGGATTTACATTTAAATCCCCGTGATTTTTCTTCAAAATATCTTCAATGATCGCCATGACCTCATCAGAATAGTTCCCTCTGAAGGTTGCATCCAGCATAAAACGATTCGCCAACGTATGCTCTCTGACTGCCGCTTCCTGATCCGCTACGGCTTCACTGATTGGGTATTTTGATTCTAAAATATGAACGATCCCGATTTCTCCTGAATAATTCTGTTCTTTGTAATACTTTACGACTCGAGCATGTGCGACCATCATATTATGCATAGACTGCACCGCTTTTGGAATATCATAGTGAATATTTGGTGGAAAATGACCGATGATATACTGTCCTGCAACGACAGACCACGGTTCATTGATCGTGATCCAATAGTTGACCTTCTCCCCGTACTCCTTAAAACAAAATTCAGAAAAAGCGACATATGCATCAATCATTTCCGAAGACAACCAATCTCCCTTTTTATATAGCGGATACGGTGTATCAAAATGATGCAGTGTCACAAAAGGTTCCACCCCTTGCAACAAACAGGCATCGATCAGTTCATGATAATAGTCCACACCTGCTTGATTGACAACGCCGGTTCCCTCTGGAAAAATTCTGGTCCAAGCAATCGAAATCCGAATGCCATTTATACCAAACGCATGGGCCTGCTCAATATCCTCTTTGTATTTATGGTAAAAATCACTTGCTGTATTTGGATCGAAAACACCTTGTTCTTTTAGGTAGTCATCCCAATAGGTTTTCCCTTTCCCATCGGTCTGCGTTGCGCCTTCAGCTTGGTATGCCGCAGTTGCTGCACCAAAGATAAAATTTTTCGGAAATTTCTGCATGATAGACTCCTTCTTATTTATTCTGCTAGCCATCCGCTCTATATAAGATTTTCAAACACAAAATTCACTGCCTCTTCAGGTGTTCGAGCAAGAGCAACATACTCTGCTCCGGAAGTTGAAGCAGCCCTTGTCTTAAGACCCTTCACATCCTCTTGCAGTTCCCCTAACATGGATGCCATTTGAGGGGCTAAAATAATCAAATCAAATTCTCCAAGCAAGTCTTTATGCTGCCCATATGCCATAGCAGTAGAATCCAATGGGATATTCTTTTCTTTCGCACCCTTCTTGATTGCATTTGCCAACATTGCACTAGTTGCACCATTTGCACATAATACTAAGATTTTCTTTTCTGTCTTCGTTTCAGCCATTGCTTCCACGGCTGCGGCAGTCACAGCTTGTTCTTCCACTGCTTCCAATTTTTCTTCAACTAGTTCATTTTCCTGAGTGCGTTCCTTTTCCAGTAGTTCATTATCGTACACTTTAAAGAATGGGAAGTACATAAGAAAATCAACAACTAGAAGAACGAGCATCAGAATGATTGCTTGAAAGGCAAAACCTGTCCCCATAATCAACCCCAATGGTCCGGGCGTTGTCCAAGGTAAATTGTAGATAAAACCGTTCATTCCCAATACATCGACAAAGAACTTAAACAGCCAAACATTCAAAATCGGTGTCAAGATAAACGGAATAAAGAAAATCGGATTCAATACGATTGGAGCACCAAATAACATAGGTTCATTGACACCAAATAGAACTGGTACAGAGGAAGCACGCCCTATCGTCCTTAACTGCTTGGATTTAGCCAGAAAAGCGAACATCAGCGTAATGACCAGTGTTGCGCCAGTTCCTCCTAAAGTTGCGACAAAATATTGTGTACCTTGTGCTAAAATACGATTGGCCTGCTCACCATTTTGGTATAATTGCAAATTTGCTTCCACATTTGTGATGTAGATTGCTGCAACAGCTGGCTCAACAATTGAAGGACCATGAATCCCAACAAACCAGAAGAACGCCATCGCACCAAAAATCAAAGCCAAGCCTAGATAGCCATCTGCAGCACTGAAAATCGGCTGGAAGAGTTCAATGACTTTCTCAGAAAAGTTGGTCCCGACCAGATTTCTAAAGCCAAGGTCGAATAGCCAGAAAAATACCACAGAAAGAGTGATCGGAATCAAGTCTTTAAAGGTCTGAGAGATATTGCCCGGAACTTCCTCCGGCATTTTTACCGTGATGTTATTCTTAATACAGAAACGATAAATATTTGGAACAACAAATCCGACAACAAAAGCTGTCAACAACCCTTTTGTCCCCATGAAACCTGTCGCCAAGCCACCATCCAGAGGATCGACACCAATAAGAAGAAACGAAATAATAGCAGCTATCATGGTAGAAACGTTGTTGATCTGATTTGTTTTTGGTAATTTACTATTGAAATTATCCGTCAAACTTTTTGCTACAGTAGCAGACATCAGCAATCCCAAAATCCCCATCGAATAATTATATGCCTTCATGAGAATCGCCTCTGTTCCTGCACTCCAATAGAAATCAAAGATGTTCGGAACATATGCGACTAATAGAAATATACTTGAAAACAAAATGACCGGAATCAAACTGATAAACCCATCTCTAATAGCCCGTAAATAAGGGTTGTTTGATATTTTTTCAAATGTCGGCTTCATCTTCTCGATTCTAGAAACTAATACATTCATAATAAAACTCCTTTCTTCTTGCGCTTCATCCTACTTATTTCTTATAGATATTGAATAGATGCTTGATTGTGTCCTTCAATAGCATCGTTGTCATCAAATGGTCTTGTGCATGAACCATGATGAATCCTACTTCGACTGATTCCCCTCTTGCTTCCGCTGCCAACATTTGTGTTTGCGATTTATGCGCTTCAATTAAACTTGTGTTTGCTTCTTCGACCAATCGATCTGCATCAGCAAAATTGCCTTTTTCAGCTTCGCTCAACGCTTCCATTAATTTAGATCGAGCTTCGCCTGCAAAAGCGACTACTTCAAAACCAACCATTGCTGCTTCTTCTCTATTCATTGTCTTGCCCTCACTTTATGTTTGTTTTTGTTCTTTATTGTTCGTTACAAACAAATAATATACCGCTTTCATGAATATGTCAACACCAATATTTTAAAAAAACTAAAAGAATTACCATTGACATAAAGGAAAATAGATGATAAGTTCTAATTAAACAATATCGAACATTTTAAAACAATGAATAAGGAGGAGTTTGCGTTGATAAAGGAAGAACGTCAAAAAGCTCTGCTTGATCTTTTAGATAAGAAAAAATTTTTGAAGGTCAGTGAAATTACCGAAAAGATCAATGTAACAGAAATGACCGTACGTAGAGATTTGAAGGAATTGGAACAGCAAGGGAAATTGATTCGTGTACACGGCGGAGCAAAGGCCGTTAAGGGAAGCGACCTTACGCTTTTAGAGCTAAGCCATATTGAAAAGAAGAATATTCACCTTTCTGAAAAGGAAGAAGTTGCAAGGACTATAGCGAATCAGATTGAGACTGGAGATACTGTTTTTCTAGGTCCAGGTACAACGATTGAACTGGTTTATGATTACTTGACCTGTGATTTTGCGAAGGTCATCACTAACTCAATTCATGTATTTGATAAGTTTAAGAATGATAGTCGCTTTGAGCTAGTTTTGATCGGCGGCTCTTATCGTTCAAAAACAGGTGCCTTTGTCGGTACGATTGCCAATGATACTGTTGCAAGTATTCAGGTACATAAAGCATTTATCGGTGTAAACGGGATTTTGGATAACTTTGTGACAAACTCAAATGAGGATGAAGGTGTTACACAGCGCACAATCCTACAGAGTGCACACACAAAATATATTATTGCCGATCATTTCAAGCTAGATAAACAGGATTTTTATAAATTCTATTCCTTATCAGATGCAGATTATCTGATTACAGATCAGACAATTCCTGAAGAAATATATGAGAAATATGAAAAGATCATCCAAATCATCAATTAGGAGGAAAACATGATGCAAGTAATAATCGGTGCGGATAAAGACGGCACTCAAATGAAAGACATGATTCACGATTATTTAAAAGGAAAAGGGCTTGAAGTTGTTGATACAACAGGAACAGAATCCCTTGACTTCATCGACTCGACTGTACGAGTTGTCAACAAGATCAGAGAAAACGAAGAAGCATTCGGTATACTCTTCGATCGTTATGGCGCTGGTAGCTTTATGGCGGCGACTAAGCATGAGGGAATCATCGCTGCGGAAGTTTCGGATGAACGTTCTGCCTACATGACAAGAGAACATAATAACGCTCGGATCATCACTGTTGGCAGTGGCATCGTTGGGCCAGATCTGGCAAAGAATATTGTTGACGCGTTCTTGACCTCTCATTATGAAGGTGGCCGCCATCAAATTCGCGTAGATATGCTTAATAAAATGTTTTAGGAGGAAAAATAATGAAGATCGCTATTGGCTGTGACCATATTGTTACAGATACAAAAATTGCCGTTTCCGATTTTTTAAAAAGCCAAGGGCATGAGGTATTAGATGTCGGAACCTATGATTTTTCTCGAACCCACTACCCTATTTACGGAAGGAAAGTCGGGCTCTTAGTCAGCTCCGGCCGGGCAGATATGGGCGTCACTATTTGTGGAACTGGTGTTGGTATTACCAATGCTGTCAATAAAGTACCGGGTATTCGTGCTGCTCTAGTCAGAGATATGTCAACTGCTGTCTATGCAAAAAAAGAACTGAATGCCAATGTTATCGCTTTTGGAGGAAAAATCATTGGGGAGCTTCTATTGTGTGATATCATTCAGGAATTCTTAAAAACAGCGTATCAGCCTACTTCTGAAAATGAACAGCTGATCAAGAAACTTCAAGAAATCGAAACGCCCCATCCAGAAGAAATTGCTGATGCACATCTTTTTGATGAATTTCTGGAAAAATGGGACCGTGGCGAGTATACAGATTAGGAGATAGACATATGCTATTAACCGTAACGCTTAATCCTTCTATCGATATTTCTTATTTTGTAGACAACTTTCAAATGGACCATGTCAACCGCACAGACAAAGTAACGAAAACTCCCGGTGGAAAAGGGCTAAATGTCAGTAGAGTCCTCCATCAATTAAAAATCCCCGTAACAGCAACTGGTTTTCTTGGCGGTCATACAGGGGAATTATTGAAAGATGGACTCGATCAGTTAGAGATCAAGCATTCTTTTTCTCCTTGTGCAGAAGAGACACGCAACTGTATTGCGATTCTATCAGAAAATAAGCAGACAGAAATTTTAGAGCCAGGACCTACCATCAAGCAGGATGAAATCAATCAATTCTTAAAAAACTTTACTGTACTATTAAAAACCGGAATTGAATGGGTCACACTTTCAGGAAGCTTGCCTCAAGGCTGTCCAGATGACTTTTATCAGACGCTGCTAGCTCTATCAGAAAAAGAAAAATGCAAGGTACTGTTGGATTCATCTGGTCCATATCTCCAAAAGGCACTGGCTGGAAAAAACAAACCCTATCTCATCAAGCCAAATCACCAGGAGCTTGCTGACCTGTTGCAAAAGAAACCCAGTCGTAACACAGAGACACTCCTTGATTATCTGAAAGATCCATTATTTGATGGCGTTTCGTATATTGTTGTGACATTAGGCGCAGAGGGTGCCTTGATTAAAAACGGTGACAACTATTACAAAGCTTCACTGCCAAAAATACAGGCCATTAATCCCGTTGGCTCAGGAGATGCTTCTTTAGCTGGGATTGCTGCTGCACTTTATCATAAGAAGTCTCTCTCTGATGTATTGAAAACAGGGATGACGACAGGTTTGCTCAATACATTAGAAGCTCAGACTGGAACGATCGATATAGATCATTTCAATGACTACTTTGATCAAATTCACGTAGAAAAACTTTAGGAGGAAAATAAAATGAATGACTCATTAAAACAGTCCGCTATGAAACGTTTGGCAAATAAAGACGGAGTAATCGCCGCATTAGCTATTGATCAACGTGGCGCTATGAAAAAAATGATGACCCGCTTTCAGCCTTCAACAGACGATAAAGAAATTGAGGCGTTTAAAACCCTCGTTTCAGAGGAATTGACGCCTTATGCCTCGTCGATTTTACTTGATCCTGAATACGGTCTTCCAGCAAGTAAGGCGCGTGACAAAGAAGCTGGGTTACTTTTGGCTTATGAAAAAACGGGTTATGATTCTTCTGTAAAAGGGCGCTTTCCTGATTTACTTGATCACTGGTCTGTTCGACGTCTGAAAGAAGCTGGAGCAGATGCTTGTAAATTCTTACTCTATTATGATGTCGATGAAAGTGTTGAGATCAATGATCGAAAAAAAGCATTTGTTGAAAGAATCGCCTCCGAATGTATCGCAGAGGATCTCCCTTTTTATCTAGAGCTTCTTTCGTATGATGACACGATCGACGACCCACAGTCGAAAGAATATGCACAGATCAAGCCTCGAAAAGTGATCGAAATGATGAAAACTTTTTCTGAGCCTCAATTTCATGTAGATGTATTAAAGGTAGAAGTTCCGGTAAACATGAACTTCGTTAAGGGCTTTGGTGAAGAGAGTATCTACACCAAAGAACAGGCGCAAGCCTATTTTCTCGAGCAAAGTAGTATAACAGATATTCCCTTCATCTTTTTAAGTGCAGGCGTTTCAGCTGACTTATTCAAGGAAACCCTCCGCTTCGCTAAAGAGGCTGGATCGACCTTTAATGGGGTCCTTTGCGGACGGGCAACTTGGGCTGGCGGCGTAGAACCATTTATAAAAAATGGTGAAACAGCCGCTAGAGAATGGCTACAGAGTACCGGGCGAAAAAATATTGAAGAATTGAATGCTGTTCTAAAAGAAACAGCTACCCCATATACGGAAAAAAACTAATTTTATTTAAACAAACCGATGATTCCAAGAAAAGCCTTCTTTTCTGAAATCATCGGTTTGTTTTTATTTTATGCTGGATATGCTTGAAGTCTTCAATAGCAATCTCTTGATTTTAAACGATTATCTACTGCCCATCTTCCAATACAGGTAATTCTGTATGTTCAGTCAACTCTTTTGTTTCTTGTTTTTCCGGTAAAACAGTAACCATCACTTCATCGACACGATGTTCGTCCATCTTTTTGATTTCCAGCTTTAGTCCCGGAACATCAAGCATTTCTCCAACAGTCGGTACATGGCTAAGCTTCGTCATAATATACCCACCAAGCGTAGTAGCATTGGTATCATTCTCAAGTCCAAACAAGTCTTCAAGTACATCAAACTCCGCTGCACCTTGAATCAAATATTGACGTTCATTTAATTTTTGATAATCGGTTTGACGGTCATCATGCTCATCCCAAATCTCACCAACTAGCTCTTCTACCACATCTTCCAAAGTAACAAGCCCTTCTGTCCCACCATATTCATCAACAACGATCGCCAAATGACTTTGCTCCCGTTGAAATTTCTTCATCAGCTCAGAGATACGCATAGCTTCATGAATGAACAAGACTGGTTTAACAATGTCTACCAGTTCCATTTCTCCAATCAGCACATCATAATAAAAATCCTTTTGATTTACAACACCAAGTACTTGATCGATCGTTTGGTCATAATAGGGCAAACGAGAAAGTCCACTTTCACGAAACAGATCCGAAATTTCTTCTAGTGTTCGCTTGCTGCTGATCGAAACGATTTCAGGACGTGGTGTGTAAATATCTTGAACCTCCAAGTCATTGAACTCCACAACATTCTTTATTAGAATCTCATCTTCTTCATCGATCGAGCCTTCCTGTACCGCCTCTTCTACCAAAGTCAACAACTCTTCTTCCGTGATCGAAGGTCCGCCATCTTTTTTAGGCATCAGCCAAACGAGCACTTTTTTCATGCCGGCAAAAAACAACGTCAATGGAGATAACACAACAATCAAAAGCTTCAATGGTCTGGCAAACATCAGTGCAAAATATTCTGGCGATTCCTTAGCAATCGTTTTGGGTGAAATCTCAGCAAAAATTAGTACAACAATCGTCATCACAACAGTAGAAAGAGTCACACCCATATTTCCAAAATAAGCTACGAACAACATAGTAGCTATAGAAGAGCTCGCAATATTTACAATATTATTCCCAATCAAAACCGCTGAAAGAAAACGGTCAAAATCATTTAGCAAATCTAGTGCAATTTTGGCACGTTTATCGCCGGCTTCTGCCAGCTTCATCATTCGAATTCTATTCAGCGAAGAATAAGCTGTCTCACTGGAAGAGAAGAATGCCGAAAGTAAAATCAATATCATCAACACAGGCAACATTATGCCTATCTGGGGGTCCATAAAATGTCATCATCCTTTTTTTCTTTTCTACCATTATAACGGAGTGAATGGTTGTTCGTCTATATGATTCTTAATAATCCATGAGAGTACTATTTCAATCATCCACGAAAGGACGCACCCAAAAAAGAGATGAGATAGTTCGCTCCTTCACTCAGACTACCTCATCCCCTCTATTTTTCATTATCCAGTTACAAAATACCTATTCTATCTTTTCGTATAATAAATGCGATCCAACGCGATAGTTGTCAGTAAAAAAACTCTATGGTCATGGGCATCATCAATCTCAATATGATACTCATCTCCACCCATAGTCAGTTTTCGCTTATCAATGTCGCAAAGAATCTCTCCATTGAGTGTAAACTGATGGCTACCGGTTGCTCCATAACCCAGTTGCACTGCACCTAAAGGAGAATCAATAGTAAAATTATAACTAAAAATATTTAATGATCGTGCGATCGAGATAGCCTTTTGTTCTCCTACGCTGATATGGTATTTCTTGAAATTGTATCTCAAAAATGACCCAAGTACACTGAACAGATTCATATCTGTCCCACATTTTGCTACAGTCTTGCCTTCTAAATCAGTAATCTCGAAATTTTCACGTCCTAGAAAACTTCCTTTTACTTTATACACGGCATTGCCCGCCCCATCCAAAATCTCATATGTCGGTTTTAAAGCAACCAATTTCTGTTTCACTATATATTTCATTTTAGTAACTCCATTTCTTTTTTCACAATCTACTTACGTCTTAGATTCTATCTTTTTCTTAAGAATATACTTCAGCCTATTTCACTTAAAATGTACGAAGCAGCACTTTTTCACCAACGATATAGATCGATAGTTCTTCTCCAGCCACGTTATACTCCAATAACTCCATGCCTTCACTTGCAGAGTCTAGCATATCATTCAAAGCTTCTTGCATCTTTTCTTCCGTGCCTCCAAAAAAATGAACAAGCTGCTGTTGCTGTGCCTCATCGGTCATCTCGGTTTGAATCGCTGTCATATCTGTTGTCAACCGTTGGATAACCTCCGTATTATCTGAAACCGTTGCTTCCGGCTCGCCGTATGTTTTAATCAGCTGATCCTTTGTAAGGCCTATCTGAATATCATCAAAATCAGCTTGTTTCTTCTCTGTTTTTGCCGCTTGATCTGTTTTATCCGCAGCCGAACCGCAGCCCGCAAACATAATCGTTACCATACTTACTAAAATCCCTATATAAATCAATTTCTTTTTCATTTTATTTCTCCTTATCGTCAACGATTTTTTCATTACTCTTCTAGAGTACTTTGATTTACTTTATCGCCCGTCGGGGCACTCTAGCTTATTTTCTTTTTTGAGGTGCATTTTCATGACAGCTGATACTAGAGAAAGTAGCTACTCTGCCTCCGATAAACTTAGTTCCTGTCTACTCAATAAATTGTATTCATCATCATAGACTGTGATATTTACTGGCATCTTTTCTTCTATCAGATGTAGTGCTGCATAATATAATAGCTCAGTATCAGGTTCCAACGCCTCGTCTTTTAGTGCCATAGGATCAAGCTTGTCACTCTGATCAGCTAAAATCGTGTGTGACAGCTGCTCTTTCCCTTGGGTAAAGAAAAAAAAGTCCTGATTGGGGAAATCGCCGTACTATTCTTTTTATTTTTAAATGTATAATAAATAATTAGGGTTTTGTTATCAAAGGAATCAGGTACTACTACCCTATCTGTGATTGTTATTCTATAGTCCATTGTTTCAATTGTTCCTTCTGTAATAGGCGGGATCGTGTGTGTTCGTTTTTTTATGTCCGTCCCATCAATGTCCAGAACATTTATTCGTTCATTTTCATGAATCGCATAAAGATAGCCGACCGGTTTTCCAGAAATAGACAGAATATCGCCATCCTTTGGCCACGCTTCTTTTTCAATCAGCGATACATTCAAGTACAGAGGTTTTTTTTGATTTCTCAATAAATAAACAGAAATATACCATTCACCATCTAATGTTTCTTCTGGAGAATCTATTTTCATAGGGGATCCCTTCATTTGAGCAACAAAAGAAATCTCTTGCTCGAACATCCCTGATTGCGTGATCAGCTGTGGATTATTAACATACGTATACAGGTTGCTATATAGTTCATTATTCATTTGAAACTCGGATTCCTTTTGGTCGCTATCCAAAATAGTTTGAGTACTCTTAGCTACCGAATCATTAGTAGTAATATCTCGCAAATCAGATTGACGAAACAAAAAACAACTATTCACTATCATTCCAAGGATAAAAATAAACACTAATCCCAACAAATACTTTTTACTCAAGTAATACCTCCTAAAGTTGAACGTGTTGTGAAGTTCAATTTGTGCGCGCTCACATTTTATACCTACAACATGTAGTTATACTAGCATACGTTATTATAAAGTGTCAATATTCATGTTATAATTAATTGGCTGAAATTTTTTATTTTCAAAAAAATACAACTATCAAACTATAAGGAGACTGAAGATGGCTTCATTGATATCTGATTCAGAATTGGAGATACTACGGATTATCTGGGCGCATAATCAACAGATGATGTTCTCTGAAATCGTTGATGAGCTTCATAAAAAGGAATTTACCTGGAAAAATAATACGATTTTGACTTTCCTGTCACGTTTGACGGAAAAAAATATGTTGAGGGTTCAAAAAAAAGGACGAAAAAACGAGTATATCGCTCTTTTGACAGAGCAAGAATACCTCAAACTGGAAACAAAGGAATTTGTTGGAAAGGTTTATGAGGGCGAGGTCAAGGGATTGATTGCTACATTGGTTGAAAATGAATTAATTTCCAACGATGAAATGCAGGAACTAAAAGATTATTGGGAGAAGCATGCGAATGACGATTGAGCAATTTCTTAATTTATTGTTTTCGCTTAGTTTATCTGGCTCTATCATTTTTTGTGTATGGAAGGCGTTCAGTTGCCTTTTTCAAAAGCTATTTACAAAGCGTGTTCACTACTACCTGTTGTTAATCGTACTTCTCCGCTTCCTACTTCCAATAACTGCAGAATACAGCTTAATCAGTACACTGTATCCTGCGATAGAGTCTACCTCTTTCTATGAAATGATTTTTGGTATAGGAAATAGCGCATCTCCTATCATTGTAGGGGAAAATGTTGTGATCGGGGATAATGTCGTAATGGGAAGTGTTCGTACACCAATTGACCGCTATATATTCTATTTCTGGTTGATTGTCGCTTTTTTCCTTATAGTGCAAAAAATAACAAAATACCAAAGCTTTATAAAGTATATCAAAGCCGATTGGACACCTGTCGACGACCCTGAAATTCTGGATATCCTAAGTACGATTTGTGAGGAGAAAAAAATCACTCGTCCTATCGAGCTTTACACGACCTCATTGATTTCTTCACCACTACTGCTTGGTGTAGCCAAAAGCAGCATCGTTCTACCACATGTGAATCTGACAAGTAGGCAATTGTCTCACATCCTTTCACATGAATTGACGCACTATAAAAGCAAGGATCTTTTGTATAAATGGCTGATGCAACTCATTCTCTGCCTTCATTGGTTCAATCCGTTGATCTATTTTATCAACAGAACACTCAATCGCGAATGTGAATATGCTTGTGACGAGGCATCTACACGCTTTATGACAAAGGAAGAGCGGTATCAGTATGGCATGACCTTGATAGAAATGACCAAGCATTCTGGGACTTACAAGGAGAAAACCGCCGCGATTACCTTATATGAAAATGTTAATGAAATACAAACTAGGCTGAAGGTGATGCTTGACTCACAAAAACTGAGAACACAGAGCAGTCTATTGGTCGCCTTAGCCACAATACTTCTGATTGGCTGCTCTCTTTTTACAGGTGCTTATGATGTTTTTCCAAGAAAGCAAGCAGAGTCGTATCCAAACAGCTCACAAGAAACACCGTCATCTTCTCAAAAAACACCTGGAAGACAATTTTATTACAAGTAAAATGACAAATGAAGCTCAGTGGACTAAGTTTTCTTAATCCGTGGAAGAAAGGTTTATCACATTATGGAATATTCTTATGAAATAACTTTGGATGATATGATGGTTTATCAGGAACAGCTCTTTTTATCAGAGTGTGTCCCCTCTATAAAAGATTCAGTGAAACGTTGGGAAAGATTGGTTTTCTTATTATTGCTCATTGCTATGCCACTGGTCTTATATTTGATTCTTAACAACTTACTTATTTCAGGAGTGGGATTAGTCATTGGCGGGATTATATCTGCAGCCTTTAAAAGCAAATCAACTATCTATTTTTGGCAAAATTATCAATCAAAAGCGAGGAAAGACCTGCTCGTGACCTATTTTAACAATGATGAAAAAGCAACGATTCCTTATACATTAACTGTTTCTTCAGATAAACTAGAAATTCGTTCAACTTTTGCAAAAAAAAGAATTTCTACAGGATGAAGTTACTTTTAAAAAGATCACAGACAGCTACGTTTTTTTCTATACGAAAAAGCATGATGCTTCCTATATTCCATTAGGCAAATTATTCTCTGGGAAAAAGGAGATTCTTTCCTGGTTTTCTTACTAATCACAACAAATAAGCTGTTTGAGTAAATGTACGTGACATACCCCACATTTATTCAAACAGCTATTTTTTCTCAGGTTTCTAAACGTTTACCTCAGGTTTCTCTGCTATTTGGTCAACCAAAAGCTTTCATCCAACAGACTGAACACTATTTCTTTTTCAAGCTGACCATCCAATCGGACAGTTATCCAATGCTCTTTGTTCATGTGATATGCTGGAAAAAAATCATTTGATTGCGAAAGAATTTCAGCCATCTCCAAGTCTACTTTAACATTAACAACCTCCATCAGCTCATTTCCAGCTAAACCCACTTTATTTCTTGGCAGCTTCATTATCAGCGCATACCATTTCTTATTATAGTTATGACGAAGAACTGTATACTCCGGCTGCTTTTTGAAAGGATGATCTGGTATTGTTCCATAGGTTTCCTGTACATAATCCAGTACTTCTTTTATTGAGATGATTGCAGTTCCTCCTCCCTATTTTAGATGTATCCATTCTACCAAATAGAGAGTTGGTAAAACAGAATAAACTGTCGACTATGTAAGAGCACAGCAAAAAAGAGAACTCTCCTCTTATAATGAGTAGAATCCCCTTTTATTTTCGTATTATTTAGCTAAAGCGTCTTTCGCTTGGTCAGCCAAAGTTGTGAACGCAGCTGCATCATTTACAGCTAAGTCAGCAAGCATTTTACGGTTAATATCAATTTCAGCCAATTTCAAACCGTGCATTAATTTAGAGTAGCTCAGGTTGTTCATACGAGCTGCCGCGTTGATACGTGCAATCCATAATTTACGGAAATCACGTTTCTTTTGACGACGATCTCTGTATGCGTAGCTGTAAGATTTCATTACTTGTTCTTGAGCTGTTCTAAATAAAGTATGTTTTGATCCATAGTAGCCTTTCGCTAACTTAAGGATTTTTTTACGACGTTTACGGGTTACTGTTCCACCTTTAACACGTGCCATGTTGAATTCCTCCTAAATATCTATCATTTCTTTGGATTTTTTATTTTTTTCGTTACAAGAGTTGTTCAGCTATAATTAGCTAAAATCATTTCATTCCTGCTAATTGCTGACGAATACGTTTGAAATCGCCTGCTGATACCATTCTTGCTTTACGTAATTGACGACGTTGTTTTTTAGTTTTACCATGGAAACGGTGACTTGTAAACGCACGGAATCTTTTTAAACCGCCTTTACCAGTACGCTTGAAGCGTTTTGCTGATCCGCGGTGTGTTTTTTGTTTTGGCATGACTAATTTTCCTCCTCAAAATCTTTTGTTCTGACGAACAGGTCCATTGATATTTCTCAAACTACTTGTCGATTTTCGGTGCCAGCGTTAGAAACATGCTGCGTCCGTCCATTTTCGCTTTCTGTTCCACTGTAGCAATATCTGCTGTTTCTTCAGCTAAGCGATCAAGAACTTTCTGACCAATTTCTTTGTGGGTAATGGCACGGCCTTTGAAACGGATCGAAGCTTTCACTTTGTCACCTTTTTCCAAGAATTTACGTGCATTACGAAGTTTTGTGTTAAAGTCGTTGACATCAATTGTCGGACTCAAACGAACTTCTTTTACGCTGATTACTTTTTGTTTTTTACGAGCTTCACGCTCTTTTTTCTGCTGTTCAAAACGGAACTTTCCATAATCCATTATCCGTGCCACAGGTGGTTTTGCGCCTGGAGCAACAAGGACTAAGTCTAGGTTTGCAGTTTCAGCAATTTGCAAAGCTTCCACTTTCGTCTTAACACCTAGTTGTTCACCATCTTGCCCGATCAAACGTAACTCACGCGCACGAATCCCGTCGTTCACCATCATATCCTTTGCTATGGTCATTCACCTCCAAGTTTTTTAGAGAACATCCAACAGAATGCGTTATTCTTTTCCTTGTGTTTCAGTGACAAGGCATAAAAAAAGCCGGTTCCATTCAGAACCCGCGTAAATTCATACTCATATCTTACCGATACAAGGAATCCTCTTATCCAGCCCAGTGATATACTCAACTAAGGCGAGAAGCGGGTGCTTCTGCTTTTATTTCTCAACTAGAACAGTATAAACGATATTTTATTTATTGTCAATACTGTTTTTTTCTCTTTTATTGTATCCGTTAATTCGGTTGAAGTTCTTGCATCTCGTACTGAAATGACTAAACAGTGTGGAAAAAGATATTCAAATCCCGTGCTCTATCTACACCTTAAACCGAATAAACGGTGGGTAAGAAGCAACTCCTTCGACAATAAGCTGAAATTCAGCAAAAATCTATGGATCGATTTTCGT
The DNA here is from genome assembly GCF_002140975.2 of Enterococcus sp. 9E7_DIV0242. Lineage (NCBI taxonomy): Bacteria > Bacillati > Bacillota > Bacilli > Lactobacillales > Enterococcaceae > Enterococcus > Candidatus Enterococcus clewellii. The sequence continues at coordinate 1,797,412 of NZ_CP147247.1, forward strand.
AAATTTTCTCTTATTGTTTGAAGCTTAACGCTTCTGACCCAACCTCTATAGTATCCTTTATTAATAATTAGTGAACTGCCTTCCAACCAAGTCGGAGAGCTTCTTAGAAACAGATAATCTATTATCTTATATCCCCTAAGCTAACCCTGTAGTCCCTACAGTTTTTCATACTTATTGATTCAATCCTTGCAACAATAACTGAATACTGCTCGCTGTTTCAGTATCACTTTCACTGAGCTCTTGATCAATATCCAGTATCATCTTAGTAGGAATCTTTGTTGCTTCAATTTGATCATTTTTCTTTATCTTGATTAGTCGCTTATCGTGCCACATGGCCTTGTATTCTAGCTTGGATACAAATAGCGACCAAGAAACATCAGAAACCCTTTTTGTTAATTTACAGTTTCGATGAAACTCCTTTTTGTGTGCCTCTTCAATACAAATCAAATCATATTCCTTGATCAGATCTGTGGTTACTTTGTTCAGAAAATCATTGCGCTGATTTAGCAACCGTTCCCTTAATTTCGCTACCTTCATTTTTTGCTTCTGATAATTTTTCTGCTCTAACAGATCCAAACCCTTTTGGCTAGCCAACTTTTTCTTTCTCGCCAGCTTTTTCTCTTCTCGTCGAATTTTACGTTCAATTTCTTCTGTCAAACAATCATTATCGATTCGCCGTCCATTAGACAATACAGCGAGCTCTGAACAACCGAGACTGATTCCCACAGCCTTGTTTGTCTTCTTTTGACAGGCAATTGTCTCTTCGCACAGGATCGATACAAAATATTTTCCAGTTGAGGACTTTGAAATTGTTGCAGATTTTATCTTTCCCTTCACTTCACGATGCATTTTGACTTTTATCAATGATTTTAATTTCGGAATTTTCAAACAATTTAGACCAACAAACTTTATTGTACCATTTTGATTGTTGGTTGTGTATGACATAACCGGATTTTTTCTTGATTTCATTTTTGGAAAGCCAACATCTTTCCCACTATAAAATCTTTTTAGAGATCGTTCCAAATGAACCTGCGCATTCGCAAGAGCAAGGCTATCGACTTCTTTCAACAACGGATGCTCCCTTTTATACTTCGCCGGAGTCGGTAAACTCTGCTTCAGCTGAGGATTCTTTTTGGCTTCTCTGTACAGGTTGATTCGATCCTGCAACAAGAGATTATGGACCAGATAAACACTTGAAAAAGTCTTTTCAAAAAATTCGATTTGAGACGAGGTAGGATAGAGTCTGTATTTACAGGCTTTTAACACTTTCACCAATAACACCACCCTGCGAGAGCGACAATCAGAAGGAGAAACAGCTGACCATTTCAGACAGCCTTGAGCAACCTTCTGATAGACCATCACTCGTAATTCCTTTTTTCAAACATACCAAGAGTAATATAAAAGCTGAACAAGGATGTCCAGCTTTTATAGGATTTTCTACTGAGTGTCGCAACACTCAGAAATAAATTAAACTAATTTGCCCATCAATGAAGTGCTTTTGCCTTTTTATCGGCAATTTTTTGACTGTACATATCGATTTCATCTTCTGCACAATAAACATAGTGTTCCGGTGCTACTTCACGCAGCTGACGCTCTTTGCCGTCTTGCGGCTGAGGCTTGTAAACAATCCGTTTACGTGTACGTTCATAGTCTGGATCTGGTAATGGGATAGCTGAAAGCAAGCTCTCAGTATACGGATGAACACCATAGTTGTAGATATCATCACTTGAACCCATTTCCAACAGTTTCCCACTGTGCATAACACCGATACGGTCACTGATATGTTTTACCATGGATAAATCATGGGCGATAAACAAGTAAGTCAATCCAGCTTCTTTTTGAAGATCTTGAAGCAAGTTAACTACCTGTGCCTGAATCGAAACGTCTAAGGCAGAGATCGGCTCATCACAAATGATGAACTTCGGATCAACTGCTAATGCACGAGCAATACCGATACGCTGACGCTGACCACCTGAAAACTCATGTGGATAACGTGATGCGTGGCTTGGATCAAGCCCAACAACTTTCAGTAACTCTTCGACTCTAGCTGTACGTTCTGCATCATTTTTTGCTAATTTATTGATATCAATCCCCTCAGCGATGATATCATTTACTTTCATTCTAGGATTCAGTGAAGCATAAGGATCTTGGAAAATCATCTGTACTTCACGACGGAATGCCTGCATTTTTTCCTTTGAACGGATATTTGCAATATTCTCGCCATCAAAGATGATTTCTCCATCTGTCGGATTGTATAAACGAATAACGCTTCGGCCTGTAGTTGATTTACCACTACCGGATTCGCCAACTAATCCAAATGTTTCGCCTTCATAGATATGAAAACTGACATCGTCTACTGCTTTTACTTCATCAGGACGACCAGTATTAAAATACTGCTTCAAGCCTTTAACATCTAAAAGTAACTTACGTTTTTCTAAATCCACTAGTTCGCTCCTCCTGTCTCTGAAATATTATGACGCTCTCTGTAAATAGCCCAACGTCTTTCGATTTCCGCCGGAGGAGTTACTTTCGGCGCTTGCGGAGCTAACAACCAAGTTGCTGCTCTATGCGTAGGTGATACCTCAAAATAAGGAGGTTGTTGTTCTGCATCGATTTTCAATGCGAACTCATTTCTAGGATAGAACGCATCTCCTTTAGGAGGATCCAATAAATCAGGAGGTGATCCTGGGATCGCATATAGCTTCTCTTCTGTTCCTTCCAATGTTGGCATTGAACCAAGCAAGCCCCATGTATATGGATGCTGCGGGTTGTAGAAGATTTCCTCAGAAGTTCCCACTTCCACGATTCGTCCACCGTACATAACTGCTACACGATCAGCAACATTCGCCACAACACCCAAGTCATGGGTGATGAAAATGATTGATGTGCTGATTTTTTGTTGTAGGTCCTTCAACAGTTCAAGAATCTGTGCTTGAATTGTTACATCCAATGCAGTTGTTGGCTCATCGGCAATCAGAACTTCCGGGTAACAAATCAATGCAATCGCGATTACGATACGCTGACGTTGCCCACCTGAAAATTGGTGAGGATAGTTTTTCAAACGCTTTTCAGCATTTGGAATACCAACCAACTTCAATAGTTCAAGTGCTTGAGACAAGCCTTCACTTTTTGAAACTTTATTATGCTTAATCAAAGATTCAGCGACCTGTTTGCCGATCGGCATTGTTGGGTCCAATGATGTCATTGGGTCCTGGAAGATCATTGCGATCTCTTTTCCACGAATGGTCTGCATTTCTTTTTCTGTCTTTTTAACAATGTCAGATCCTTTGAAAAGAATCTCACCTTTATGAATATTCGCATTACTGCTCAATAAGCGCATGATTGTTCTGGTTGTTACAGATTTCCCACTACCAGATTCACCAACGATTGCCAGTGTTTCCCCTTTATGAAGATCAAAGTTCACACCGCGAATGGCATTGACTTTTCCTGCGAATGTATCAAAAGATATATGCAAATCTTTTACTTCTAATACTTTTTCCATAGTCATTCACTCTACTCTTTCATCTTAGGATCTAAGGCATCACGCAAACCGTCAGCCAGTAAATTGAAACAAATCATAATCACAGATAATGTTGCTGCCGGAATCCACATCAGGTAAGGCAAGAATCTGAATGTCTTGTATCCTTCATTCAGTAATGTACCCAGTGAAGCGGTCGGCGGTCTCAATCCCAATCCAATGAAACTCAGGAATGCTTCGAAGAAGATCGCTGATGGAATACTGAACATCATTTGGACAATGATTATACTTGAAATATTCGGAAGGATGTGTTTAATGGCAATCTTCAAGCGAGATTCTCCCAAGGTTTGGGCTGCCAAAACAAATTCCTGATCCTTCAATTTCAAGGTCTGGGCTCGAACGATCCGAGCCATTGAAATCCAGTTCGTTACCACCATTGCAAGAACAATAGATAAAATTCCTGGATCAAATACAGTAAGCATCAAAATCATAACAACTAAGTTGGGAATACCGGAAAGGACTTCTAGAATACGCTGCATCACAGTATCTACACGTCCACCCAGTAACCCTGAAATCAAGCCATAGGTTACCCCGATTGTAATATCAAGAATTGCCGCAATAAAGGCGATCAATAATGACACACGTGTCCCCATCATTAAACGACTAAGAACATCACGGCCTAATCCATCTGTCCCGAAATAAAAATTCAGATTATCCGGAACTTTTGCTTGTGCATATTTATCGACCACTTGTCCTGCAACAACAGCTTTTCCGTTCAAGCCATCAATAGCATCTAACCCCGGAATTCTCGGAGGTAAGTTGATATACGAAACATTTTGTTTGGTTGGATCATGTGGAGATACCCAAATTGAACCAATAGAGATGATGATAACGACAATCAAAATAGCCAGTGAAATAACTGCCGCTTTATTTTTCTTCAAACGGCGCCATGAATCCTGAATAAAATTCAGTGACGGCGCAACGATTCGTTCTCTTTCTTTTGATGTTGACGCATCTAAAAGCTGAAACTCATCAGAAGGAATATTTTTAACAGAATCAGGTACTTTGTTCAAATCGATTGTTTCCATTAGCTATTGTCACCTCCTGATACACGAATTCTTGGATCGATCAAGCCATAAAGCAAGTCAACAACCAAAATAACGATAACTAGCATTGTAGAATAAAGGATTGTTACTGCCATAATCGTTGGATAGTCATTAGTCATGATCGACTTAACGAATTGTTCCCCAATACCAGGGATCGCAAAAATATTTTCAACAACAAGAGAGCCTGTCATCAAGCCGACAGCCAAAGGTCCCAATAATGTGATCAACGGGATCAAGCTGTTTCTTAAACCGTGTCTGAACGCCACCTGCCAGCGGCTTAATCCTTTCGCACGAGCTAACTCTACATAATCACTATGTAAGACCTCGACCATCTCGGTTCGAATAAACCTGGCCGAATCCGCCATAGGACTCATCGCCAAAGCAATCGTCGGTAATATTGTAGAAGCAAAGGTCTCCCATTTTGCGATTGGCAGTATGCCCAATTTCATTGCGAAAATGTATTGAAGCAGTACCGCAAAAACAAAGTTTGGAATAGACCGCCCTAAAATTGCAAGTAGGGTTGCTAAAGTATCCACCCAGGTATTTTGACGCATTGCTGCGATAATCCCTAATAGAATACCTACAAATGTACCGAATATAATCGCTTGTCCACCTAATTGTACAGAAGGACCGATACGATTAAACAAGAGTTTCGCTACTGGCTGATTTTTAAATTGGAATGAAATCCCAAAATCACCCACTACAAGATTTTTTAAATAGATTCCGTATTGAACGATGACCGGTTTGTCCAGACCGGACTGCTTGTTCAACATGGCAATTGTTTCTGGACTTAGTTTTTCCTGGTTGGTATATGGTGTACCTGGTAATAATTGCATTAGGAAAAACGTAAGTGTTGCGATTAACCACAATGTGATTATCATGAAGAAAACACGTTTAAGAAAATACTTCCCAAAACTGTTCAAGAATGACACCTCCGAAATTTTTTTGACTTCAACAGCTGTTTTCGATAAAGTATAGACAATAAAACTAATATAGACAAGGAAAGAACCTATGAAAAAATTAAAATGGCCATTGGCCACATTTATAATCTCCAGTTTTGGCATTTTTATCTATTTATTTCTAATAAAAAAATCAGTTACTGTCCAATCCATATCTGATACGTTCTTTATCGTTTCACTTTTCTTTCTCATCATCGGAATTGCACTGTGGATTATGTCCTCAGGATTCTTTGATAATTTCCAATACTTTATGAAAAAAGCTTTTCAGCGGAGAAAGAAAAATGAACCGAAAGAATTTATACCATTTTCAGAAATCGGCAACGCCCACCGGCTTTACTGGCTTGAAACAGGGGGACTTTTGCTGATTCCAGCTATCGTTTCCTTACTATTTTACTTTTTCTAAGCAAAGATAGCAAGAGGACCGTTGCCTTTTCCTAAGAAGGCAAGGGTCCTTTTGCTATATACAGCTTCTGCTAAATTAGCGTGACATACGAGTATTTCCTTTGTTTATACTCTATTCAAAGGAGGCTTTTCATGTGTAGAAAATTTAACAGACTTATATAGACAGCTCTTTCAGCTTATTCTGAAACGTATGTCCACTTGTAATCATATTGAGCTCCAGCTGGGTGGAAACCAACGTCTTTAATCTTCGCAGAGCGCATATGACCTTCTGCTTTTTGATAAAGAGGAATGACACCCATCTCACCTGTAATGATTTTTTCTGCATTTACTAAATCATCCCAACGTTTTTCAGGATCATTCGCATTTGTTGTTGCAGCAGATTTCAAGTACTCATCATATTCTGTGTTGCTGTAACGTCCACGGTTGTAAGAGTTATCCGTGATGAACAGATCTAGGAAACTACTTGGATCAACGTAGTCAGCACCCCAGCCGCCCATTACAACATCAAAATCACCTTTATTTGAGCGATCCAGACGTACAGAGAATGGTACCGGACTCAATGTTACTTTTACGCCATCCAATGCATCTTGAATCGCACCTTGGATGTATTCTGTTACTTTCTTAGAAGAATCTGTATCAGAAGAAAGAATGTCAAACTCAAGAGAATCGATATTCAGTTCTTTTTTCGCTTTTTCCCAATGTTCTGCTGCTTTCTTTTCGTCAGAGGTGATATCATCCCCAGCATCTTCTACAAAGTCAGCATCTGTATCAGGATTAGTAGACATATCAGCTGGTACTAAGCCTTTCGGAGCTACTGATCCATCACCAAGAATTGAGTTTACCAATGCATCGCGATCGATAGAATAAGAAATGGCTTTTCTTAAGTTTTCATTTTTGAATGGTGAATCGTCTTTAATTTGATTTAATTCTAAATATTGTGTTGATGCTTCTTTTTGAATTACATATTCAGGGTCTGCTGCCATTTGTTGCGCTAACTCACCTGTAAGGATTACGTCGTCCGCTTGACCGTCTTGGAATAGGTTCAATGAAGTTGGTGCTTCTTTAACAACACTTATTTTCACTTCATCTAATTGAACAGTATCAGCATCCCAATAGTCTGCATTTTTCTTGTAAGACCATTCTGTATCTGTACCAGGTCCGTCAAATCCGTCTAGTACAAACGGGCCATTATAAACAGCATTTTCGCTTGTTGCTGCATATTCTTTTCCATGTTGTTCCACGATATCTTTTCTTTGTGGGAAGAATGAAGGGAACGCTAACAGGTAATCAAAGTAAGGCGTTGCTTGCTCAAGTGTGATTTCCAACTCGTAATCACCGATTGCTTTGATTCCTAATTCTTCAGGTTTCGCTTCGCCATTCGCAATTTTTTCACCATTTTTTACTGGTGCAAACATATACCCATACTCAGAAGCCGTCGCAGGATCAACTGTACGCTGCCAGCCATAAACGTAATCTTCTGCTTTTACCGGCTCGCCATCTGTCCATTTAGACTTTTCATTCAGTTTTACGGTATAAACTGTTCCATCTTCATTGACTTCAGCCATTTCAGCGGCACCAGCAATGATTACTTTGTTGTCCAAGTCTAATCTGTATAACCCTTCATAAACATTGTTCAACGCAGTAAAGCTGATTACATCGGTCGCAACTGATAAATCGGCACTAGGCATTTCTTGTTGCTCGATTACACGGAAAATTTGTTCTCCGCTCGCTTTTTTAGTAGAGCTTGAATCTGCAGATTTTGAATCATCTGTTGAACCACTGCCGCCTCCGCATGCAGTTAATACTCCTACACTAAGTAAAGTGATTGTCCCTAAAGCAAATGACTTCTTTAACTTCATTCCCTTTTCCTCCTAAAAAATTCTGTCGTCAATTTTTCTGAAAACTCAGAATTTAATAATTATTTATTGCTATGGGATATAGTTTACCTTCATAACATTAAAAAATCAAGAAAAATCTTATGCTATCTTAATAATAAGTCGTGAAACTTTCTTTTTGCTCAGAATTCATCACTAGGAGTGTACATTATACAATGATTGTCTGATTGTACATCCTCATTTTTCTCACAGAATTAAAAAAACAACTGTGATCATTAGAACGAGAAGGAAATTGTTCTAGTATAATGTAGGATAAAAAGTGCGAATGAAAGGGAGAGATTATAGATATGAAAGAAAAAAAACGAATCACACCAATGCTTTCAGGCAATTTGATTGCTGAAATGCCCACATTTGAAGATGAAGCGACCATTGATGCTGTGCTACTCGAAAATGAGGGGCTGTACGAGGCCGATTTCCATCATCTCTTCATCAAAGAGAGCCACATCAAAAAATTTCAAATGCCAGCTAGTCGGTTGAGTCAATTTGAATGTGTTAATGTTGTTTTTGAACACTGTGATTTTTCCAACTCTGAATGGATTGGTTCCGGCTTTCATCAGGTAGAGTTTCGCCAATGCAAGCTGACTGGTTGTAATTTTGCGGAAGCTTACTTGAAAGACTGCCTTTTCAGTGACTGCATTCTGGATTATGCCTCTTTTTCAATGTCTACAATGAAGGTAGTTCATTTTGAAGAATCCAGTTTGAGACAGGCTGAATTCTCTGAGCTGGATTGGCAGCATTTAAAAATGAAAGATTGCCAACTTACACAGAGTCAGTGGTTTAATACGCCTTTAAAAAATTTGGACTTTTCAGAAAACCAATTTGATACAATTGCTCTTTCGCCTGAATCAATTCGGGGAATGATCGTGAATGCCGAACAAGCGTTGACAATCGCGGAAACATTGGGAATCATTCTCAAGTAGCTGTTATTTTATTCCTAAAAACTGTGGAAATCCCCAGTTGACGGGCTTAACGTTTTCTTTAGAAATGAGCGAAAGAATTTTACTTGCTTTCCCTTTTTCGATAAACTAATGAAGGTTAACTATGTGAAATCTACGGAGTAGCAGGCTGATCGTCTGCTTTCTTTTTTTGCCAGTCAGCTGAAATCAAGAACATAGTGATGTTCTCAGGTTCAGCCTTTAGTGGTACTAATTAATTGAGGTTGTGACAAAGCTCTTCCATGTCTCAAGGATTGTAATAACCTGAAACCTGTGGAAGCAGAAGAATGCAGCTTCAAACACTAAGCCGGAAATCCTCCAATTTTTTTCACAAATTTTTACGAATTTCCGTCTTACTATCGAAGATGCTGCCTTTGGAACATCGTATGTCCGTTTTTCGGGGGAGTTATGGCATGTAATTGTCACAGTCCCTAGATTTCACAAATCGAAAGGAGAAAGAAAGTGAAAAAAGAATTTATTGAGATCTGGGGAGATCTCGTTACAATCAAGGATTTAATTATTGCTGTTGCTGTGTGTAGCGGTTTTACTATGGCGGGGTATTTCATTGCTCCGGCCACAGACCAGACAAAGCAATTATTTTTTGGACTCGGTGGTGCTGTTCTAGGATTTCTGATTATCACCTTTGCGATAAAACCAAAACGAACAGTCGTTGAGGAGGAGGAATAGTTATGGATATTTCTTTGCTTTTGCAAATGCTGTTGGCGATTTTTGGTGCCATCGTTCTTTATACATTTATTGGTTTTGTTCCCGGTACGGATGAAACATCTGTACTGATGCCAGTCACACTGGCACTGGTTCTTTCTGGTGTAAAGCCGATTGTTGTTCTCACCTTCTTTATTGCAGCAATCATCACATTGAACCTCATGAATGCTATCCCTACTGCCCTTGTTGGGTTGCCGGGTGGTGTCATGTCAACACCAATGATTGAGCATGCCCTCTTTCTTAAGGACAAAGGATTGGCGGCAACGAGTATCAAAAAAATGGCGACTGGCTCAATCATCGGAACTGTCGTAGCTATTCCTGTCAGCCTTTTGCTGGCAAATATTTTGGCTCCTTTTTCTGAATCAGTTAAAGCCTACGCGTCCCTACTTTTCGTATTTGGTGCTGTTTTTCTGGCACTGATTGGAAAGAACAAATTATTCGCTTTACTCAGTATCATTCCACTAGCTCTTCTTTTCCAAGGGCTGCGTTATTTATACTGGGGTATCGGTGCCGTTCCTCAAGAAAAAAATGTAACAACTTCTTTCTTCTTGGGAATTACGATTGGTCCGTTAATCGTCTCTTTACTGGGTTTGCTAAACAAGCAAAAAAGAGACCAACTTCCTCGCCATGACAAAAAGAAAATTACTATAAAAAAAGTATCTGAAGAGGACAGCTTGAAGCACCCGCTGAAAACTGTAACAAAGAAAGAAGCAGGGACAAGTGCTCTCGTTTCATTACTATCTAATTTCCTTTTCTTTTTAAGCCCTGTTGGTTTAACTATTCTTTTCGGTGAGCTTACAGCGAATAAAGAAAAAGACCCTGTGAAAAAGGCAAGCATGGCAATCACTTCAATGAGTGCTCTTTCTCATGCAACCTATCTTTCAGGTGTGATCATTCCATTGATTGCCTTAGGGATTCCGCTTTCTCCTGTAGCTGTCGGACCAGCAAATGCACTGTTTAACGCGCCACCTGTTTTTACGCTAGACAACAATATTCATCACCTGCTTTCACGAAGTGAATTTATCTTTTCTATTTTATTAGCAGCAGTGATTGCTTCTGTTGTTACTTACTTTATTGCTATGAAATATGCACAGCAGATGACTGCTTTTGTACTGAAAAAAATCCCCCATGAAGCAATTTTAGGTCTGTTCATTGGCTTTATCCTATTGCTTGCCTATATGGATGCCGGCTTAATCAATATTTTTGGTGTTTTATTAGTCGGGATCGTATGTGGTACCTTGAACAATATGGGGGTCAATTACGGTGTCCAGTTTATGATTCTTTACGCAGCTCCTTGGATCACTGCGCACTTACTATTTTAATATCAAAGGATGTATATCATGAAAGAAAAACATTTAGGGACCGGCACTGCTACAGGGAAAATTATCCTGATGGGCGAACATGCCGTGGTTTATGGAGAACCCGCAATTGCCTTTCCCTTTCATGCTGCTGCGGTGACAACGACCGTTGAATCAGCCGAAAACATGTGGCTGGATTGTACTTATTTCTCAGGTCCTCTATCAGAGTCACCTAAACAGCTTCATAATATAAAAGAAAGTATCGTTGAGACATTAGCATTTCTATCTAAGAACGACTCCCTCGCCATCACCATTGCCAGTACGATTCCTCCCGAAAGAGGCATGGGATCAAGCGCAGCAGTTGCCGTTTCAGTAATTCGCAGCATCTTTGATTACTATAATTATGTAGCAACAGATAAAGAGTTAGCGATTTTAGTGAATAACGCAGAAAAAATTGCTCATGGAAATCCTAGTGGCATTGATGCTGCAGCGACAAGTGGACAACAGGCGCTCTTCTTTGTGAAGGGGCAAGAATTACAGCCATTTCCAATGGATTTGAAAGATGCTTGGTTAATTGTGGCAGACACAGGAATCAAAGGTCAGACACGAGAGGCTGTCAAAGATGTTGCCCACTTATTTGAAATAGACAAAGTGACTATCAGCAAAAAAATCACCACTTTAGGAAATCTGGTACAAAACAGCAAGCAGGCAATTTTGACAAATGATGTACAACAGCTTGGGGATGCGATGGATCAGGCTCAACAGCTTCTTACTGAACTAACCGTTAGTCATCCGATGATCCAACAACTGGTAAACGCGGCCAAAGCAAACGGTGCTCTTGGAGCTAAGCTGACAGGTGGTGGACGTGGCGGTTGTGTCATCGCTTTGGCTAGCTCGCAACATTCTGCAGAAAAAATTGCCACTGCATTTCGACACACAGGTGCAGTGAATACTTGGATTCAATCATTGGAGGCACAAAAATGAACATCGGAAAAGCACGTGCGTATACAAATATTGCCTTAATCAAATATTGGGGAAAGAAGGACGACCAGCTTATTTTGCCGATGAATAACAGCCTTTCACTCACACTTGATGCTTTTTATACGGAGACTAGTGTCTTATTCACAACAGAATTATCAGCTGATCGCTTTTATTTAGATGGTCAATTACAGAATGAACAACAGACCAAGAAAATTGGCCGCTTTCTGGATCTTGTGCGTCATACTTATGATGTTCCCTTGTTTGCAGAAATAAATAGTCATAACTTTGTCCCTACAGCCGCTGGCCTGGCATCTTCTGCTAGTGGTCTAGCAGCTTTAGCCGGAGCTTGCAGTGCTGCATTGAATTTATCACTCTCACCGAAGGAATTATCCAAACTCGCTCGACGAGGATCAGGATCAGCTTGTCGGAGTATTTTCGGCGGCTTCGCTGAATGGCAGAAAGGCGATTCAGACGATACCTCCTACGCCATCCAAGTTCCTTCTGATTCCTGGGAAGAGGAACTATCTATGTTGTTCGTCTTAGTGAATGATGCGCAAAAAGATATTTCCAGTAGAGATGGTATGAAGCGCACTGTTGAAACCTCTGTTTTTTATCAAGGCTGGTTGAACGCCGTTACTGACGATTTAGCGACAGTCAAACAGGCAATCGGAGAGAAGGATTTCACTCGTTTAGGTGAAACGGTTGAATCAAATGCCTTGCGTATGCATGCAACAACACTCGGTGCAACACCACCATTTACGTATTGGTCCCCAGATAGTCTGAAGGCGATGAACCTCGTTCGTATTTGCCGCCAAGAAGGTATCCTCTGCTATTTCACAATGGATGCGGGACCGAACGTCAAGGTCCTTGTACAGAAGAAAGATAGCAAATGGTTAATGGCACGTTTTGCTGAACAATTCAGTAAAAATCAGCTAGTACTGGCTAACGCCGGACCAGGCATAGAAATACTTGATTCAGAAAGGTCGTTGACACATGATTGAGATTTCAGCACCAGGTAAGCTGTTCATTTCAGGCGAATATGCCGTTGTTGAGCCTGGGCATCCTGCCGTAATCGTTGCAGTTGATCAATTCGTGACAGTTACGTTAGAGGAAGCACAGGACGAAGGCAGTATTCAATCTGAGCAATACCGCTCGATTCCTGTGCGATGGACCAGAAAAAATACTGAGCTAGTTTTAGATATTCGTGAAAATCCGTTTCATTATATTCTCGCCGCAATTCGTCTGACGGAGAAATATGCACAGGAACAGAATGCCTCACTCACTTTTTACCATTTAAAAGTAACTAGCGAACTCGATAATGCGAATGGTCGAAAATATGGACTAGGCTCAAGTGGGGCCGTTACTGTTGCTACTGTGAAGGCATTGAATGAGTTTTATCAACTGGGATTGGACAATGAGAAAATTTTCAAGCTGTCTGCGTTAGCACACTTGGCTGTCCAAGGAAATGGCTCTTGTGGGGATATTGCTGCCAGCTGTTATGGTGGTTGGATTGCATTCTCTACCTTTGATCATCCCTGGGTTAAAGAGCATTTAGAGACGCTGACACTTCACGAGCTACTGAATAGCCACTGGCCAAGCCTGATGATCGAACCTCTTCCTGTTCCCAAGCAGCTTAGACTGTTGATTGGGTGGACAGGGAGTCCGGCTTCAACTTCGGATTTGGTAGATCGTGTTCACCGTTCTAAAGGTGATAAAGAATTGTCCTATCAGTCATTTTTAGATGAAAGTAAAGCCTGTGTTACACAAATGATTCATGGCTTTAAGACAGACGACATTCGGATGATCCAAACAGCATTAAGAAAAAATCGTGCATTATTGCTCCAGCTTACGGACTTGACCGAAGTGGTCATTGAAACACCTGCGCTTAAGAACCTTTGCGATTTGGCGGAACAATTTGGCGGAGCAGCGAAGTCATCCGGTGCTGGTGGTGGGGATTGCGGCATCGTACTATTCAAACAAAAATCAGGTATTTTGCCTTTAGTCAGCGCTTGGGAGAAGCAAGCCATCACCCCTTTACCATTGCATGTCTATTTTTACGGAGGTCATACACATGAAGAATCGAAAGGATGAACATCTATCTCTAGCGAAAGCTTTTCATAAAGAACGAGAAAATGATTTTGATCGTGTCCGTTTTGTACATCATTCGTTTCCCGAAACGGACATGGAAACCGTAGATATTTCTACTGCTTTTCTAGGTTTTACCTTCCCCCAACCCTTTTACATCAATGCGATGACTGGCGGCAGTGAAAAAACCAAAGAGGTCAACCGGCAGCTGGGGATCATTGCTAAAGAAACTGGGGTATTGATTGCGACTGGCTCTGTCAGTGCAGCAGTGAAGAGTCCGGAGCTTGTCGATTCATTTGCTGTCATACGTGAAGAAAACCCAAAAGGGGTGATTTTTGCAAATATTGGTGCTGGAGCGTCCTTAGAAGAAGCGAAGCGAGCTGTTCAGCTCGCTCAAGCGGATGGGCTCCAAATCCACGTCAACGCACCTCAGGAACTTGTTATGCCTGAGGGAGACCATCAGTTCAGCAGCTGGTTAGAGTCTATTGAAGCCATCATTGCCGGAATCCAACTTCCGGTAATTGTTAAAGAAGTTGGCTTTGGTATGAGTAGCGAAACGATCGACAAGCTTCACCAGATCGGTGCCACCGCTGTTGATGTCAGTGGTCAAGGCGGAACCAGCTTTACTCAAATCGAAAACGCACGTCGGAAAAAACGGGAGTTGGACTTCCTATCTGACTGGGGACAATCAACTATCCTTTCGCTACTAGAGTCCGTCAGTCACCAAAAAGATATGACTGTTCTAGCCTCCGGCGGCATTCGACAATCGCTTGATATCGTCAAATGCTTAAGCTTAGGTGCCAAAAGTGTTGGGATTGCAGGAACTATTTTGAATGAACTTCTTACTAACGGCTTAGATGAAACGATCCAGCTAATCAGACAATGGGAAAGTGAACTGAAGATGCTTTACACCTTGTTAGGAAAAAGTAAAACTGCTGATTTGCTGACAACAGATCTTATTTTCGAGCGTTCTATCATTGATTGGTGTGAAAGCCGTGGCATCGCTTGGCAGCACTATGCCCAACGAACATAAGAGTTTTACTTATTCGAAAGACTTAAACAACTGACAAAAAGCAGGATCGAGAGCAGAGATAGCTAAAGCTCGCTCAGAATCCTGCTTTTTTGCTTTCCCTACGTATTCATCGTATTTGCAAGGATGTTCAATTGGGTTGCCAATGTCCCCAACTGATTCTCCAAAATATCTACTCTTATTTTGGTTCGCTCGATTTCTTCCATCAAAAAGGGTTCAGCTTTTGACTGTCCACCTTTTCGCTTTGTTGTGCTATAAAGTCTATCCAATCCAGAACCCACATACATTTTCACAATATCATCAGCAATTTCAGAAGTAACTGTAACCATTGTTTTAGGCTTGCCGTCCGGACCAAAATAAGCTGTATCTTCTGTGTTCATTCCTTCCAGTGCGTTTGAACCAATGATATAACCATTGTCTGTTTTCTCGATTAGTTGCTGATCCTTCATCCAATTGTAGAATGTTCTTTGATTGAAGCCATAGCTTTCTCTTATCTCATTTAATTTCAACTTATCATCTCCTTATTTTAAAATTACGCACTATGGGTTTATTCATATTATTATTCCTCAAATTTTTTATAGAAACACAAAAACTCTCGATCATACACCTTTTACTCTGGTGTACAATCGAGGGCTATTTTCATTTTTTATTCGCCGGTTCTACGCTAGATCCGCTCCATTGCTGGCAATAACTTTCTTATACCAATCAAAGGAATCTTTTTTCGAGCGTGCCAAAGTCCCTTTGCCTTCATCATCCAAATCAACATAGATGAAGCCATAACGCTTAGACATCTCACTTGTACTTGCACTGACTAGGTCTATACAGCCCCAAGGTGTGTAACCCATCAGCTCTACACCTTCATCGATTGCTGTTTCCATCTCTTTGATATGGTCACGCAAATAATCAATACGATACGCATCATGAATGCTACCATCTGCTTCAACAACATCCTTCGCTCCCAATCCATTTTCTACAATATACAAAGGGATTTGGTAACGGTCATACAATTTATGCAAGGTCACACGCAACCCGACAGGATCGATCTGCCAGCCCCAGTCGCTTGCTTTCAAGTAAGGATTTTTCTTCGACCCTAATAGGTTCCCACCAACTTGATCCTCATCTTTCTCATGGGTAGCAATACTGCTCATGTAATAGCTGAAGGACATATAGTCAACGGTCCCCTCTCTAAGTAACTCGTCGTCACCTGCTTCTTTTTTGATCACAATGTTGTTGTCTCGGAAGAACTTGTTCATGTAGCTTGGGTAGTAGCCACGAATCTGCACATCTGAATAAAATAGATTCGTATGATCATTATAAATACTTTCCATAACGTCCATTGGGTTGCAGGTATCAGGATAAGCTTCCATTCGTGCCAGCATACAACCAATTTTTGCATCCGGAATAATTTCATGACAAGCCTTCACAGCTAATGCACTGGCCACAAATTGATGATGCGCTGCCTGAAACTGCGCCTGAAGCATATTCTCTGTTTTGTCAGCCAATATCCCCCCACTTAAATAACCCGTCATACCGATAATATTGATTTCATTGAAGGTTAGCCAATATTTCACTTTATTCTTATAACGATTAAATAGCACGCGTGCATATTTTTCAAACGCAGCAATCGTTTCACGACTTTCCCAGCCATTTTGCTCAAATGCTAATTCTAATGGAAACTCATAATGAGAAATCGTTACTAATGGTTCAATACCATATTTTAACAGCTCATCAAAGACCTTATCATAGAAAGCTAGTCCTGCTTCATTTGGCTCGCTCTCATTGCCTTTCGGAAAAATTCTTGGCCACGAAATCGATAAACGAAACGTTTTGAAGCCCATTTCTGCAAACAGAGCAATATCTTCTTTATAATGATGATAAAAATCGATTCCGTGTCGTTTCGGGTAAATGCCCTCTTTATCCTCCATCGCTGCTTTAACATCAGCAGTCGTCATTGGTTTGGTGATGGCATGGATATCTGTGCCATTTTCTTTGATATAGCGAGCTGTATCAGCTGTTGACCAGCCTTTACCGTCTTCTAGAAATGCCCCTTCAAACTGATTGGCAGCTGTTGCGCCACCCCATAAAAAATCCTTAGGAAATCCACTCATTCTATTCATCCTTTCTATTCCATTCAGGCTTGTATAGTGTATAATTGAAGCACTTGATCTCTTTCATCATATCACAGGAAAAGCGCAAGCGATTTTCCTGTTTTTATCGCTATTTTCATTTTTTTTACCCATTTTCACTTTTATGAAAATGAACCTATCTATTGATTGGAGTATGTGCTGCCTATGTTCGATATTTTTGATTTTTTAACTTATTTAAATACACATGGAAAAAATACGACTTATTCCAAAATCATCATTTTTCTTCTTACTAATACAAAAGAAATTCCTAATTTAACCATCTCAGAAATCGCCGACAGGTGCTTTGTCTCACCAGCAACCTTGACGCGCTTCAGCCGAAAATTCCACTTCTCTTCTTTTGCTGATTTAAGAGATGGATTGCAGGTGTTGAATGGATTTACGCCATACAGTGGATTGCGTATGAATGAAAAAGATTTTCACTTGCTTCAAAAAGATCCAAAGTCTTATTTAATCTCCTATAGTGAAGAAATTACGGCTTCTATTCAAGATGTCCTTCAAACGATTGATATCGATGAAATCGATCAACTGTTGCATGATATCCATCAAGCATCGGAAGTCGTTCTGATTGGCTACAGCTCGACACTTGAATTAGCAAAAGAGGTACAGACCGCCTTTCTTTCCAGCAAAAAAATTCTCTACATAGGAGAAACAGAGGAGCTGCAAAAAGAGCTGATCGATCAATTAGACAAGAATGCATTGATTATTGCCATTTCTTCGTACGGTACACTGCTTACAAAGAACCATGAACTGATGCGCAAAATCAGTCAAAGTCCAGCTAATTCGATTTTTATCACGCAAAACACAAAAAATACCTTGACCAATCAATTTACTCAAACAATCCGGGTAACCCAAGAAAATTATGTACAAATCGGTACCTATCCTCTGACCTTCTTCTTTGACTACTTTACCCGCAGGTATGCCAGCTTATTTGAACCATAAAAAAGGTGAGCCAGAGCGCAATAGCTCTACTCACCTTTTCTATTTGATTTACAGCGAACGAATCAAGATAACCTCTCCTTCATCATCCTTCTCTCCATTTTCTTTAAAGCCAAGCTTATGATACACATTCAAGGCCCGCTGGTTGTGTTCATCACAGGATAAGCCGATGCTGGTTCCTTTGCCAAATGGTGCAGATTGGAAATAAGCAATGACCCGTTCCAACCCTGCAATGCCATATCCTTTCCCCTGTTCCTCTTTATCAATCAACATATGCCAGATACAATACATGCCATCTGAAGGATCATAAATCGTCGATACATATCCGACAAGCTTTTCTCCATCGTAGATGCCAAACGGTCGACAATACTCCTGATTAACATAAGCATAGGCTAAGCTTTTAGCTACCGGAGCAACAAAATGCTCCTGGTCATCCATTACTTTTAAAGCCAGGCAGGCATCGATAGTTTCCTGTGTTACTGGTTTGAGTTGAACATTATTCATTTTTTCCCTTCCGACTGTCGTTTCATTTAATACGTGATCCCAATCGTTACCCACGGCCTCAAAACCAAGACGATCATAAATCTTTTCTGCAGGTATATTTCCATCTTTCACAACAAGGTAAGCTGCTTCATACTCTGATGCCAATGACTGTAACGTTTGATTTAGAATTGTCGTTGAAAGATTCCTGCCACGTGCTTCCGGAAGCACTGAAACATAAATGATCAATGGAATTTCGCGAAAGAAACTGACCAAGGCACAGCCAAGAAATTGATTCGTTGATTTCTCTACATAAACATAAGAATGCTTGCCAAGGAATTCGCCATATTTTCCAGCCAATATTTCTTCCGTCTCTACTGCCATCTCTTCCGGCGTCTCTCCCAGATCATCGATTGACCCATGAAAAGATTCCCACAATAACTGAGCAAGCTTTTGCTGCTGTTGACTCGATACAGTTTCCAAACTAACCAACTGTTCCAGCAGCTTTTCGTTAGACTGCATTTCTGTATACAGTGCTCTTTTCATAATAATTTTCTTTCTCAAATTATTTTCTCCTATCTTAGCCTTTAAAATTATACAGAGGCTTAATGATTTCTTGAATAGCAACAGCTGGTTGAATATCTTCAAGTAGCTGTTTAACTGGTTTATACGCTTTTGGTGCTTCATCTACTGTCTTTTTTGAAACCGATGTTGTCCAAATGTTCTTCATCACATGTTGATAGCTTTCCAAACTAATATTTTTCTTTGCTTCTGAGCGACTCATTTGTCTCCCAGCACCATGCGGCCCCGAATAGTTCCACTCAGGATTTCCTTTGCCTACCCCTAAAATACTGCCATCCTTCATGTTCAATGGAATAATTAGCTGCTCATTTTTCTGAGCAGACACCGCTCCTTTGCGTAGGATTCCTTGTTCCAGATCGATATAGTTATGGGGACAGTCAAAACTATCAAGGATTGATTTCTTCCACTTCATTCCTTTTAAAATGATTTCTCCCATCAAGCGGCGGTTTTCAGCAGCATAGGCTTGAGCAAGCTTCATATCGGATAAGTAGCGTTCCTTATCTGTTCCGGCAACATAAGACAGCTCATAGGGCATCTTTATCGCTTCCCGTTCTTGTTCTAACACTTTTGCACGCTCTAAATCATTTTTCTTTTGGGCATGCTTTCTTTCAATTTTCAGTGCCTTACGTTGCTCTGATAACGCTTGATACGCCACTTCCTGATGGTATTCTGCAATTTCTTTTCCCAAGACACGGCTGCCGCTGTGAATCACAAGATAATAGGCATCCTTTCCTTCATTGACCTCAATGAAATGATTGCCTCCGCCTAAGGTTCCTAAGCTTCTCAAAGCCCAACCTTTATGAATCGGTGCATGGACAGCACCCAACTCAAACTCAGCGGTCGTCTTATTGTGTGTCTGGCTGCCGCTTGGTATTCTCGTACGAATCACTCGATCCAATTTATCAAAATTCAATTTAATATTTTTCTTAATTTTTACAACGTACAATCCACAGCCAATATCTACGCCAACGAGATTTGGTACGATCTTATCACCAATTGTCATTGTTGTACCGATTACACAACCTGTTCCGCTATGCGTATCCGGCATAATCCTGATTTTGCTCTCCTTCGTAAACGACTGATTACACAGACCAATAATCTGACCAATCGTTCCTTCACCGATTAAATCTGTATAGATTGTTGCTTCATTATATTTTCCTTGTAGTGTTAACATTCTGCTTCCTCTTTCAGTAGCTATGACTGGCCGATAGGCAATCATAGCTGTTCTATTTTGACATAGAGGGCAGGTAAAACATTTGATCTGACCTCTACTTATTCGCTAATTTCCTTCTTCGTTACAATCATTGGTAACACCTCCGTTAAAATTATATAGCCATTAAACTGCTTCTCTTCTTTCTTTACACGACTTATTTTCATCATTTAAAAGCACAAAAAGACCCGTTGATCCAGAAAAATGATCAACGGGTCTTTTCTATCTGAAAACAGATGAAATCTATACTGTAGAGAGTGCATGAAAAGCTTTCCCGCACCATTCAACAGTATTACCGAATCTACAATCATTCTTCATTTTTCCACTGAAATGTCTGTTTTGGTTCATCATAATCATGCCTCTCCTTTCATTATTGGTTTATTGTTTGCTCTTTCAAAATCATTGATAATAACAAACAAATGTAATTTAATTACTTCGTAATGGTATCATGCAACTTTAATCATTGTCAATCTATTTTTCTATTTTGTCTAACGCCTTCTTTTACTTCCTTTTCAGTAACGTCTATTCATTAGCCAATCTGATCTTTAGCTACCGAAAAATCTACTTCCATATTGTCACTCTCAAAATAAGTATATTCTCCGTTGGGCATTACCCAGTTCACCTTGACGTGTCCTGGTAACCAATGACCGCCTTGCTTCTGATACCTTTCGTAAGTAACAAACCATGGAACTAGCTTACTACTCTTGCCGTTGTCATCTCGGTACCGATCCTCTGTATCAAAGCGGGCAATATTACCATGCTCATCAAAGGTAAATTGGCCCTTAGCAGATACACCTTGCCAGGCGATTTGTCCTTCAACTGTTTGCTCATCAATAATTGTCCAAGAAACAAAATCCTGTAAAAACAATGCCGGCATAAATACAGCATCTGCCAACGCTGTGATTAGTTGGCCTTGGTCCATCTCCGGTCCAGTTGATCGAAACAATTGAATTTGCTTCGCGAGTATACCTGTCATCGATCCTACACCATCAATTGTACTGTCCTTCGCTTGGATTGGTAAACCAAACATTCGACCAGTCAAAAATGCATGTCGATCCGGTCGTTCAACAAAGTTGACCTGTTGAAAATCGATCGCCATCGGTTCTTTATCCTCTGACATACGAAATTTCGTGTTATAAAAACGAATGTGCATATTGCTCATTAACGGTTGATTAAGATATCCGCCATTTTCAATATGCTTTTGAATCTGCTCCGGAAGCTCTTGCATCGTCTCTTTCGTAAACCGTTTCGATGTTGCTTGCTCTCTCTCTGTTGCTTTAAACGATACAGCAATATCATCTAAATAGTTCCTCCACAACTTGCCTCCAGGAAGTGCCAGATAAATCAGCGCTATACCTACACATATAATTAGAATTCCCACTAAAAGCATTCGATTCCACCTCAATTTCTTTCCTACGTTCTTATTCATTCGATTCCCGCTCCATCCGTTCGATGTTCTGTTGCAGCTGCAGGATCCCCTTGAACAAACTAGTCATCATCTCACTATCAATGCCATGAAATAATGACATCAAAAAGGCCTCTTCCGTCTCTCCACGTTCATCAAAATATGTTCGGCAATACTCCGTCAGCGAAATAACAACTACCCTCTTATCTTTAGGATGCTTTTCCAATGTAAGAAAGCCTTGCTTTTCCAAAATAACAGCCATCTTCTTGATATTCTGATGGGAGCTGCCAATAATTTCTGCGGCTTCTCCAATGGTCAGCGATTGCTTTTCGCTTTTAGTGATAACAGCAATCAGCATCCATTGCTTGATCGTTACGTAATCCTCTAACTTATCGCCAAGCTTTTGCATTCGATTGGCCAATGCAAAAATACTGGCAAAGATATATTCTCTTTCCGGTATCGTAGTCATTTTTATTCCTCCTCAAAAACATAACTGGTTACCTAATTATATAACCAGTTACCTTTTATGTCAATGATGGTTTCTATTCCTTTCCAAACTCACAACAAACGTAAAAACACACTCTTGGAAAGCATTCCAAGAGTGTGTTGATTCGCATGATTATGCGTTATATGCATCGATAATGATTTGTTTCAATTCACTGATCAATGGTTCCTTAGGATTAGCAGTAGTACATTGGTCTTCATAAGCCAATTCAGCCATATGATCAACAGTAGTGTCTAATGTTTCTTGTGTAACGCCCTGCGCTTTCAAGCTCATATCGATTCCTACTGAAGTTCCAAGGTCAGCAACAGCTTTAACTAAAGAATCTACTAATTCAGCAGTTGTTTTCCCTTTCAGACCCAAGAATTTCGCAATATCAGCGTAATCTGTATCTGCACGGAAGTAGTCATATTTAGGGAACATTGCATGTTTTGAAGGATCTTTGGCATTGTAACGGATAATATGAGGCAATAGAATTGCGTTCGTACGTCCGTGAGGAATACCATATTCTCCACCAATTTTATGCGCGATTGAGTGACAAATTCCCAAGAATGCATTCGCGAATGCCATACCAGCCATTGTAGAAGCGTTATGCATTTTTTCACGAGATTCCATATCAGGAGTTTTCACTGATTTTTCTAAATAGTCAAAGACTAATTTGATTGCTTGTAAGCTCAATCCACGAGTATAGTCTGATGCCATAACTGATACATAAGACTCGATTGCGTGTGTCAATACGTCCATACCAGTATCAGCTGTTACAGATGCAGGAACTGACATAACGAATTGAGGGTCAACGATTGCTACGTCTGGTGTCAAAGCGTAATCTGCCAATGGGTATTTCACGTGCGTATCGCTATCAGTGATAACAGCAAATGGTGTTACTTCTGAACCAGTACCTGAAGTCGTAGGGATACATACAAACTGAGTTTTTTCAGGTTTGTCGATCTTGTACGTACGTTTACGGATATCCAAGAATTTTTGTTTTGCGCCGAAGAATGAAGTATCTGGGTGCTCATAGAACATCCACATGCCCTTCGCAGCATCCATTGCAGATCCCCCACCTAATGCGATGATCGTATCTGGCTTGAAGTCTGCCATTACTTTTGTTCCAGCGTATACTGTATTTGTAGACGGGTTAGGTTCTACATCAGAGAATACTTCGATTTGTACATCGTTTTTACGTTTTTGTAATTCTTTACGAACTGTATCAGCGTAACCGAATTGAACCATACCTGGGTCACAAACGATCATTACGCGTTCTACATTTTCCATTTTTTGCAAGTACTGTAATGAGTTCTTTTCAAAGAAAATTTTTGGTGGTAATTTAAACCATTGCATATTATTTCTCCGTTTCGCTACAGTTTTGATGTTGATCAAGTTGATTGCAGATACGTTCTTAGATACAGAGTTTTTACCATAAGAACCACAACCTAATGTCAATGAAGGAATCATTTCGTTGTAGATATTACCGATTCCGCCTTCTGCTGATGGAGAGTTAACCAATACACGACAAGCTTTCATGCGGATACCAAATTTGATTTGCAGGTCTTCATCTTCTGTATGGATAACAGCTGTATGGCCTAATCCACCTAATTCAAGCATTGCTTCACATAAATCAAAAGCATGTACAGAATCGTTTGCTTTCATCATTGCTAATACTGGAGATAATTTTTCACGTGAAAGTGGGTATTCAGGTCCGGCACCTTCAAGCTCGGCTACTAAGATTTTCGTTCCCGCAGGTACTTTAATCCCAGCTAATTTTGCGATATGTTCAGCAGAGTATCCTACGATTGATGGATTTACTGCATATTTACCTTCGTTCATTACAGCATCTTCAAGCTTTTGTAATTCATTTGGTTTCACAAAGTATACTTGATGTGCTTCGAATTCAGCTTTTACAGCTGCATAAATTTCTTTATCTACAATTACTGCTTGCTCAGAAGCACAAATCATACCGTTATCGAAAGATTTAGAAACGATCAAATCGTTTACTGCACGTTTGATTTTTGCAGATTTTTCAATGTAAGCAGGTACGTTACCGGCACCAACACCTAAAGCTGGTTTACCAGTTGAGTATGCTGATTTAACCATACCAGGACCACCAGTTGCCAATACGATCGCAACGCCTGGGTGATTCATCAACATAGATGTCGCATCGATCGATGGTTGTTCGATCCATTGTACACAGTTTTCAGGAGCGCCTGCTGCAATCGCTGCATCGCGAACGATACGAGCTGCTTCAGCAGAACATTTTTGAGCGCTTGGGTGGAAGGCAAAAACGATTGGATTCCCAGTTTTCAAAGCGATCATTGCTTTAAAGATTGTTGTTGATGTTGGGTTTGTTGTTGGTGTAACACCACAAACTACTCCAACTGGTCCAGCGATTTCAATCAAACCTGTTTGTTCATCATTGCTGATTACGCCAACAGTTTTGTTGTCTTTAATACTATTCCAAATATATTCAGAAGCGTACATGTTCTTGATTGCTTTATCTTCAACGATTCCGCGACCAGTTTCTTCCACTGCCATTTTAGCAAGAGGCATATGTTGATCTAAAGCAGCCATTGCCATTTCATGAACAATGTGGTCAACTTTTTCTTGATCGAAACTTTCCATTTCTTTTAAAGCAACATTTGCTTTAGCAGCTAGTTCATCGATCATTGTTTGGACATCAAGAGCTTTTGTTTCTTCTTTTTTCTTCGTTTTTGCCATTGTAATCCTCCTAAGAAAATTTATCATTAATTTGTTTGTTAACTATTTCACATTCACATCATACAACATTCTCGTTTCCTTGTAAATAGTTTTTTGTGATTTTTTTCACAGTTTATAAAAATTTATTTTTCAAAGCGTTTTCATTCAAGAAACATTGTTAAATGAACAAAAAATGGACTGGCTTTCATTTTAAAGCCAATCCATCCTTCTTTTTCCCTATAACTAGTTATTTATTTAATAACACACTTTATTTTGTTCATTATTCCACAATATGGTACTTATTCAGCTCCGTTTATAATACATTCCTGTTGATTCAGGCATTGTTTCAGTAAAACCGAATTGACGATATAGCTCCTTGGCTGGTCCATCTGCAATCAGGCTGATATATGCGGCTGTTGGTATCTCTTGTTCGATATATAGATGCAGCTCCCGCATAATCTTTTTTCCTAATCCCTGACCTTGATAATTGGGGTCCACAGCGATATCCGTGATTTGGAATGCTGTCCCTCCGTCGCCAATGATCCGTCCCATTCCTACTAGAACTTTTTCTTGTGTTCGTAACGTCACACAAAAACAGCTATTTTGCAGTGCTTTGGCAATCGCTTCCGGGTTTCTTGGCGATAAACCAGCTTTGATACGTAGCTGTTGAAATTCTTCCGGAGTCGGAAGGTCATGTGACAAAATGATTTTTTCGCTCAACTGTCGTTCCCCTTTTCCTAAAAAGGCAGCACTCGGAAAATAGCAATCATTTTCTGCGTGCTGTCTATGTCCATTTTTCATCCATAAAAGGATAAAACTTTTATCTAAAGAAGATCTTCGATATCTTTCCAATCATTCCATTGAAATGGGCTGGTCTGTGCAACGAGTTGCTGATAATCAAAGAATTCATTTGGTTTAATATGTAAAATGTCACGTTTGCATTCTTTAATGGATAACCGTTGCTGATTTTTCCAGCGATACAAAAGCAGGTAGTTGAGTAGTTCAGTCTCATTTACCCCTCGGTAGCCGTTATCTTGAAAGGAGCGGCATTTCTGTTTGATTTCTTTCGATAAAAGTACCTTTTGATGCCAAGATAGCTTTTGAATCTTAATCCCCTCCCTAACTTCACGGTGAGAAACTGATCATAATAACAAGCAGTGAAGTCTCAGGCTCACTGTTTTCTCCTCCAAATAGGACGTTTTTCCTGCCATCCATTCGGACATAAAAGCCGAGCTGCTTGTTGGCAGCTCAGCCTTCTCAATTTCTCGATTTTAGCTGATGAAAGATTTAGTCTTTGGTTTCATCCACAGAGTCTGTTACATCTCCCGATTCAGCGATTGATTCCTGTTTTTCTAAAACAACAGATTCTTGTTCAACTGCGGGTGTTTCTGTTGGTGTTGCTGCAGTATTTGGTTTTACAGTACGAATCGCTGCTTGGTCAAATTCCAAAACGATTCCTTCACAATCGATAAAGACTGTCTTGCTAATGTTATCCATCTCAGAAATAACACCATGCAAACCACCGATTGTTACTACTTTGTCCCCGACTTTCATGCTATTTAAAAGTGACTGACGTTCCTGCTGCTGTTTCTTTTGAGAACGAGACATCCAGAACATCATACCTCCTAAAAGGACTAATGTAAAAATCATTGTAATTCCGCCGCCCATTTTTTTCACCTCACCATTCAATCTATATTGAATACGACTAAATAAACAACGCTTCGTGCAATGAACTATTCAGTGCGATTCATATAGTTTTAACTGTAACAAATATTCCTTGATAACACTAGCGTTTTACTATATTTTTTAGAAACTTTTCGCATTTTCTTTATTAAAACCGTACTCTTCAAAAAAGGCCTGTCTAAATTCCAGAAGCTGATCATCCATAATTGCTTGACGCACTTGCTTCATCAAGTTCAATAAGAAGTACAGATTATGGTAAGAAGTCAACCGAATACCAAAGGTTTCATCACACTTGATCAGATGGCGAATATACGCTCTTGTATAATTTTTACATGTGTAGCAATCACACTTCTCGTCCAATGGTCTGAAGTCGTTCGCATACTGCGCGTTTTTAACAACTAAACGTCCTTGAGAAGTCATACAGGTGCCGTTACGGGCAATTCGTGTTGGTAAAACACAGTCAAACATATCGACCCCACGTATCACGCCATCAATCAGTGAATCGGCTGTCCCAACACCCATCAAATAGCGCGGTTTATTTTCAGGAATCAGAGGTGTTGTGAACTCTAATACACGATTCATTTCTTCTTTAGGTTCCCCAACAGACAGACCACCAATAGAGTAACCAGGGAAATCCATACTGATCAAATCTTTGGCGCTTTGACGACGTAAATCTTCAAAGCCTGCACCTTGAATGATGCCAAATAGACCTTGACGATCTGGATTACGATGCGCCTGCAATCCTCTTTCCGCCCAACGAGAGGTTCTTTCAATCGAAGCCTTCACGTAATCATAGCTTTCATCAAACGGTGGACACTCATCAAAGCTCATCATGATATCTGAGCCAAGCTTATTCTGAATATCAATGGCCTTTTCCGGAGATAAAAACATCGGTGAGCCATTCAAATGATTCTTAAAATGAACGCCTTCTTCTGTAATATTTCGCATATCACTTAATGAAAATACTTGAAATCCGCCGGAATCAGTCAGAATCGGTTGATCCCAATTCATAAACTTATGTAATCCACCAGCTTCTTCAACCAAATCTTCTCCAGGTCGAAGCCATAAATGATAGGTATTGCTCAGAATGATTCCTGCGCCCATTTCTTTCAATTCCTCAGGTGCCATTGTCTTGACTGTGGCCAAAGTCCCTACCGGCATAAACATTGGTGTTGGAAATGTGCCGTGTGGTGTGATTATTTCACCAAGACGTGCCCCTGTATGTTTTTCTTTTTTTATTAAACGATAACGAATGGCTGGTTCTGTCATTCATTTCCCTACTTTCTCTTAAAAATTCGTCCTTTCCCATCATACTGTTTTTCCTGTATCTTTGCAAGATTTCTATGAAATCATTACTGCATTTAAGGTATATTTTATGAAATTCCAATCTTTTAAGAAATGCATCTGAACTTTCATTAAAGAAGCTCTGAAATAACCATAGATAAATAGATGAATCTTATTAAAAAATAACCATTTAATGAAGTCTCCCCTTCACTAGTAAGCTATTGAGGAAAACCGCAAAATATTTGCTGATTCCCAGTTTGGCGTTTATGATAAAAAAGGATTATTTTTTTATAGGAAAAGAACAACATCTGTTGCTAGCTACATAAAAAAGCACTGCCGGTTCGACCTATCGCCAAACCGTACACTGCTTCATTATTTATTTATTTATTATGAATGCTTCCAGAGCTTTCATTGCTTCCAATACAACAGTAGGTGTAATGATTTCCTTCATATAATGAATCGTTTCATGAGCCTCAGAAGCTCGCTCTGCGACAGCTAGATATTCCTGATCCGAAAGCTGCATATCCATCTCAGCTAAAGAAGCAGGCAAACCAAGTGAACGGTAGAATGGCAACAGATTTTCGATTTCTGCCCATTTGCCTTCTATTACTAGTTGGACAAATACACCATAGGCGACCTTATTGCCATGCAACTGATTGTGACTGTCAGGAAGGATCGTCAACGCATCATGAATGGAATGTGCTCCGGCAGTTCTGCCATAATCATCACCAAAACCGCCAACCATTCCGCCCAGTAGAATATTGGTTTCGATCACATTCAGAAACGCTTGATTGATCACGCCATCTTCCATTGCCTGAATCCCTAATTCGCTGTCTCGCAATAGGATATCTCTACATTGTTTTGCAGCAAAAGAAGCAACCTCGATTTCAATCGGGTGAACCTCCAATTGAGAAATCATCGTATCTGCTTCGTACCATTTTGCTATCGTATCACCAATTCCCGCAATCATCAGATCGACAGGGGAATGAAGAAGTACTTCTGGCTCAATCAATACTAAGGCATTACTGACTGGAAATACATCATAGCGGTCCATAGAGCCATCTTCATTATAGATGACACTTAATGGTGTATATGCCGCACAGGTCGCTGCAAGTGTTGGCAAAATCAACACAGGAATTTCGCAAGCGTTTGCCGCTGCCTTACCAAGATCAGCGATTTTTCCACCACCAACGGCAATAATGCCTGTCAGTTTTTCACTCTTTACCAAGGCTGAAACAATTTCAGCTTCCTGATCTGTGCATTCTCCATTATAAGTCATAAAGCAAGTATACGTGTTTTCTAATGTAGGGAAAAACGGCTTGGCAGCTTCCCATGAAGATTTTCCATGAAGAACCAATACGCGTTCGATATGTCTGCGCTTCAAGTGGTTTTCCAAATCATTCCATGCGCCTAATCGACATTCGTATTCCTGTGGTGCTCCTCTAACGATCAATGACTGTTCCATACGTTTCTACCCCTTAGATTATTTTTATTCAACCTAGTAATTCAATGGTAATTTAGTCTTTTCCTTTAATACAAACTATGATATGATAAATCACATCGAAAAACAATAAATTTTTATACATTTATGCTGTTTTTTAAGAATATTTATTGCATAAAATTTCAAAAAGGAGTTACGCCCATGAAACTTTTTAAGAAACTATCCGCTCTTATTTTATCTGTTCTATTCGTGCTCACGACGCTGCTTCCTATCCATACCACTTTAGCAGCAGAATCAGATCCTGTCTATGACCGAATTATAGAACGAGGGGAATTGATCGTCGGACTTTCCGCTGACTATGCCCCATATGAATTCCATACAGATGTGGATGGTAAGGATACGATCGTCGGATTTGATGTATCCATTGCTGAAAAAATTGCTGAAGACCTTGGTGTAAAACTAAAAATCGAGGAACTTGGCTTTGATGCTCTATTAGGAGCTTTAAAAACAGACAAGATCGACCTGATTATTTCCGGAATGGCTCCAACACCTGAACGTTTAAAGGAAGTAGATTTCTCTAATCCTTATATGAATGTTCAACAGCGTGTCATTGTTCGCAAAGATGATCAAGATAAATTCCATTCAACGAAGGATTTTAGCGGCATCAAAGTGGGGGTACAAAAACAAACGACCCAAGAAGATCTTGCTAAAAATGAATTGATTGGTTCAACTCCGACCTCCCTTCAGAAGGTACCGGATATCGTGATGAACTTGAAAAATAAAAAAGTAGATGCCATTATTCTTGAGGGACCTGTTGCAGAAGCTTACGTTGACCGAAATGAGGACTTGGTTTTTGCCGATGTTTCTTTTGTTGAAGGTGAAAAGCAGACAGCTATTGCCATGGCTAAAAACACGCCAACACTGATGGAAAACGTCAATGCAACGATTCAAACAATCAATGACGAGAATTTACTGGAAGGCTATAAAAAGGATGCCGCTGAGTTGATGTTTGATGATAATGAAGGCTTTTTACAAAAATACGGTAAATTCTATCTGAATGGTGCCGGTTATACGATTTTCCTTGCCTTTATCGGTGTACTTTTTGGAACGATTTTTGGTGGTCTATTAGCCCTGATGAAGCTTTCAAAATCAAAAATATTACGAGCACTTGCTATTATCTACATTGAATATGTGAGAGGAACACCTCTTTTGGTTCAAATTTTTATCGTGTATTTCGGAACAGGTGTTTTAGGACTGGATTTGTCTAAAGTCGCTGCCGGTTGTATTGCCTTGACCTTGAATAGCGGTGCCTATGTTGCCGAAATCGTCCGCGCCGGTATCAACGCTGTAAATAAAGGGCAGATGGAAGCATCACGTTCATTGGGGATGAGCCAGTCTCAAGCTATGCGATTCATTATTCTGCCGCAAGCAATCAAAAATATTCTGCCCGCTTTAGGGAATGAGTTCGTTACAGTTATCAAGGAATCCTCTGTCGTTTCTGTCATTGGTGTATCTGAATTGATCTTCCAGGCAGGGAATGTACAGGGCGCAAGCTTTAAGCCATTCCTTCCATATCTGGTCGTGTCATTGATTTACTTTGTACTGACCTTTACGATCTCCCGTCTTTTAGGTGTTGCTGAAAGGAGAATGAGCACAAGTGATTAAAATTGAAAATTTGCATAAATCGTTTGATAAAAATGAAGTATTGAAGGGTATTGATTTAACCGTTAATGCCGGGGAAGTGGTTGTAATTATCGGCCCTTCCGGTAGCGGAAAAAGTACCTTTCTCCGTTGTCTGAATCTGTTGGAACAACCAACAGCAGGAAAAATCGAATTTGAGGGAAAAAATTTGTTAGATAAGAACACCAATATTGACGAGCTTCGTCAGAAGATGGGAATGGTCTTTCAGAGCTTTAACCTTTTCCCACATAAAACAGTGTTGGAAAATCTGACAATCAGCCCTATCAAAGTAAAGAAAGAAGACCCGAAACAAGCAGAAGCAAAAGCACATGATTTGCTTGAACAAGTCGGGCTGGAAGAAAAGAGCAGCAGTTATCCTTCCAGCCTATCCGGCGGACAACAGCAGCGTGTGGCGATCGCTCGGGCGCTTGCGATGAATCCTGATGTGATGCTTTTCGATGAACCGACCTCTGCCTTAGATCCAGAGATGGTTGGGGAGGTATTGTCTGTTATGAAAGCATTAGCTGTCAAAGGCATGACGATGGTCGTCGTTACCCATGAAATGGGCTTTGCCCGTGAAGTAGCGGATCGAGTGATTTTCATGGATGCCGGGATTATTCAAGAAGAAGGAACGCCAGAAGAAATTTTCGGACAACCAAAAAATCCTCGAACGCAGGATTTCTTGAAAAAGGTTTTATAAAAAAATGAACCAGCAGCTGTTCTTTCAGCTTTGAAATCTAAGCGGAAAGAACGGTTTTCGTTTTGTAGCTCTTAGAGAAAATAATCCCTTTGATTATTAAGTGGGATGCTTTACTATATATATAACTCCTATTAAATACATGCAGTTGAATTTTATTCCTCGGCTAGACTCTTGAGTAAAAATCACGTTTCGTGCAACAATGCATTAATAGGTTTTATATAGACAGAGGATTCTTAAAAGAAAAACAGGAATCACACGTTTATTAATGAATGAAGGAGATGTTTCTATACATGGATTTATCTAAAATAGCCAAACGACACCAACAGCCAGCTGAAAATATCTTGATGGATATTGCAACATTAGCGAAGCAAATCCCAGATTTGATCGACCTGTCTATCGGTGATCCAGATTTGATTACAGATGAACGCATTATTGATGCAGCTTTTGCAGATGCGAAAGCTGGTCATACAAAATATACTGCTTCAGGTGGAAGTACAGAATTTCTGGAAGCTGTCATTGAATTCTATAAAAAGGAATATAAAATGACTTTTGAGCCCTCTCAGATTCGTGCAACAGTTGGCGCGCTTCACGGGATGTACCTTGCCTTGCAAGTCATTCTTGATCCAGGTGATGAAGTGATCATCCATGAACCCTACTTCTCTCCTTATAAGGACCAAGTCCTTTTCGCTGGTGGAACGCCTGTCTTCCTGCCTACCTATGAAGAAGATGAGTTTCAGATCAACATCGACTTATTAAAGGAAAAAATCACGAACAAAACAAAAGCCATCATCATCAATTCACCAAACAACCCGACTGGTGCGGTTTTTTCTGCCGAAACCTTTAAAGCAATTGCAGCGTTGGCGATAGCTCATGATTTCTATATTCTTTCAGACGAAGTATATGAAGCCTTCTGCTTCTATGATACATTCACACCAATGGCAACCTTTGCACCAGAGCATACTATCACTTTTGGTAGCTTTTCTAAGGCCTTTGCTATGACTGGTTGGAGAATCGGCTACATGATCGCTCCGGAATATATCAACAATGCGGCCAAGCTGATTAACGAAAGTGTGACTTATTCTGCACCAAGTCCCTCTCAACAAGCAGGAATCTTCGCTCTGGCTCATTCAGATGTCTTGATCCCTGAAGTCGTTTCTGTCTTCAAGGAGCGATTGGAGTATGTAGAGAAGCGTGTCAAAGAGATCCCGTTTCTTTCTCTATTACCGGTAAAAGGCTCAATTTATGCCTTTATCAATGTTGAAAAAACTGGGTTAGATTCCGTTGCCTTTACAGAAAAGCTGCTGAAGGAAACGAAAGTACTTGTTATTCCCGGAAAGGCGTTTGGGGAAACAACAGGGAATCACCATGTACGACTTGCTGCCACACAGGATCTTGAAGAGCTGAAAGAAGCCTTCGACCGTATAGAAAAGCTGAACTTTTAGAAAATAGGAAACCCGACTGGAAGTGAATGGCATCGCCTCACTTCCAGTCGGGTCATTTTCTATTTTAAAAAGATTCCTACTCTTATCCTACTTGCTTTTGCAGCAGCTTTTTCGCATGTGTAAATACAGGGATATCAAAAGCTTTGCTCAAGCTTCCAGCTAGGAAGTACGCAATGTTGAAGTCCACCATACTATGAATGATTCCCCCAACTCCCATCAACAAGAGAATCGAATAGATATACCCATCTGTATAATACGTCTCAGGCAGATTGCCCATCGTATAAAAAGCAGTGATCACGACCAATTCTACAGCTGAATGAATCAACGCAATCACAAAGTTAAATAATTGAAAGCGACCGTTCAGCAAGGAAAACTGTTTCGAACGCAATGCAACCTCAGGATGCTTCTTCAAGTACATCGCCCCAATAACTGCAAATACCAAATGAGACAATGCTCTCAACGCTATAATCGGTGTTGCCGATAAAAAGAACCCAAATCCTGTTCCCAACGAAACCGCTATTGCTGCTTCCGGTGAAATAAACATTGCTATAAATACGGGTACATGACTGGCTAAGGTAAAGGACGCCGGACCAATCGTGATTCTCGGCATAACCATCGGAATGATGATTCCCATAGCAATCAATAGCGCAGAAATTGTCAGTTGTCTAACAGAGTTTTTTCTCATTTTCTTCCTCCCTAATGTGTCTTGACACATCTATGAATCCTATTCTATTCAAAATAAGACGGGGTGTCAAGACACATATTCCGAGAAAGCCTTTCCAATTTCTAAAAGTCACTTTTTTAGGTTCTGACGACTTGTTTTACAAAAAAAGACAGCTTCCGTTGAATAATCGGAAACTGGCTTTTTATTTATTTATTCTTTTGCAATGTATTGCTTAAACGAGCAAATTCTTCCAAGGATAGTGTTTCACCGCGACGTGAAGGATCGATTTCTGCTTCTGCTAAGCTTACTTTCAGCCATTCGACTGTTTGCTCATTTTTACCATAAAAATGTGTTAGGTTATTCCACAGTGTCTTTCTTCTTAACTGAAAAGATGCTTTTGTCAGCTTGAAGAATTCCTTTTCGCTGCTGACTTCTACTGCTGGTTTCTCGCGTTTCTTCAAGATAATGATTGCCGAATCCACATTGGGCTGAGGAACAAATACTGTTTTAGGAACAATAAAAGCAACCGAAGCTTCCATATAATACTGAACAGCAATCGATAACGACCCATACGCCTTCGTTCCGGGAACAGCCGAAATACGGTCTGCTACTTCTTTTTGCATCATCACGATCATCTCAGCGACATCCAAATCAGATTCCAGAAAATGCATCATGATTGGAGTGGTGATATAGTAAGGCAGGTTAGCTACTACCTTGATTGGTAACTCTTGTTTGAAAACTTGTTTTGTTTCTTCAATTAAATTGGCTTTTAGAACATCCTGATGTACAACAGTCACATTAGCATAAGGGCTCATCGTATCCTCTAAGACTGGAATTAAGCGATCGTCAATCTCAAACGCCAGTACCTGTGCAGCATTTCGAGCTAGATGCTCCGTTAATGCCCCAATTCCCGGACCTACTTCGATCACATTTGTCTCTTGATCAATCGTCGCTGTCTCAACAATTTTTCGTAGAATATTTGGTTCTGTCAGGAAATTCTGACCTAAGCTTTTCTTGAACGAAAAGCCATGCTTCTTTAAAATCTCTTTGGTTCTGGATGGTGTTGCTATGTCTTTATATTCGGTCACAGTGATTCCTCCACTTTACTCATCGCTTCTCTTAGTTCGTCTTCCGTTATCCTAAACATTTGCAGTCGCTTGATCAACTGCTTGCTGTTGGTATAACCGATGCGCAACTCATCGCCCAGCTTTTCTCGACGTTCCTTTGAATGCGCTCCTGCTATTAAACCATAGTCTAACAGCACCTGTCTAGGTATCTCCACATAATCATCTGATTCAAGAACAGGGGTGACTACCATCCTTAGCGCCTCCAGAATGGCTTCATCACTCGCGTGCTCTACGCCTAAGCTACTACCTCGTCGCTTGGGTTCTGCCAATCGGCGAGATAAAAAGGCATGCTTAGCATCAGGAACCACTTCCATAATTGTTTTCCGAATCTTTTCTCCGGAATAGTCAGGGTCCGTAAAAATGATGACCCCTCTCATTTCCTGTGCATGCTCGATTTGTGCCAAAATATCTTCATTGATTGCTGAACCGATTGTTTCAATTGTATCTGCATCAATCACTTCTAACAGACGGCGTGTGTCATCTTTCCCCTCAACGACAATAATCTCTTCGATTCTCATTTTTTCTGTCATTTTTCTATCCTAAACAGCTGATGTGCATTTTTGGTGGTCTGCTGCGCCAGCTCTTCCCAAGACATTTCTCTCAATTCCGCAATTTTCTCAACTACATATCTCGTGTAGCCCGGCTCATTTCGTTTGCCTCGATAAGGAACTGGTGCTAAATATGGAGCGTCTGTTTCCACTAGCATCCGGTCGAGCGGCACAATCTGAGCAGCTTCCTGCACCTCCACTGCTTTTTTGAATGAAACCACACCACTGAAGGAAATGTGCATGCCTAAATCTAAAAAGCGTTTCATCCACTCGCTGTCTCCACTATAGCTGTGCATAATACCGCCAATGTCCTGAACCCCTTCTTCTTTAAGAACCTGATAAGTATCCTCAATAGCATCACGCATATGAATACTGATAGGCAGCTTCATCTCTTTGGCAATCGCAATCTGTCGACGGAACACACGATCCTGAACCTCTTTCGGGTCCTCCATCCAGTAGTAATCTAAGCCAATTTCTCCTAACGCGACAACCTTCGGCGTTTGTAGCAGCTCTTGAAGTCTTGTCTCGATTTCCTTGGTATAGCTGCCCGCTTCTGTAGGATGCCAGCCGATGATACTATAGATATCCGGATGGTCTCTGCTTAATTCTAATGACTTATCGATTGTCGGTGTATCAAAGCCCACAACAGCCATTTCTGTCACGCCTAGTTCTTTCGCCCGTTCGATTGTCTCTGGTATGTCTTCATTAAATTGTTCTGCATTTAAATGGGTATGTGAATCAAAAATCATGTGTCTTCCTCCTGCTTGTTATACTCTTTCTCATTTTACCAGAAAAGCGCCTAAAACACTTGGAATCAAGAAAACTTCTTTCTTTTTCTTCATTATTTTCTGGAACAAACCGATTGAGCTATATAGCAGTATCTTCCGTCAGCCTCAAGCCTGATGTTTCACGACATATTTCCTGTTACACTACCTATACATCTTATTATTGTTAGGAGTGAGCCAATGAAACAACCTTTTTCAGCTTCTGACCTTTTCAAATCACTTATACAACAAAAAGTATCGCCACCCCGTAAAGAACAGACACAAACGATCTGGCATTGGAGTTTACTGATACTTTTTTCTCTGCTTACGTACGCTAGTCTTACCCAACAACTATTACTTGTTGTTTTACTGATTGGGATCACAGCTCTGATCAAAGGGCCTCTAATGCTCTTGTGGGGTAGTATCTATTCTGCAGTAATTGCCTTTTTCCCGCCGCTTGCAGTTATCCTTTCTCTTGTGTTTCTTTTGTTGAACATTGAGGCCGTAGTAAAAAACTGGCGAATTACGATTACCGGGCTTTTTTTCTATGTGTATCCATTAGTCGGTCGTTTGATCCTATCTCTTACTGAGCTTGAACCACGTTGGCTATTGCTACTCTGGCTGACTGTTGGAATCATCAGCTTCCATTTCTTACTGAAATGGCTTTACCGTCAAAATTTTGGAAGTAGGATGTTACTGTGGTCGATCGTCAGCATGCCTCATTCCTTCTTCGTTCTCTTTTTGCCGAAGAAGCTTGGACGATTCAGAAAAAATAAATTGCCAAATCGTTGATTCAAAGAAAAATGGGTTGACGTAGTAGATATGAATACCATCCTTCGCTACTCAGTTGTACTATTGCTGAGTAAGAAATAAACACCGCTCTATTTCATTATGTTCAATGAAATAGAGCGGTGTTTGAATGCTTAGCTAAAAATCTCTAAATAACCAATAATTCTACTAGTATCATATTCCGTGAGTATTCCTACAGCAGGGTCATAGTATTTCTTGTCGAAATAAAGCAGAAAATGGCTACGCTTTTCTGACACATCACTGGATTTTACATTTAATAAACATAGATTAGGTAATTGGAAAAAGTTTCTTTTTATGTAAATCATTTTATCTGCATGGGCTAAACTAAAATAGTCTAATGTTTCTATAAATTTACTTAAGGAAACCTGCCATTTTTTTGCTTTCATACTAGTGATTATCTCTTCTATTGTCAGTCCACTTAACATTGCCATACACGCTTGTCCACATAATCCCACATCCGGCTGTAAGACTAGCTGAATGGCCTCGATTTTTCGAATAGGGACAGAATAAGGACTATCATGATTGATTCGTGAAAGCTGGTCAATCAATTCAAAAGAAACCGTGTAGTTCTCTTCCATTTTCAACTGTTCAAAATATTTTTTCGTCACAGGAATGTAGTAAACGCCTTCGCCTTTCGGAATCAGTTTACATTCAAATGCATTAGATTGAATGGTTACTTTTACAGGGATATTGCCTTTTTGTTCACAGATATCCCAAACATTAAATGGAATTTTTATAAACTGCCTATTTCCCTCCTTAAAACATATACCTTCAAATGAATACACCATATTATCTCTCAATTCTCCTTTGCTTGAACTACTCTCTTCACATACAGAGATACGCTCTGCTTTGCTCTTACAATTACTTTATCATAGCTAGTCATGTTCTTTAAATAATTTTTTGATTTATACAGAAGTAAGAAAGCGAAACCACTGATTCGCGGCTTCGCTTTCTTACTTCTCTTTTTGAACGGAGTTATATAGGAGAATATATGTTATGCAGGTTCTGCATAATCAACTGGATGAAGAAGATAAATAGATGGGTTTGAATCGAAAGATTTGTTTTTCTTTCGCCAGCTGTTCTTCTCTGGTTGCTGCAGTGATGTTTAAACAATCCAAAATACACTCACAAATTTCCTTTATAGGGTGCTCGATCGTTAAAAGTATTTGGTCTAAAATCATGTATAGATCGTATCCATCAATAGAAACAATGTCGATTTTTTTTTTTGTACCAATCTGTTTGTACACTCGCAGTAAGCTTTCCAAACACGTGTCATTAGAGGCAATAAAGGCGGTTGGTGTATAGCTGCTACTTCTAAACAATGTTTCTATTTTTCCGCCTAAGCTTTCTTCTGATCCTGAAACAATACTCGGTAATATCCTGCCAGACTCCGATACCGCATCTTGAAACGCTTCAAGTCGCTCTGTTCGAGGGGTTACCTCTTCTTGAAACGGCAAGCTAAGATAAGCGACATGCTTATGTCCGCGATCTACAAGCTGCTGAACAGCCTCCACCATTGCGGCCTGGTTATCCAACAGTACACAGAAATACTTTTCAACATTGAGAGGGATTCTATCAACATAAACAATCGGGACATTCTTTTCATCAAGCATTCGATAATAATCTGTATTTTTTCCCGTAGGAAACAACACAATACCATCCACATCGGAGGCAATCGCTTGCTCAATCAGATTTTTCTCTTTGCTGTCATCATCATCAGAATAAGAAACGATGACCTGAACAGATGAAGAACTGATTTTACGATCAATGTACTTAATAACATTAGTAGAAAATGAGCTGGAAATATTTGCAACAATGATATTGATGACCTTTACCTTTTTAAATTTCAAATTCCTAGCGCTATTTCTGGGAATATAATTTGTCTCTTTCACGATTCGAGCGATTTTATTTTTAGTATCCTCACTCATGAACTTGAAATTGTCATTTAAGTAATGGGAAACAATTGTTTTGGAAACCCCCGCCATTTCGGCAATATCCTTAATGGTCACTCGACTCATAGCTGCTTCCCTCCTTTTTGTATTTTAAACACTGAATCAATTATACAAAAGGAATGGCGGCTTGAGAAGAGGAAGTCTGATATCCATTTTGTTAATTTATTTCTACAATTAATTCGATTTCTACTGGTGTATCAAACGGCAGTGTATTGGTTCCAATAGCAGAACGAGCATGTCTGCCCTTTTCGCCGAAGACCTCAACGAGAAATTCTGATGCTCCGTTGATTACATAAGGCTGTTCTGCAAATTCATCTGTTGAGTTGACAAAAGCCAGCATTTTCACCACTTGCTTGACTTCATCCAAGCTGCCCAGTTCTTTTTGCAGAACAGCAAGAATATTAACAACGACCTGTTTAGCGGCTTCTTTTCCCTGCGAAACATCTAAGTCTTTCCCAAGCTTTCCTTTCAGTATCAGTTCACCATTTTTTCGGCAGTCGCAGCCAGAAGTATAGACTAAATTCCCTACTCGTTTAGATGGCACATATTCAGCCACCGGTGTCGGTACCTTTTCAAGCTCGATACCAATTTCTTTCAATTTTTCTTCGATTTTTCCCATTGTTCTTCCCCCTGAATTCTTATTGTATTTTTCCGCGAGCACTGACAGAAACCTCTGTTCCATCCCTAAAATAATAATGATCATATAGGTTAACAGTGCTGCAAATATGGTTAGGAATGATTTCCAGCTCTTCACCTACAGCGACTTGTTCACCATTCAAAATCAGTACACCATGTTCTTCATTCATGCGTTCAAATACAATAGTTGGATGATTTTTTACAATCCCAAACCCTATGATCGATACCTCGCCTCGTGTGGGTTGAACATCTGTAGCAAAGCTTTTACTCCCACCATCAATAACTGCACGATCCCCATGCCTGCTAACAACAGTTACCCGAACAACTGCTGCACAGTCATCTTGAGAGCAGACACCATAAGCCACTTGCATCGCATCATTAAAAATGTAGGTGCCCGGACGAACCTCTGTGATTCGAGTATCAGAAAGTACACCTTCAAGCGTTGGTGTTGAGCCAACACTGATATCTTCGATAACTAGTCCTTTATCAGCCAGTTTCTCAGCCAGTTCAACCATTAGCTCAGCTTCTTCTACGCCAGCTTCAAAAGCATTTTTCACCACATTCCCATAGCGATCTTTGGACCCTCGATAGGTATAAATCCCTGTGATTTTCAATCCCTGTAATTGATGGAAAAGTAGCATGTTCTCTACAGCTTCTTCCATTGATAAGCCTGATCGAAACAATCCTGTATCGATTTCCA
This sequence comes from Enterococcus sp. 9E7_DIV0242, assembly GCF_002140975.2. Classification (NCBI taxonomy): domain Bacteria; kingdom Bacillati; phylum Bacillota; class Bacilli; order Lactobacillales; family Enterococcaceae; genus Enterococcus; species Candidatus Enterococcus clewellii. Next base: position 1,837,691 of record NZ_CP147247.1, read on the forward strand.
CTCTGGCTTCCGCAATGACTCCGGACTCTGACGCACCCTCTGATAATCTTACAGCACCATCATACGTATCGATACTGAAAATGAAACGATCGATCCTTTTAGCTAGGCCCAGTGCTTGACGGATTTTCTCCGGATCAACGAGCGGGTAAGCAAGAAATACATCGCGAATGCCATGTGCAATCATGACTTCCGCCTCACTTAATTTTGCGCAAGTGATTCCTGATTTTCCCAACTCATTCTGCCGTATGGCCAGTTCAGGCGTTTTATGTGTTTTTATGTGCGGTCTTAAGGAAATACCACCTTTTTCATCAACCTTTTTCTGCATCGCAGTAAGGTTCTTCAGCATAATTTTTTTGTCGACAAGTAATACAGGTGTTTTCACAGAGTCACTTCTTTTCTAAAAATAAATTTTTTCCAAGGTGTGATGTAGTCCAGCATGAAGTGTTCTTCTTTTGGAATCGAACCAACAACATTCCAAACACCATCGTTTTCACGCTCCTCTAATGCAACCTGCAGCTCACCTGCATAAATGCCATAGGATTCATTTGCAATCAACACATCACCAACCTTGATTTTTGACTCAGCTGGCCTTGCCTTGATTGTTTGTCCCCGGTATTTTGTTCTCGAAGCAGTGGAACGAATCATAAAGCTAGAGATATCTCCCCTTTGAAAATGGAGCTCCTCATAACAGATTTTCGCTTCTGTTTCTGAAATGCCTGTTGACCGATCGACCGAGAAGTTTACAACATATGGCTGAATTTCTGAAAGCTGCTTCAATTCTGCTTCTGTTGCATACGCATTGCCTACGATGATGTCATCGATATCCGCACAAGCCCACATGGCTCTCGCTTGCAAATCGATCGATAGCTCACGGTCTCTTTCTAATGTAGGTTGTCCTTCCGAGATATCCCATGGACCGATCGTTCCAGATTGGCTGGTAACAAACGCTGCCGTATGCAGACCTAGCTTTTTATATCGCTCAGTTGCTTGGATAAAATAGGATTCTTTCAACCCAGAATAACGCTGTGGATAAAAGTTATGGCACCCGACAAGCTGATCTTTATTTGGTTGGAAATCTAAAATATTTTCCACATAGCTTGTGTCATTACTGATATTTACTTCAATTTTCAACCCTTCCGGATTGTAGGTCATCAAGCTCTCCTCTGATCCGGAAAAGCTCCGATCCAAACGAAAACCAGCAGCTCCAAGCTCTTCAAAAAAGGATAGATCATTTAGAGAAATGCCCATATTGGAGAAAAAAGAAGGGTAAACATCAACATAAGTCTCAATACCCAATGATCTCGCTAAACCAATTAGAGGCTTGTATTTTTCTAAAAGCTCATTTTTTGTCAATTCTACAGAAAGAAAACAGGTAAACATTCGTGTAAACCCATAGCCGGCTGCCAATCGAATATAAGCCATGTCATCTTCTTTCCGTGTCTTTTCAGGATAAATAGAAAAGCCAAGCCCTTTTGTCATTTAATTTTCCACCTCACTGGATTGAATAAATTGTTTTTCCGCTGCTTTTAAGAACGGCATATAGAGAACCACAGCAATCACGAAATTGACCAACGCTAGTGCGCCTCCTCGCCAAGAACCAGTAGCTAAGAAGCCGCCAATAACTGGTGGTGTTGTCCAAGGAACGAGCACGATCGTTTTTGGTACAAGTCCTGTACTGATTGCCATATAAGAAATAACAGTTAAAATCATTGGAACCAATAAGAAAGGAATAAATAACAATGGATTCAGAACGATTGGAAACCCAAACATCACTGGTTCATTAATATTGAATAAGCTCGGAGCTAAAGATAACTCTGAAACAACTTTATACGGTTTATTTTTTCGTGTGAACAATAGAACACTGACAACTAATGCTAACGTTGCTCCCGTACCGCCTAAATATACAAAAGAATCAAAGAATGGTTTCGTTACGATGTTCGGAATATCCAATCCTTTTTCTAAAGCGGCAATGTTTTGGTCGATTGCCGGTAAATAGACACTTTGCATGATTGGTTCAAGAATACTTCCGCCATTCAATCCAAAGAACCAAAACAAGTGGTTGAGGAATACGATCAATAATGCTGTTGGTAGTGTATTTGCCATTTTCACAATTGGTGCTTGCAATAAATCATAGAAGGACTGATGAATACTTTCAACGCCTGCTGCATTGAACAAAACTCGAATAAGTGCGAAGAAAATGATGGTAAGCATTCCCGGCATCAGTGATGAAAATGATTTCGCTACTGCTGGTGGAACACCATCTGGCATAGTAATGACAAGCTTTTTATTATTTGATAATCTGATAAAAATTTCTGTACCGATCAATGCTACAAAGATTGCGATAAATAGTCCTTGTGCTCCCATCCATGCGAAAGGCAAACCAGAAGTACTGCCATCTTCGGTTGAGAATGAGGCCATGATCGTTACCAATGATGCTAAAGAAATCGCTCCAGCAGTTACTCCGTCTTTTTTATACGATTTAGCTAATGCAGCAGAGATAGTGTAGACAACAATAAGTGACATCACATTGAACGCCCCTTGAGAAATGGAGTTGGCAAAGCCTTTCCACCCATCACCATCAAAAATCGAGTTCATCATATTTTGATAAGCATCAATTGGCAGGTTGTTGATCAACACAGCTAGAGAACCGACAATCATTAACGGCATAATGACCACAAATCCATCTCTGACGGCAACTAAATGTCTCTGTGCACCAATTTTTGAAGCAATAGGGACAAATCTTCGATCCAGTAAATCAATGATCTTTTTCATTTTATTTCCTCCTAACTAAATTACATTAACCGGTTAATATGATTTGATTATAGTCTGCAATAAAATGAATGTCAACTCTTTTTTAATCGCTTTCATTTGCATAGTGATTTTCTATATCCTGGTTAATGTAGCTTCTATTGAGCAAAAATGCTGAGGAATATTGAGAGTAAAAAAAGAGACGTGACATAGCTATGCCCGATCTCCTAAAATTGACTGATTATTCTTCTCATATGCATTCTCTCGCTGTGCTATAAATTACTCCCTCTAATTCAATCAATACTCTATCTATTAATTAGCTTTACTACTTGCTTTAAAACAATCGTTCCACCGACGATTAAAAACACATTTTGAATCAGTTTATCTGACACATTCAATTGATAGTTGAATGGCTTCGCATTAACTTTGATTTCCATCTACACACCTCCAACTCTTCAGTTTGCTTATTCCCATAGACTCTCTTTAGTATACAAAATAAACTAGACAGTGAAAAGCAGCTATTCTTCCTGTCGAGATCATTTCTCACAGAACCAATCATTAAGTTTTTCTTAAGAATTCATAGTACTACACTCTATGTCGTCGTATAATAAAGAACAAGGACGGTTTTAATAAATTTACTTAGACCAGTAAAAGGACGGAGGCTAACGGACAGTGTTACATAAAAAGAAAGAAGCACTTCAGAATATTCGCTCCAGACAAGTCCTGCTGGCACGCCAATGCTCAGATCTAATTTTGTTTCACCGAGAAAAACTGACACATGAAGCAGGAGCTGTCGAATCTCGTCCACACTGTAAACAATTTACAAGGAAGCAGTCCGAGTTTGCAGCAAATACCATAGCCATTCAGCAGCATATTACATTAAAAAAAGAGGAGGACATTCAAACATGACATCTTTTGTTAAAAATAACCAAGGCAAAGCCCCTTTTACTCTTTATCAGGAAACTGCGGTTAATCAACAGTTTCTTGAAGGAGAGAAAGTAGCCTTCTATTCCGAGCTATTAAGTACTTCACTTCATGGCATTCTTCTAAAAAAATATACTAATAGCTGCCTAATCGATATTTCTTCCAGCACAGAAATCACACGCTCCAATAAAGAAAAATACAATAGCCGATTGGTCATCAACTATAAAATGATTTTTGAGGATTCCTAAATAAAAAGATCATGCGCTCGTTGTCTCCCGCGCATGATCTTTCTGTTTTTTTTCGTATCAATAGCTTTGCTTTTCAGGAATCACGCCACGTACCCCGCCTTTTGGTTTAGACATATCGCCTTCATAGCGAGGAATCAAATGAATATGGCAATGCATGACACTTTGTCCAGCTGGAATTCCGCAATTGCAGCCAATGTTCCACCCATCTGGTTGATATAGTTTCTCTAAATAGTCTTTCCCTTTCAAAATCAACGCATCGATCGCACGTTTTTCCTCTTTTGTCAATTCAAAATAATCCACACGATGCTTCTTAGGAATGACCAACAAGTGGCCTTCATTCACAGGATATTTATCAAAAAAAGCGCCTGCCAGTTCATTTTCTAACACAAATACATCTCTATCACAAAAAAGGCAATCGGCCATAATCATTCCAGTCTCCAAACATCTTTTCTTCAGCCGATTGTTCGATTAATTTCTGTAATCTTTTGTCAAACACAGCTTTATCTTTTCTCTTATCTCGTTGAATGCAGTCAATACGAACTCGTTGGTACAGGGAGGGAAAATTTTTGAAGTGCGCCCATGCTGTCGGATTTTTGGTAAAGGCTTGCATAATCTCATCATCTATAACAAAACCATCTTCAGACATATCAGGTAATACTGCACGTCCTGAATCGGTCATAAGACCCAACTTTTCTAATCTACGGCAACGCTCCTTGTTTAATTCAGACCACGAACTTCTTTTAGCACGAGGGGTAAATTTCTGCATATCTATCCCTTCAATTTTTTTATGTGTTGTATCTATCCAGCCAAAACAAAGTGCTTCTTCTACTGCATCAAGATACCAGACAAAATTTTCCGGTGGGTTCTTTCCTTTTTTTGTGATTATCCAGCATTCAGTTTCTGTATCATGATGTTCAATTAACCATTGTCGAAACGACATTCTTGTTGTTATATTAAGTACATTTTTTGGTTCCACTTTGATTAAACCTCCAAAAGTTTGATTTAATAAGAGCATAGCATGTCTACTTTCAAAAAACAGTATCGAATAATTATGAACGCATTTTCAATACTATTATTTGAAATCGACTTTACTTACAGTCTGAATCATTCATAAGGATACCTCCTTGTTAAAAAAGAAGAGAGAGCGCCACTTTTCTGCGTTCTCTCTTCTTCATTTCTCTATGCAATAATTGATCCGTTTGGCATGTCTTTTGGTGCCTCGATGATTTGCAATCTGCCTTCTTTATCTTCAGCAGAAAGAATCATCCCTTGACTAATCTGTCCACGCATTTTTCTTGGTTTAAGGTTTGCCACGATTGCTACTTTTTTCCCAATTAGTGTACTTGGGTCCGGGTAAAATTCTGCGATTCCTGATAGGATTTGACGATGCTGTTTGTCCCCAGCATCCAAGCGAAACTGTAATAGCTTATCAGCGTCTTTCACCTTTTTACAATCAATAACCTCTGCTACTTTGATTTCTACTTTATCGAAATCTTCGTATTTAATCTGTTTTTCTTTGACAGAATGTAGTTCTGTTTCTTCTGGATCCCACTTGATTTCTTCGGCTTCCGTCTTAGCGCCCTGCGCCATTTTTCGTTGGATATAAGCAACTTCTGTCTCAATATCCAAACGCGGGAAGATTGGTGTTCCTGCACTTGTTACCTTAACATCTACAGGGAATTCACCAAAATGAATCGCGCCCATGTTCATTGTCTCAGGATCAAGTCCAAGTTGTTCAAAGATTCGTTTCGGCGTTTCAGTCATGACCGGTTGCAATAAGATTGCTACAATACGCAAGGCTTCTGCCAAATGAACCATCACGCTATCCAACTCTGTCTTCTTCTCTTCATCCTTCGCCAAGATCCAAGGCTGTGTTTCATCAATATATTTATTAGCACGAGAAACCAACGTCCAAACTTCTGCAATTGCAGTATTGAACTCCATTTTCTCCATTGCTTCATGGTACTTACCGATCACATTAGCGGCAGTTGTTGAAAGCTCACTATCAAACGGTGTAACCTTTGAAGCATATTGCGGAACATTGCCTTCACAATATTTGTTGATCATCGCAATCGTACGATTCAATAGATTTCCTAAATCATTCGCCAAATCATAGTTCAGACGAGAAACGAAATCTTCCGGTGTGAATACACCATCACTGCCGAACGGAATAGATCGTAATAAGTAGTAACGCAGTGCATCCAATCCATAACGCTCTACAAGCATCTCAGGATAAACGACATTGCCTTTCGATTTAGACATTTTTCCATCTTTCATCAATAGCCAACCATGACCGAAAATTTTCTTTGGCAGCGGTAAGTCTAGCGCCATCAGCATAATTGGCCAGTAAATTGTATGGAAACGAACAATTTCCTTCCCAACCATATGCACATCTGCCGGCCAGAATTTTTGGAACAAACTGTCATCATCAGAGCCATACCCTAAAGCAGTGATATAGTTTGATAATGCATCGATCCATACATAAACAACGTGTTTAGGATCTTTTGTCAGCGGAACACCCCATGAGAAGGTTGTCCGTGAAACAGCTAAGTCTTCTAATCCAGGCTTGATAAAGTTGTTGATCATTTCATTCTTACGAGATTCCGGTTGAATGAACTCCGGATGCTCATTATAATATTCGAGTAATCGATCTGCATATTTGCTCATACGGAAGAAGTACGATTCTTCTTTCACTAGTTCGACTTCATGACCACTTGGTGCTTTTCCGCCGATTACCTTGCCTTCTTCATTACGATAAACCTCAGCCAGCTGAGTTTCAGTGAAATATTCTTCATCTGAAACAGAATACCAGCCTTCATATTCACCCAAATAGATATCGCCTTGCTCCAGTAAGCGGTTGAAAATCATCTGCACAGCTTTGACATGGTAATCATCTGTTGTACGAATGAATTTGTCATAGCTGATATCCAAAGTTTTCCATAGCTTTTGAACATCTGCTGCCATTTTATCCACATATTCTTTAGGCGTAACATCCAATTCTGCCGCCTTATGTTCGATTTTCTGACCATGTTCATCTACCCCTGTCAGGTAAAAGACATCAAAGCCCATCAATCGTTTGTATCGTGCCAATGCATCGCAAGCAATGGTTGTATACGAATTTCCAATATGTAATTTCCCACTTGGATAGTATATAGGTGTCGTAATATAAAATGTTTCCTTTTGTGTCATATAGAAACATCCTCCTTCTATTATTTTCCGTGATTCCTGATTTTCACTCCTAAACAGTATACCATAATTCTTTTTATAACTATATAAATCCTAAAAAAGAATTCCTCTCAGAATACGTCTCTATGCTATTGGCTACAACCATACAATGCTGCTACTTCTCTACGATTTACTTCATAAACGGTCGATTCATTTCTCTATTTTCTTTCCTGAAGCTCTTTGGATACTGCTTACAACTCCAGTAAACTTTGAGCGAAAAAAGCGGCTGTTTTATCCATTAATGTTCCCTGTACCAAATGACTTTCTCCGGTACCTGTCAAGAACTGAACGTTTTCAGCATAATCTTGGCCGTTAACAAGCTGTTCAAAGTCAGCCATATCATCATAAGGAATCTTCTCGTCCTCTGTTCCATGCCAGAATAAGACTGGTCTGTCGTCAAGCTTTTCAGGATTTCGGGATAAATCATAGTTTTCTACCCAACTCAACAGCAATGGCAAATCTTCAGGAACATACACAGCCATCCCAGCTGCTTTCGTCATAACTCGCTGGATATATCTTAGTGGGTAAGGCGTCCCCATCAAGCAGGCGGCCGCTTGAATGTTCGGATGCTGCGTCAGCAAGCCGCAGGTCGTGATACCACCCATTGACACCCCGCCAACACCAATTTTATTTTCCTGAATCATCTCAAGCTGTTCAAAGAAATGAACCAGTACAGAAAATTCAATTAGGTTATACTGAATGCTTGACCAAAACGTGATGGAAGGAATCGTTGAGATTGCCCCTGTTTTGCGCTCTCCATGGTTCATTGCATCTGGCAAGATCACGCGAAAGCCTTTAGTTGCAAGCTTTCTGGCTTGTGTCAGTGATAGCTCCTTGACAGACTGCCAGCCATGGTAATAAATGATCAGCGGTAATGCTTGATTTTTCTTTTCCTCCGGTGTAACTTCCAAAACCGGAATCTTCTTTATGTAACGGTGACGAATGCTCAATTTCATAGTTGTGCTTCTCCTATCTATTCAATACACTCATTGTCCATTCTATCATTGATCCTCCGGCAGACAAACTGAAACAACCAACAAAAAAACGATCTTAAAAACAGCTCGCCAAGAGACATGCTTTTAAAACCGTTCAACACCTATATTTGTCGGTTACTTTTTAAATAAAATGAGTATAGATGATTGAGGCAAGAATATACAGCAACCAAATATGTGCTGGATAAAACACATAGAAAAATTGTTTCATACTTTTTCCTCTTTCGCCATTGTATAGAGCAATTGGAATGATTGCAAAAATCATCATCCACTGAGTGTTCCATGTTAATAATGAAGAAACATCACGGCTGGCAAAAAGGCCTGCGACGACTGCAATAGCTAGACATTGCACTGTCCTATTTTTTCTGAACACATACATTGCCGTAGCTAAATAAATCATGATGCTATTTTCAGAGAACATGGTCGACGGAAAAATATAGCTCAATGTAAATAACGCCATTGTGCCATTTGTCAAAGCATATATTAAGATTATTGAAATCAATACGGGGAGTATCAGACATAAAATCCCTTTGAATAATTTACCATACGCCTTTTCCTTGTAGCCTTTACTGATCAGTTCTATCCCATACATTGACAGCACCGCAATAAATAAATCAGAAAAAATATTATTCATCAATCCCACATCACCCAATGAAAAAAAACGCTGGACCAAATAATTGCCAATGTTCATTAGAAAAAAGCCCAGCCAAAGCCGTTTCAAATATTTCTCCTTATTACTAGTATGACTGAATCCTTCTACACTAATGAAGAAAAATAGTGTTGCGACAGGTCGCCCAAACCAATCCAGCCAGGCTGGCGCCCCCATGATCGAAAACATTTCATGGATATGATCGATAAACATAAAAACCACACCCAGTACTTTTAAATCAAAAGTTGTGAATCCTCTTTTCCCGTTTTCTATCTGTGCATGCATCAAATTTTTTCCCTCCTTCCATCCGATTATACGCCGAGCTAGGAGGGAAAATACAGGAACAAAAACATAAGATGACATGACAAAACTGAAAGGTGAGTCCGTTTTTTGAATAACTTTGGAATCACTCAATCACATTCCAGCTACGGTGCTCATCAAAGAAAGCCGCTTCCTTCTTCGCATTGCTGACGACCTCTTCCGGGTAATCCATAATCTTAAGTAATTGGAGCGCATTTCGTGTCCGCGCTTTTCCAGGTTTCAACTCATAATCGAAACGAATACCATCTTCCTCAACCCGTTCCTCAAAATGAACATTCTCACAAGAGTGCTTCAAAATCTCTGTCAGCTCAATGTCATGAGTCGCTACAAATGCTAGAGAAGGATATGTCTTCATCCAATTGACAATGCTAGCAGAAGCAGAGATACGCTCGATCGTATTTGTTCCTTTTAGAATCTCATCAATGAAGCAGTAACACCGCTCATTAAGCTTTATCTGCTCCATCACACGTTTGATGGACTTGATTTCTGCAACAAAATAGCTATCGCCTTCAAATAAATCATCCTCCACTGCCATGGATGTCAGCACATGGCCTCTTTCCATCATGAATGTTTCTGCAGCGGTCGTATGGATTGTTTGAGCTAAGATACAATTGATAGCAATACTTTTTACATACGTTGATTTTCCTGAAGCGTTTGAACCGGTGACCAACGTATTTTTCTGCCAGTTAATTGGGTTAACAACTGCAGCTTCATCCAATAGAGGATGATAACTGGCAGCAGCGACGACTCCACCAGCTTCAAATATTGGAATGGCTACTTGCGGCATATACGAACGGAAATTGAGAATGGCATACGCCGCCTCCAATCGCCCTAAAATATCCCACAATGCAACGGCCTGCTCATGATACTGACCCAAACGTTTCAACACGAAATTATAGGAAATAAAGGGGATCATCAGGGCCATGTTCAAATAATCAAACATCACTTCTGCCTCTGAGTTTGATTTCACTCGAAACGATGCCCCAAAATGCAGAATATTTTTCAGTGGTGCTAAGTGTTTCTGTAATTCTGATTGAACAGGTGACTTCACTTTGCCAATTGCTTTAGCAGTAGCTAATGTCTGAACAAAATAACGCATACTATTCAACTCAGTTTCCAGCAGCTCCTTTTTTCTCAAATAATAAATGACATTGAAGCAGATACTTACCAACGTAAGTATAGCACCCCCGACTAACCCAAAAGCCAAGAGGAGCAACCCAATAACCGGAAGCAGTCCAAGTAAAACATGTAAATAAAAACCGGACAGCTCCTTTCCATTCGTTGTAGACAAATAGTGCTTTACGAAATTATCATCCTTCTTCCCAAGCTGTGCAAATCGAAATTGTATTTCTTCACGCTGCTCTGGATTTTCTTGATAAAAGTGAAGGAGCTCCTCTAGCTGTTCGGCTTCCTGTGAGTTAAAATCAAAGTTTCTCATTTGTTGATAAAGGGCTTCAGAACCAACGCTTGAATAAGTCGCATTGACTGCTTCAAAGACCTCCATCATATCTAAATCATACCAAGTCACATCGTCAATCTCACTATCAAATTTCTGATAGGTTTGCGCATATTTCCAAGCCTGCTTCAAACTTTCTTCTTTATCTAATCGTTGCCATGCCGGCCGTCTTCCCCATTCGAACCGTATTCGTTGCTTTAGTTTATATCCAGAATAGATATCAATAGCCCAAATCACCAATAACACCAGACAAATCAAGCCAATAACCAACCACACCGTTTGATCCATGAACGTTCACTCCTTTATTGTATCTACTTAGTGTAGCACGACAAAAATAAAGTGTAAAATGTGATTGAAATTGTTGCTTTCCATTTCTTCTCCTTTACGAATAACGCTTCCATTCTTTTTTTTTAGGCAATGTCTTTGACAAAATAGTTCGCGCATGAGATTCTTGTCCCGTAATCAATCAATTAAAAATCGGAGGGATTCCCATGGCAACAATGGTATTTGTTAATTTTCCTGTATCAGATGTACAGCGCTCTACCGACTTCTATCAAGCATTGGGTTTTGTTCAAAACAAAGAGTTTTCAACAGAACAAACCAGCTCAATGGTCTGGGATGATAATTTTTGGATCATGCTGCTCAGCCATGATTTCTATAAACAATTCATCAAAGATAAAACAATTGCCGACACAAAAACAACAAGTGGTGCTTTGACAGCCTTTAGTATGGACAGTGCAGATGCTGTGAAAAAATTTGCTGAAATAGCCAAAGCAAATGGTGGCGATTATTTCAAAGTGGAGATGGGCATACCGGAAGATCAGATGTTCGGATTGGAAGTGCAGGACCCGGATGGCAATACATTAGAACCCACATGGATGGCGATGTAGAAAGAAAAGGGGAATATGTTCGACAAGATTTGAGTAAATCATACTTGTATATAAAAAGGTTTGCAGATTCTCTTCTTCAGAGAGCTGCAAACCTTTTTCATGTATGCTTATTTCCAAACAGTGAGGATAACCATATTTATTCAAACATATATGGCAACTGTTTTTCATGCTATACTTGTTTTGATCATAAACAGAAGGGAGCTCTTTTATGAATTTTAGTGATTACAAAAAAAGACTAGATGAACACTCACCCTTTATTGAGGCCTTGCATGAAAAATGGATTTTCGATATCGATCTCTTTGAACAATATCTGGCAGATTGCCGTGGATTGATCCGCTTGATCAAACGTGAGGGTCCTTCTTCCCAGACAAAAGAGCTGGTCTGTCAAATCATCGATATTTTTGAATATACCCTCCTTACCTTTTTCTATCATTTAAAAGAAAATGATTTATCCACAATCAAAAACTATGAGGAGCTAGTCGAAAAAGATTATTTTGAAACATTGGAATATGGGATAAGACAACTATCAAAAGAGCTGATTATGGCTATCTAAACACTGATAAACAAAAAAGTTTTTCACTATTACCATAAGCAACTATAAAAAAGACAGGAGCTGGTTTACTAGACCTTCAGTAAAACAGCTTCTGTCTTTTGATTCACTACACTCCAGTTAGCTTTTTTTATTCTATTGCGTTCGTTTTAAAACCAAGTTCATTTCGTTTAGCTATCTTTAGTGATACGTTATTGCCCATTCCTTATATTCTCAATCAATTGTCGTACCTCTCGTAATGTCGTGGCTCGTAAATCTTTAGATGGATTGTACTCCCTAATAATCGTACCACTTTCATCGTATTCAATAGCAGCTGGTTCCTCATTATCGGGTCCGCTGATAAACCCAAATCCTTCTCCTTCCGGAATCGCTAAGATTTTATAGTCATCATCATCAAAGTCTTCGGTTTTCTGAAAGTACTCAAAATCCTCAGATTGCTCGACCATTTCTTTTATTTTTTGTAACGTAAAATTCAATTCATCCTTCTTTTCATATTCCATCGGTTTACTCAAACCTTCCATTTCAGGATTCGTCGTACCGCGATTTAATACAATGTTTCCATTCGATTTCAGTTCAATCCTATAAGCCACCTGATCGACCCTATTTTCAAAGCGAAAATAGATACTCTCTTTCACCGATTCTTTTGCAACAAATTCTGTCTCTACAGCTGCTTCATCACCGTACTGAATAGTTAACCCTGTCGCGTTACGTTCAATGAATACTGCATCTCCCATCTCAGCTTCATCTAAACATTCCCAGGTACCACCAAGAGAAGCATAGTCCTTTTCAGAAATATTTTCCTTTGCTTTTTCCGAAGTAGAGATCGTATCACTAGATGACTCCTTTGAAGACTCACTCTTTTTATCTAGCGAACATCCGGAAAGAATGAGCAAAAAAACAACCAGACACAAAGCAACTAACTTTTTCATCATTCTCCTCCTTTTCATTTAGTATACCAACAAATCAAGCGAAGCAGAAAGCTATTTTGAGTACATTCTATCCGAAATTTGATAAACAAAAAACTGGAAGCCCTATAATTAGGGATTCCAGCCATATCGTCAAATGATTATTTTGTTTCACGATGTAAAGTAACTTTTCTTTCACGCGGGCAGTATTTTTGTTTTTCGATACGGTCCGGAGTGTTACGTTTATTTTTGCTTGTAAGGTAGTTACGTTCTTTACAAGAAGTACATTCTAGAGTAATGTTTACGCGCATTTCTTTCCCTCCTATGTCTCAATTCATTTTATTCTAAGAGAATTCTTAGCCTTAGCTATCATATCATGTTTGATTATGAATTACCAGACTTTTTAGTAATTTTGTAAAGGAGAACTCCTTTACAAAATTACTTGTTGTACATTTCGGCATAAGCATTGATGACAGCTTTTGCCATGTACTGATTGTTCTTAAAGTTTTCGCTGTTATTATTCAGATTCGGTAAGATTACACTAACTGCAATTTCTGGATCTTCATAGGGGCCATAAGCAATCACATTACTATTGACTGTTTCATGAGCTTCACCATTTTCATCCACATACGTCGTTTCGGCTGTACCTGTTTTAGCTGCTATAGTCATTTTTGCATCACTCATATATTTCCCAGTTGTAAAGCCGCTAGTTCCGTAAACAACATTGTAAAAACCTTCTTGGATCAATTTCATTTGTTCACTTGAAATGTTTACTTCATTCAAAATTTTAGGCTGTGCTGCTTCTTTCAACGCCCCCAAGGTCCCATCAAGATTATTCTCATAAATTCCTTCAACGATATGATTTTCCATCCGTTTGCCATCATTTGCGACTGTGGCTACATACTGTGCCAGCTGCAAGGCAGTATAGTTATCATACTGACCAAAGGATAAGTCAAGTAGGTTACCGGCATTTGGCGCTAAAGCAGGATCATCAAAAGTTTTTGTTACGAGTCCTGTAGATTCGCCGGGAAGATCGATTCCTGTAGATACTCCCATCCCATATTCAGCATAGGCGTTCCGCAAGATTTCAAATACTCGAGAATCTCCTGTCGTATAAGGAACCATCATATTAGGTGTGTATTCTGTCCCTAACATCTTGAAGACTAGCTTCATCATATAGGAGTTAGAGGAGAATTCCAACGCCTGCTGTGCAGTAATTGGGATTTTGGAATACAAGTTAAAGTTTGATGACTTCACATTACTTCCGGCAATCCGTATCGGTTCATCAATCATCCCGTCATTGCCCTGAATCACGCCGCTTTCATAACCAGCAGTCAATGTTGCCCCTTTGACAACAGACCCTGGTACAAAAACTTTGTTAATTGTCGCCAACGGATTGGAGGTCAGCTCATTGGTTTTCACATCATGATCATAGGCGACCATTGCTAAAATCGCACCAGTTTTTGGATTTGTCACAGCAATATACACCCCATCAGAATATGGTGCATTACCACTTGCAAGTATCTGTTCATACTGTGCCTTGACTACTTCCTCCAATTTCTTTTGAAATTCTGTATCAATTGTTAATTTCAGATTTTTCCCTTTTTGGCCTTCTGAAAGTAAGGTTTGACTCGTTACTTTCCCCGTACTGTCAAGAGATACTTCTGATTTTGCTTTTGTTCCCTGTAAAACAGATTCATATTGCTTTTCCAAGTAGCTGGTTCCGACCCGGTCATTACGCGCATAGCCCTTGGCTAAATACTCATCGACTTCTTCGGCTGGCAGACCGGTTTTTTCCGTAGAAATCGTTCCAAGAATACTGCGTAAAACGGAGCCTTCCGGATATTCCCGTGTCCAATCCATACCTGTTGATACTCCCGGAATCTCCGCAGTGTGTTCACCAATGACTGCCACTTCATTCTCAGATACTTCTTCATTTTTGATGAATGTCGTATTCAGCTCAGAGACAGAATTCATTCGTTTGTAAATCGTCGCAGCCTGAAGCGTATGTTCATCAAAATTGATTTCTTCTTCCGCTACTTTATCAACGGTCAAGGAATAAAGCGTACTTTGATCCGTGATTGTGTTCCCGCTCTCATCCGTTTTGTCTTTGTCGGTCAAACGATCCTGCGCCGCTTTCAAGTTTTCTTTGTTTGCCAGCCAGTAATCCTTTTTATCCCGCTCAGTCAAATCATCTGCCGGCACATGAATCAGGTCATTTACTCGATTAGCGATTTCCAGAAGATCATCTGCTTGTACATTTTTTCCTCTAGTATACGTAATGGCCAAATTGGATTTGTTGCTCACCAAAAGCTTTCCTTTCGCATCATAAATCTCTCCACGTGGCGCACCGGATTGAACCACCAAATTTGACCCTTGGGCGATCCGTTCTACATAGCTATCCCCTTCCACGATTTGAAGATAGCCCAGACGGACGATTAGCGAAACAAACAGGCCAAAGATAATAAAAAATAGAAAGTTCAATCGGAAAGGAATGTGAGACTTTCTCGCTTTGTATGTATTCGGTTCTTCTTGTGTTTTCTTCCATTTATCTAAAAAGTTCATGTTTTTCATCGTCGTATCCTTTCACCCAGGAAAAGTCCTGCCTTCTTATTCTAACGAATAATGACAGAAAATCATAGAGGAAACAGCAGGTCTAAGCAAATATTTAAAATTTTTTTCTCAATTCAGCCTTTCTTTCTCTGACCATCAGAAAACAATGGGGCTCACCGTCTATTTTTAACGAAAAGAGGACATTAATAGAATAAGAGAAGGTCAATCATCACAAAGACGACTAACCTTCTCACTATACGCGACGAAATGAGCTATCCACTCGTCTCAATTCCAACCTAACGGCTGAAGTTTTGAACCTCTGACGCCATACTGTCAACAAAGATGTTCAGGTCTTCAACAGAAGTTTCTTTGCTTCCATAACGACGAACATTGACTGTTGCATCATCGGCTTCCTTATCCCCAACAACTAATTGGTAAGGAACCTTTTGTGTTTGTGAGGCACGAATTTTATACCCCATTTTTTCATTACGATCGTCAACTTCAACTCTCAACCCCTGTGCTTGCAAGCGTTCTTTGATTTCGTAAGCATACTCAGAGTGTGCTTCTACAGAAACTGGAATGATTGTTGCTTGAATAGGTGCCAACCATGTTGGGAAAGCCCCTTTATATACTTCTGTCAGGTAGGCAACAAAGCGTTCCATTGTAGAGACGATCCCTCTATGAATAACGACTGGACGATGTGTGTTTTCTCCATCATCACCTACATACGTAAGGTCAAACCGTTCTGGCAACAGGAAGTCCAATTGAATAGTAGATAATGTTTCTTCCATCCCCAGTGCTGTTTTTACTTGAACATCCAGTTTAGGACCGTAGAAAGCTGCTTCACCATCTGCTTCAAAGTACTCAAGCTCCATTTCATCCATTGCCGCTTTCAGCATTGTTTGTGCTTTTTCCCACATTGCATCATCATCAAAATACTTGTCTGTATTGTTTGGATCACGGTAGCTCAAGCGGAAACGGTAATCAGTAATATTGAAATCCGCATATACAGCAACCATCAATTCTAACGTACGTTTGAATTCGTCTTTGATTTGGTCCGGACGAACAAAGGTATGGCCATCGTTCAATGTCATTTCACGTACACGCTGCAGGCCGGAAAGAGCGCCTGATTTTTCATAACGGTGCATCATTCCTAACTCAGCAATACGAATTGGCAGCTCACGGTAGCTATGCACATCATTCTTATAGACCATCATGTGGTGCGGACAGTTCATTGGACGAAGTACCAGCATTTCTCCATCTCCCATGTCCATTGGTGGGAACATATCTTCATGGTAATGGTCCCAGTGTCCTGAAGTTTTATATAGATTAACGTCAGCCATGATCGGTGTATAGACATGCTGATAACCTAAGCTGATTTCCTTGTCTGTAATATAACGCTCAATGGTGCGGCGGATTGTCGCACCTTTTGGCAGCCAGAACGGTAATCCTGAACCAACCTCAGGAGAAATCATAAACAGATCCAGCTCTTTTCCAAGCTTGCGGTGGTCTCTTTCTTTTGCTTCTTCACGAAGCTTGATAAACTCTTTTAAATCTTTTTTATCGAAGAACGCTGTACCATAAATTCGCTGCATCATATGATTATCAGAGTTCCCTCTCCAATAAGCCCCTGCTACAGACAACAGCTTGAAGATCTGAATACGTCCAGTTGAAGGAACATGAACACCACGGCAAAGATCAACAAAATCGCCTTGATCATAGACAGTGATTACTTCATCCTCTGGAAGATCGCTGATCAGTTCAACTTTATAGGGATCATCTGCAAAAAGTTCCAATGCTTCTGCCTTTGATACAACCTTGCGAACGATTGGGTTGTTTTCTTTGACGATTTTCATCATCTCAGCCTCTATAGCTGGTAAATCCTCTACAGTGACAGGTGACTCCCCATTATCAGTATCGTAGTAAAAGCCGCTATCAATAGCAGGTCCTACTCCAAATTTGATAGTTGGAAATAGTCGGCGCAACGCGTTGGCCATCAAGTGGGCCGCCGAATGCCGTAAAATCCCCAGTGCGTCCTCATGATCTGGTGTGACGATTTCAATGGAACCATCTTCCTCAATGGGGCGAACCAAATCAACTAATTCTCCATTAAATTTTCCTGCTAAAGCTTTCTTAGCAAGGCTGTTACTGATTCCTTTGGCGATATCTAACGTAGAGATGCCCGCCTCATATTCTTTGACTGCGCCATCCGGAAATGTGATGTTGATTGACATATTCGTTATTCCTCCTCTGATTCTATTGATTGAAAAAACAATTCCTTTCTTGCCTTCACGTTCCATGTACCTTATCTGCTTCACTAGAATGATAACAGGAATATCAACGAATGAACATTAGCTAGAACTGGAAAACCCAAATAAAAAAAGTCCCAGTATCTATGACGAGATACTAGGACGAAAATTCGTGGTTCCACCTAATTTTGAACAAGACAAATAGTCGTTGTTCCTTGATCGTGATAACGGTACTGGCCGCCTTTGCTTCAACAAAGGTTTTGAAAGTGGTCATTCCCTGCGCCTTATCTGAAAAACTTTCAGCCTTGGTTTTTCTCTCTAAAAGATTGCTCTCAGGTTCAGTTGTCTTTCTCTTCAATCAATTATGTTCTAATTTAATCACTTCTGCTAAAAAAAAGCAAGTACTTCTCGGATAATTCTTTTAAACAATCCTTTCTGTTATTATTGAAACTTGCTTTGTTGTATTGATTGAAGGTGGGAAGTTTGCTATGCTAAAAATCTATAAAAAGGAAAAAGGAGATTACTTATGTTTATTGTTTGGGGATCACGAGGGTTTGAAAAGGATTTAGGAGAAACAGTTGTACGATGCACCTGTGGCAACTGCAACAATGACGTTGTCATGGAAGCAAAGCAAGTGGGCAGAAAGTTCACGCTTTTCTGGATACCGCTTTTCACAACCTCTTCTACTTATTACATGCTTTGTCCGATTTGCCACCACGGAAAAGAAATGACAAAAAATATGCTGGATCAATATTTAGTTGCTAACGCTGAAACTGCTGAATAGAAATATGAGTGCGTGGGATATAACTCCGTAAAAATAATAACTGGTTATGTCAATCGTTTTAAAACTGTAGCAAAAGTCTCTAAAAAGGGATGATGTCTACAGTTTTTGTTTTACACTTAATCTATAAAAATGAAGCACACCATCTGGATCACACATCTTACTATCCTTTACTGGGATACTGTTAACTCAAATTGAATTCGCTTAGTAGTTTGAACAAAGTTCAACTCTATTTTCTGTGTTACCATACACTTTGAAAGCCGCTCCACACACTGTACAATACTTAGCTCCAGCTATGTTTCCCCTTTCCATAAATCCCTTCCATTCTCAAAGACCATCATTTTTTGGACAATAAAAAATGCAATTGTACATGTTGAATTAAGAATTGATTAATACAAAATTAAGAATTGAATTAAGATATGCTTGATATAATAATTTTATCGATAACCTGTAGTTGAAAGGAGACTAAAAATGGACCAATTTATCAATCAATTAATTTCATCAATTTTCCAAGTGATATTTTTTGGACTTATCCCATTGTTTTGGTGGATAGTTTCTAGGAGATCAAATAACTCTTCGTTACTAGATTTCTTAGGTTTGAAAAAAATAAGTACAGAAAATAATTCCAGATTCGTTTCATTTTGTTTAATTGCACTAGTAGGATTTATGTTTGTAGGTTATTTTTCACTTATATCAGTTTCTGATCTCTCGATTTTAGCTAATAGCAAATTTACAGATATCTCTTTATGGAGTACTCTTTCTATTATTTTATACGCATTCGTTCAAACTGCACTATCTGAGGAAATATTTTTTCGCGGTTTTCTTGCGAAAAGATTGATTCATACATTCAATTATAGATTGGGAAACTTTATACAAGCGACATTGTTTGGTTTAACCCATTTCCTTATGTTAATAACTCAGAATGTACATTTTTGGACTCTAATTTTTGTAGGTATCATGACTGGAGTAATTGGCTACATCCTTTGCTATATAAACGAAAAATTGGCTGGCGGTTCACTTTTTCCAAGTTGGATCGTTCACGGAATCACTAATGTTGTTAGCACCTTATTTATCATTTTTTTACTTAACTAATCGCATATAAGATAATAAATCTTGGGTACAAAATACTCAAGTTTTTTACATCTAAAAACTATTTAAAAAGATAATTCTGTTAAAATATGACTTAATTGTGCCATTTACCGAAATAACAAAATAAGTTGGTTTGTACTATGATTTTAAACATAGGAACGCTCTTCTAATTTGATTGAGTTGCTACTTCCATTTTTGAAATAGTGGCATTTTGACAGAAAAAACGACAACGAATTCATTTTTCTTGATTCGTTGCCGTTTTCTATTTTTTATTTACATCCCAAACTCGTTCTTATTTTTTCCACTCTCCACCTTGTGCGTAACGGTCTTTCTTTAACTCATTGACGATTACATGGATGTTCTGCTCCGGAGCACCGGTATTTTTCGAAATTACTTGTGTAACTTCCTTGACCATATTCGTTAACTGTTCTTCACTGCGTCCCTCGATTAATTCAATGTGTACAAATGGCATCTTTTCTTCCTCCTTGCTTCCTATTCTTCATTCAGTATACACTACCTTAACACTCAATTGTTCTATCACCCCATTCACTTTCCAACAACCTTTTGATTGTCTTCAAATGAATTTTTTCGCCTTGAAAAAAATTACTGTTCTCAAAGAAAAACAGATTGAAGAACGTTCATCCTTCAATCTGTTACTTGTTTAAATTATACTGCCACACCATAATCTACAGGCTTATCGAATGCACCTGGCGCATCATCGTAAATTGTTCCATAGATAATGACTGGCATTCCTGGGTAGGAAGCCGCAAATATTTGTGCCATAGCATCGCCCGGTGTATTAATACATCCGTTACTTCCGAAAGTTGTCTTAAAAGCTTCTTTATTTCCAAAGTGTTCCAGTTTGTAGTCTGCATCGTGAATACCGATTTGAGTGACCACTCCGCCCATACTTAACAATGGCATCCAGTAGTTGACCGGCACACTGTAAGTTGAACCATCCAACATTGAGCCTTCAAGGTTTGTATTCGTATCCTTGTAAAGGATCGTATGGAATCCCGGTACAGTAGCTGTCCCTTTATTATAGCGACCTGTAATCACCGGTGTTTCCACCGTTTTAGCACCATTTTGGAAAAAATACATCATTTGATTATTCAAATCAATCTCAACATATGTTTGATTAACCACTGAAGACTGAGCGACATCGCCATCAATCACTGCTGTAACAGTTTCTTCCGCATTTGCACTCTCAACTGCCTGTGTGAGCAATGCAGTTGTTTCAGCAATATTGATCGACCAACCGTAGCTCCCATTATTTTGGTAACGTCTTGTTTCACCATGTACATTTGTAAATGTGATTGGTTGAGTGATAGAAGAATATTCCGGACTGATTTGTGTTAGCCAAGCTTCCACAGCTGCCGCATCCGCAACCCCTTCATTACTAAGGAAAGTTTGCAACGTTTCTTTGGGAATCTCTACTGTTTTATCACTGATCGCTACTGTAATTTTTTTATTTTCTTTCTGTGACAATGCCGTTAACTGATTAGCCAGTTCTTCACTATCCTTAAGAATCGCGGGCTTTTGATAGAAATCAGCAACATTGTAGGTATAATTCCCTGTATTTTGCTCAACATCAGCAAGAACCTTCTTCATTAGACTTTCTTTGTCAACTACGGTTCCGTACTGCTCAGCAACAATCTGAAATCCAGCGTCTCCACGTTCTATGTAGGCATCTTGACTCGGTGTTCCTTCCGCAAAGTTCAGTTCATTCAGCTTTGCTTCCAATTCTGTTTTAAAAGATTCATTGACTGGCAACTTAATTGATGCCTGCCCCATCTTCTCATCTAAAAATTCTTTCGTAACAGCATACTTTTCCGGTAAGTCGATCACCTGCTGCTCGCCATTAGCAGACTCAATGACTACCTGCTGTGTCTCATTGAGCTCTTCCAATTTCTTTTGCGCCGCATCAACGTTCATCCAGCCGATTTTTACGCCATTTGCTTCAGCTGTAGGTAAAAAATGAGACTGGAAAAATACATAGCCGACTACTAAAAATAACGTAAATACCATAACTGCAGCAAGCATGGGTATGTATATAGAACGACTCTTCTTATTTTTAGGTTGCTTGTTGTTTGACCGGGTGCTCCTTGTGTTCTGTGTGTTTAAATCTTTTTCTTCCATCTCATCGATCTTCCTTTTTATTTTTTATACTGTTTCAACCAACTCGTGCCCTTACTATTTCATTCTACAAAATAGATAATTTCTATAACTAGACATTTTCCTATTTTACCACAGATAGTTGGGTTATCGTAGGCTTTCTTTAGGAATTTTAAGAATCTCTATGGAAAAATAGTGAAAAGTGTGCCTCTTTACCTTGAAATACTACCTTCAATCATATAGGAATCGTCAAATGTTTACTACTAATTTGCTTCTGTCATTCCTTCAAAAAAAGTGTGTTTTATGCAGTTCTTTTTGTCTTAATAAGTTTAACAATAGCTAAATTTGGTTAAAAATTATTTAAAGTAGCAAGATATAAAAATAATTGGCTTCTTAATCCTCTAAACTATATACTGAGAGAAAGAAGGGGTCGAATGAAGAAAATGATGAAATTGTTGGTTGTTTTGATTGGAGTTGGCATCCTGTATGCTGCCTCGATGCTCTTTTTGATTGTACAAGGAACAAAGGAGGCACCTGCTGATAATCCAGATACTTTATTGATACTTGGTGCACAGGTACGCGGAACAAGTGAAGGGAATGCATACCCCAGTAGTGTGCTGAAAGAACGATTAAACGAAGCAATACATTTTATTGAAGAAAACCCACAAGCAACAATTATTGTTTGTGGCGGTCAAGGAAAGGATGAGCCTGATTCAGAAGCTAATGTGATGGCAAACTACCTGATTCAGCATCATGTCGATCCAACAAAAATTCTCAAAGAAGACCTATCCACAAGCACTAAAGAAAATATCTCAAATGCAATGGAAAAAACCAACCTCGGAAAAACAGTGATCGTTACAAGTGATTTTCATATTTATCGCTCAAAGCTTTTAGCACGACGCTTAGGGCTTAACGATATCAGTGGCTTACCGGCACAGTCAAACACATCTGTAACAGCAAACATGTACAGCCGAGAAATACTTGCCCTCGGTTTTGCTATGATTTTTTCTTGGTGACAAAGAGGTTGGGTTTAAATACAAATTGAGCGTAGGATTTGAGTTCTATCCTACGCTCAGCTTATTTATTATTTTTGATCTAGCTTATTCAAGTTACTATGACGATAGCCATACGCAAAATAAATAATAAAGCCAACAACCAGTGCCCCAGCAAATACTCGCCATGTTGCTGCTTGCAATTGCAGCATAAGTGCGCCACTTACCAATACTAAGACAAGTGGTAGGACAGGAACAAGAGGGAAACGAAATTCTTCTTTTTTCGGTTCTCCAAACATGCTTCTCAAGCGAATGATCCCAAATCCCATGAAGATCAAATACATCAACGTTACAATATTTGTCAGCTCTGCCAAAAGGTTTAGTGGAAAGAATCCGGCAAATAACATAGAGGCAATGCCAGCTACATAGGTTGCATTTTTAGGTGTCCGTCGTTTTGGATCGATTTTACTCATAAATTTAGGCAACAATCCATCTTTACTGATTGCATAAATGATTCGAGCCAGACTGTACATCATAGCAATCGTTACGGTCAGAAGCGTCAAAATTGCCCCTACAGAGATAATACCGGCAACTGCATCCTTTTCAACAAAACGCATAGCAAAAGCAACCGGGTCCTTCACTCCAAGAGATGTATAAGGAACGATCCCAGTCAGAATCAACGTCACCACAATATAAAGAATTGTTGCGATCAGAATCGACCCAATGATTCCTCTTGGTATATCTCGTTGTGGATTTTTTACTTCCTCTGCGGCCATACTTACCGCGTCAAAGCCAAGAAATGCAAAAAATACAATTGCTGCTCCGCTGATTACACCAGAGAAACCAAATGGCATGAATGGCTGCCAATTAGATGGTTTTACATAGAATATACCTACAAGAATAAACAAGAGAATAATCCCAAATTTCACATAAACCATTAGGTTATTTAAGCGCAATGCCGTCTTCGCTTCCAATGATACCCAGAACGTGACAAATATCAGAACAAGCACTGCAATTAAATCAACGAAAGTGCCTTCTGACGCATTGTACGCCCCGCTCAATATTTTGGGTAGTTCAACTCCCATGCTACTAAGGAAGCCTTGAACATACCCCGACCATCCCGAAGCAACAGATGAAACGGCTAAGAAAAACTCGCAGATAACTAGCCAACCGGTCATCCAAGCAACGATTTCTCCAAAAACGACATACATATAAGCGTAAGGTCCGCCTAATACCGGAATTCTTGAAGCAAATTCCGCATAACATAATCCCGAAAGAATGATTGCTCCAGCTGCGACTAAAAACGAAAGGGTCAACGCCGGCCCCGCCGTTTCATTGGCAGCTACGCCTGTAATGACAAAAATCCCAGTTCCAACAACCGCACCAATCCCCAGCATGATCAGATCGCTGGTCTTTAACTCCTTTTTCATTCCACTGCTGTCAGCCGTGGGCGCTGACAACGCTTTTCTTCTAAAAATAGACATGATATCCTCCAAAAATAATTTTGCATTCCCATATATCCCATAAGATAAGATCAACTTTAGTCACTCGCTGTTTTCTACCTTAATGCCACTCGACAATCAAATAGACAAACCCAAAAAAATGACCGACATCCAGCAGACCATACCTGAGATGAAGTCATTTCTGAACAAGAGTTGTCCAGCTTCTGTCAAATATATTCCTCCAACAGTCTAACAATAAACTGGCATGATGTACAATAAAAATATGATAAGTATTTACACACTAACTTTCGTTTCTTTCGTCGAAACCCTTCCATAGTCTCAGCCTGCCAATTTACTTTTTCGTTACCCGCCAATCTCAATAGCAATGAATCTGTATAGCTTAAAATACCTGAAAAAGATCAAAACAGTGTGCCACTTCAGCGCATGCTTTGATCCTTCCTTCGATATATTTATATGCTATCCTCTTCCTCTATAGCCCAATTAAAAATAGAACAACTCCTCAAATTTCTTTTCTAACGCAATACAAAGAATCAATGCCAGCTTCGCTGTTGGATTGAACTGACCTGTTTCAATGGAACTGATCGTATTTCTGGAAACACCAACAAGCTCCGCCAATTGCGCCTGCGATAGCTTGTTTTCTTTGCGTGCTTTCTTCAAATGGTTTTTAAGAATCAATTCTTCATTCATACCCTCACCAACTCTTGATAAAATAGGAAGCTAACAAACCTAACCCGATAATAAAACAAACAATGACTGTCTTTGTCGGCTTTTGCTTCTTATCTGCTAAACGTGCCATACCGTATAAATTAGCAGGGAAATATAGCCAAACCATAGCCAAAACCAAATTAAGCTCTGTCACCCGCCATTTTAAAAGTGTATAAATCATCAATAGAACTGCCAGAACGCTGAAAACCAAGGCCCCATATCTGGCTCCCTCCAGTACCTGTTGCTGTTCAACTCCTTCTCTTTGATTTTCTTTTGAATGTCGTGCTCTGTGTAATAGCTCCTCTTTATTCATTGTGTTTTCTCCTTTACTTTCTATTGGTACTAAGATCTTATCCAAAAATACCAAGTTTACTTGTCAAAACAAGTATAACATGCCAAGTTTTGTTGTCAATGCTTTTTTTGACAACAAAACTTGGCAATAAAATAGGACTGCTTATCTGTCTCACCTCAGATAAGCAGCCCCTTTTTTCTTTATCAACCTCTTGATTCTTGATAATAGCTAATGACTGGGAAAAACAACTGGACAGTCGTTCCTTCTCCCTGTTCAGATACAACCGTCAGCTGGTGCCCCAGTTTATCAGACAGGCTTTTTGCCAGATAAAGTCCTAAACCGGTAGAGTGCTGTTCGCTTAATCGCCCATTTTCTCCAGTGAATCCTTTATCAAAAATCCTTTGAAGGTCCTTTTTAGGAATTCCTATTCCTGAATCGCTAAGCGCCAAAGCCACTCCCTCTTTATTTTTCGACAGCTGGATATTGATTTCTCCACCAACTGGGGTATACTTTACCGCATTGCTCAATAGTTGCTTCAAAATAAACTCCAACCACTTGCCATCTGTAAGAACCATTTGATTTTCACCTGTCAGAGAGAAACGAATATTTTTCTGGATGAAATAATTGGCTTGTGTTTTTACCACAGATTGGATGAGTTTTTTCAATGAATATTCCTGAATCAAATAATCCCTGGAGAAACTGTCCAGTCTTGAATAGTAAAGAACCTGTTCAACATGTTCATCGATTTTTACCAGTTCATTTTCTGTTTGATAATAGGCCTCATCAGAGATATCATCCTCCATAGAACCTAGAAGCAAGTGAAGTGCCGCTAAAGGAACCTTGATTTCATGGACCCAGGAATCAATGTAGTCTTTATAAGCTTCTTGATTATCGATCACCTGCTCCATCATCTTATTATGTTCTATTAACAGACCATTAACATACTCCTGTACCAGCTTTTCATCTGCTCGAGACGCATTTTTCAGATACTGGTCTAGCATAGGAGGTTGAGCAGTAAGGTCTAGGCCCTTCCACCATCTTTTTTTCAGCAGAAAATCAATGACCAAAACCATTGTCAGCAGCAGAAAGCCCAACAACAATAAATAGCTGATTGATGAAAGGCTAAGATGTAATGTGGGAGACAGCCATAAAATCAAGCTAGTCAACCCCATGAACAGCACCCAACCGGAGATAATGAGCCATTGATCTTTTAAATATTTCCAAAATGCCATATCTGTCTCCTAACTCGCCTAAGGAACAATATATCCTTGCCCCACCTTGGTTTCTATATACCCATTGATACCTGCCTGCTCGATTTTTTTCCTTAATCGATTGATATTCACAGTCAATGTATTATCATCAACAAACCGTTCATCCTCCCAAAGGGAACGTAACAGCTTTTCTCTTGTCAAAATCTTTCCATGCTTTTTCATCAGTAAATACAATAGGCGGTACTCATTTTTACTCAAATCGATGGTCTCTCCCGCGATCTCCATGTTTCCATTATCTAAGTTCAACGTAATTCCATTGTGCTCCATGGTCTCATTTCCAGGTTCAGAATAATTATACGACCGTCGCAACAGCGCATTGATCTTCGCAACCAGCACATCTAGCTGAAACGGCTTCGTCACAAAATCATCTGCCCCCATATTCATCGCCATAATCATATCCATGTTTGTATTTCGACTGGAAATAAAGATGATAGGCACCTTCGATACTTCTCTGATTTTCTGACACCAATAATACCCATCATACACAGGTAGATTGATATCCAACAGAATTAGCTGGGGTTCTTCATTTTGAAAATCTTCAAACACTTGATGAAAGTCTGTCGTACCAACTACTGTCATCTCCCATTTTTCCAACTCCTTCATGATCAAGCTGCGAATCGTTGCTTCGTCTTCAACGATCATGATTTTCGCCATATAATCTCCTCCATTATTCTTCTATATCCCATTTTACATTATCAGAAATCTCCCGTCATTTATATAGGTCTTTCAGCCGATTTTCTCCTCAGTCCATTTAGCAAAGCTATCACTTAACTTATGTTCTGTGTTCTTTCTCCTCGATCAATCTTTCGATAGCTCATTCCTTCCGCTTCAAATAAATCAGCCACTACAGAAATAAACTGTTCGTTCGATGACAACTCTTGACATACAAATAAATCAACTGCCGCGTACCGTTCCTCCGGCCATGTATGGATCGTAAGATGTGATTCCGCTAAAATCACGACCCCACTGACTCCCCATGGCTCAAATTGGTGGAAGTGATGTGTCACAGCAGTCAGCTCACAGACCTCCACGATTTGAAGCATCGCTTGTTCGACGGATAGAACTGATTTTAGCCTGTGTTCTGGGCAATTTTTTAACTCGATCAGATAATGCTCCCCTAAAGGCTGTTTCTCTTTCATAATAGCCGATGGTCCACGAGCAATTCGCAAAAAGTGCGCGCCTTTACATTTTGGACAGTGCCTCGCTTTTAAGTGCTCAATCGTTTTGAATGATTCATTCAGACCTACCAGGTATTGTGTTTGACAGGCATGACACTGATACACGGTACTTCGAGGATTCCGCTCGCCTGTGTAAATAACCTCGTGATAAGGTTTGTCCGCCAAAATACCTGCATAACTATCGTTTTGTGTCGACAGTTCGTAGAGGGTACTGACGCTCCCGAGTATTGAAGCGCCTATATAGTGATTAAATTTTACTTTTATTTGATTGACAATAAGATTCTGTATGCTAAATAATTGTTGAACAGCTAGTTGACTATCCGGATCTTTTTCACCAAAGGATAAATAGATTTTACTTTCACCAAGCTTACTACACGAAACAGCTCGTGATAAGAAGAGTGCTAAGCCTGATTGTGTATAGGGTGGATCAACAAAAATATAATTAAACTGGTGGTCAAATAATTGTGCCGATCCTTGACGAAAGTCTACCTGATGACACGTTAAGCCAATAGCCAATTTTTTTGCAGTCGTCTCAAGACAATGAATAATTGGTTCAGAAAGCTCATATACAGTAAGAGCTGCAAGTGGTTCAGCAGATGCACGCTGAAGCTTTTTCATGAGTAAACCGATTGCCAATGAGGTCAAATCATCATCCCCCAATAGCAATACACGTTTTCCCACAAAATCATGGTTTTCTAGAAGTAAAAAGGCTCGTTCAACAATCGTTTCAATCGTGGCAAACGCTTGATCATAGGCCACTTCGACTGTCGGTCGTTTTTCTATCCCTTCCTCTAACTCATTGACCAGTTCTGTTCTCAATGCTTCTCGTACTTCTGATGAATCCAGTATTCGAAGATAGTATGCGGTATTGATTGTTGCCCAGCCCAGCCGCTGTTCAACATAAAGCCTACCTTTTCTTGTTAAAACCGGTCCTTGCTGCTCAGAAACAAGCCCTAATTGACCTAGCTCTTTTTTGATAGCAGCTATTATTGGAAGCGGAAGATTCACTTTCCTTCCAAGTTGTTTCGTTGACAGCCGCTTTCGTAAATAGAGTTCGATCAATAATTGATCGACTACTTTTTCTGACTCTTTCAATGCTGTTCGTTCTTTGATAATTTTTGCTATATTCATTTTTTTCGGTTCCGCCTTATGCGTTGAACCCGTCCATCCCTTCGATTTTTACTTTCGATGAAATGACTATCTACACTAGTTTAATGAGTTATCTACAATTCTCGTGATGATTGAAAAGACATGGCATATGAAGAAGCTTTTTCTCAAAAGTCACTCCAATTTCAACAGAAAAAGAGCCCAGGATTTTCTCTGTCCCAGACTCTTTCAATACGATTCATTATCACTACATAAAGTAAGTGTACCTGAATTATCTTGAGGATGTAAGAATATCTATAGACACACCAAATAAACAATTGTTTTTTTGGTTATTAAATTAGTCTAGATAGATACCGTCACACTGCTCAAAAAGCACACCTCAGCTATTTTTTATTTTCACTTACTTAACTCAAAATAATTTCCAGTTCACTATAGCATACTGGTTTGTGCAACGCAATAACGGTTTACACAACAGAGAATATCTTTTCCGTTTTTACCATATGAAACCAGATACATAGCTCTTTTTATCATTGGCCATTGGCTTTAAAAATTAAACTCCTTCGACCAATCAAACGCCTCTGAACTTTCTACATTCTTTGGCCAATGAGCGCTCCACTCAGGAACGATCGGCACTTCGACACGATCTTCACTAGGCGTATAGGGCTTCAAATCCAGTAATGGGCTGCCATTCTCCGCATCAATAGACACGATTTGAATTCTACCAATTGCTTCATCCAACGTAACTATTTTCACTGTAGATACGGCTAGAAGATTCGGACGAACAGGTGCTCGCGTTGCAAAAACACCTAATATCTCCGGCGCTTTCTTATAAGGGCTGGCTACTTGCAGGATATCCCTCATTTCCGGCAGATCCATTCCATCCAACCAATAAATCGCTTTGAGATGACTGAATCCCGCCACCCCCTCCAATGCTTCGATATACTTAGGTAACAACTGAATGTAGCTCTCTGTCTCATTTTTTTCAATGTAACCAATTGTCTGTAACGTAAATGTTTGTTCCATATCCATCCCTCCTGTACTAACAGGATAAACGCTCTCACGATGTGAGGGTCAAGAGATTTTTTTTATCGGTATTTGAATCTCAGTTAGATAATTATTCGGGTCCGTTTCTGTATCTGGACCACGGTGACTGACTTGTCGGGAAAGCTCAAGCATCTCATAATCATCATTTTCAGCCAGCCAGTTGGCAAATTGATGATAGGCTTCTTTGATATTGTCGTACGGACCGATGACAAAAATCGACGCAACCAATGAAATACGTTCTGTCTGATAACAGGTCAGCGGCTTCTTAACTGGTGCCACTTGCTTGACCTTTAAACAAATTTCAATATCTACGCCTTCTTCTCGATAACACGCATCATGAAATACAGTAAAATTATCCGGTGTTTGCTTGATATAATCCAGCTGTTCTCCCTTTAAAAGTGTACCAAACTCCTGCCACAATTCGCCCTCATGGTAATAGGTAGGAATCACTTTTCGAAGGCTGACAATTGCCTCACTAGGTAAGGCTCGAAAAATCACATGGATATTCGTCTCCTTCGGTTTTTCTATCCGTTCAATCGTCTTCGCAAGCTGTAACAAACGTCGTTGTTCCTCAAGAATGTCACGTTCAATCTGCCGATACTTCTTCTTTAATCGTTCTTGAAAATAATCGTCCGTCAACTCATCTGTGATCAACTCTTTGATTTCAGCCGTTGAAAACTTTAAATTCTTCAGTAAAATAATTTTTTGTAATTTAGAAAGCTGACTGACATGATAGAAACGATAGCCCGTTTCCTGATCGACTTTGGCAGGTGGAAGCAAGCCTTGCTCATCATAATACCTGAGCATTCGTACCGATACCTGAGATAGCTTTGAAAACTCTCCAATTTTAAACATTCTTTCAACTCCAATAATTGTTATTTCAGAGCATTGCGCCTTGCTCGATCAAGACGGCAAAGACAACTAATGCACTATCCAGCAGCAGAATCAGCATATTGATACCGAAAATAATAGCCCATTTTTCAAGCCCTTGTATCTCTTTTTTTTTCTTAAAAAAACGATAAAGAAGGAAATTCCCTCCATAAGTCACACTAAATAGCAAAACGATCACTTCTAATCCAATAATCATAATTCGTACGCTCCATTTATCTTCTTCTCTTCATTTTAAATGAAAAAGGGCTACTCTTAAACTATTTGTTTATCCAAAAAAGACAAAAAATGAGACAGAGCAAGCTCTGTCTCGATTGTTTTTATTGAACCACAACTCTTACGTTGTGACGGCGTCCCCATTGACGACATTGTTCAACTGAGTTGAAATGAACATCAATGATATGCCCTTTGATTGCACCACCCGTATCACCGGCCACTGCAAAACCATAGCCTTCTACCTCTACCAATTTACCAAGAGGTATGACACTTGGATCAACAGCTATCACATTACTTTGAACGCGTAAGTCGATGCCAATGGCTGTAATATATCCTGAACCTACCTCATTGAATGAATAGGCTGTAGACTCCATATACATAACCTGTCCGCTTCCAGCACTGCCACCACTATTTCCCGAGTTTCCAGGAGCAGATGGTTCAACAGTAGAAGGTTCTGAAGGTTGAACTTCTTCTGCAGTGTTAGCCTCAGCTTCGGCTGCTGCATTCGCTTCAGCACTTAGCCGTTGTTGCTCTTTAGCGGCTGCTTCGGCTGCTTTCGCTTCTTCATCCAAACGTGTCTGTTCAGCAATTTTTTTATTCGTAATCAACTGCAAGGTTTCATCATTGTTCGCTAGCTCTTGTTTCAGCGCTGCGACTTCGATATCCATCGACTGTGCTTCTTCTTGAAGCTTTTCCTGATTCACCTGAAGTTCGGCCTGCGTTGTTTTGATCGTCTCCTGAAGCTCGTTCAGTTTCTCTTTCTCAGCAGCCAGGCTCTCGATTTTTTCTTTCTCAGCGTTTTGTAAAATCGTCATCGCATACGCTCTGTTGAAGAAGTCTGAAAGACTTTCTGCTTCAAGCAACGCTTGCCATGTCCGCGTTTCTCCGTTCAATTGGATCGTTTTCATCCGCTCACCAATCGCATCTTTACGACGATCGATATTTTCCTCTGTTACAATAATCTCTGCTTCAGAGCTTTCAATCGTCTCTTCTGCACTGGCGATATCTCCCTTTAACTTTTCAATCTCAGCATATTTTTCATTAACTTCCGTCAATGCTGTATCAATATTTTGATTAAGAATTTGTCCCAATTCTGTCGCTTGTTGTTCTTCATTTTCCAAAGAATCTAGTGACTCCGCACGAGCAATAACAGAAGGGAAGGCCAGATTTAATAAGATGATTGCCGATAGTAATGGCATCAGCTTTTTAATTCCCACTGAATCCAACACCTTTCCTATAATAAATCCTAACTCTAACTATTATACTAATCTTAGGAGTTTATTTTGTTTCAGTCACGTTACAAATTATTACGTTTTAAAGAAAACTTAAGAAAGTCTGTAATATTGATCTGTATCTATTTGGGCAAAATACTCAGCATATGGAAAGAATTTATTCAATAAACTGCCGTCTTCTTCCTATATAATACACGAAATTCTATCTGTTACATTTTCTTTCTTTTTTCTTTAAACGATGTAACCAGTCGTTTCACGCTTTCCGGATTTTCTAATCCTCTCAAACTCAATTTAGGATAGTTTTTGATCCAACGACGTTGACTGAAGTTCAGACGTTGCAACCGCTGACTCACCGCACTGTTGCTTTTCAGTTCATCTAAAAAGGCTTGCTGCTTGGCTGTCCGCTCCCCAATTTCCTGTTCCAAGGTCTGCTTCCATTCTTCCCACTCCGCTTTCAGCGTTTCGCTTCTTTCCGTCACATTTTCTGATAGTTCCTTGGCTCTCGTTTCAAGAAGATCATTGACCTCCTTAGTGATACGCTGAAAGGCCTGCATATTCGTCACAGTATAGACCAAATCTACGAGTAGTATTACAGAGAGCAAAGTCGGCAACACCCAATGAAATTGGTTGACTAGATATTCCGACACCACTTGAATTCTCGGGTGAATAACTTTGACAATCAATACGCAGGCAATTCCCCAAAATGCTGAAACCGGCAAAGCAATTCTTCCATTTAAATTTAGTGGAACATCTTTATAATCCCACCAAGACGCATGAAACATCTTTTCCAACGCATAACTGGTCAAGTATTCCAGCACGCTGACAAGCACTGCCGAAGAAAAATAGAGCAACACTAGATTATTTTTGAGCGGCTCCAGAAAATAAAGAACCCCCAAGATACCAAAACCATAGATTGGGCAATAGGGGCCTGTCAAAAAACCTCTATACACAAATCGTCCTGCATTGATTGAACAATAGATTGTTTCCCACACCCAACCAATAAATGAATAAATAAAAAATAACAGAATAAGTTCTGACCATTGATCCATTCTCTCCACAATCCCTTCTTTTCGTTCTGCTATACAACAGTGGAAACAGCAAAATGAACTGCCTACTCTCTCCTATAAAAAATAGAACCTATCTGCTGTATGCCAATATTCCTATCCATTGTAGCAAATAAGTGACCAGAAAAGCGAGCAACTTTAATTGCGGGAAAATTTGAGATACAATAGAACAGATAAAGGGGGAAAACGATGTTTCATTTATTGGTTTATGCAAAAAAATACAAAAAACAAATTATTCTAGGACCATTTTTCAAATTTCTTGAAGCCTGTTTCGAACTGGTGCTTCCTTTGATGATGGCTCGACTAGTGGATAACGGGATTCAAGCTAACGATACCAATTACGTGTTGAAAATGGCTGGATGGATGGTTCTTATGTCGTTGATCGGCTTACTCTGCGTGATGATTTGCCAATATTACTCATCAATCGCTTCACAAGGATTTGGGACAGAGTTGCGCAATCAGCTAATCAAAAAAATCAATACCTTCTCCCACGCAGAGCTGAATGATTTCGGTACAGATACCTTGATCACACGTACAACGAATGACATCAATCAGCTACAGTTGGCATTAGCCATGCTGATACGATTGGTAATCCGTGCCCCATTCTTAAGTATCGGCTCAGTAGTCATGGCCTTTTATATCGACACACAGGCAGGTCTGCTCTTTCTTTTCCTATTACCTGTTTTCTGTCTGATCTTATTCATTATTATTCGACTAACAGTTCCCTTATATAAACGAATACAAGGAATGATCGACAAACTGAACCTACAACTAAGTCAGAATTTGAGTGGTGTTCGTGTTATTCGTGCCTTCGCCCGAAAAAACACTGAAATCAAACAAGTTGACCAAACAACCGATGAGTTGGCAGCTGTCTACCTTCGGGTTTCCAAAATTTCCGCTTTTTTGACACCTGCAACGACGCTGATCATGAATGCCGGAATCATTTTTCTTCTATATATCACTGGTTGGAAGGTTTCCATTGGTTCATTACAACAAGGAGAAGTTTTGGCATTGATCAATTACATGAACCAAATGCTGTTAGCATTGATCGTCGTCTCTAATCTGGTACTGATTTTTACTCGAGCCTCTGCTTCAGCAGCCAGAGTCAATGAGGTTTTGTCTGTCACTTCAAGCATCACGACAAGCAATCAAACAGAGTTGCCATCGGAAACAGCAAAGGAAACGAGCGGCATTATTTTTGAAGATGTCTCTTTCCGTTATCAACCAGATGCCGGACTTACGTTGAAATCTATCAATCTGCACATTCCTAAAGGCAGTATACTGGGAATCACTGGAGCAACCGGTAGTGGGAAAAGTACCTTGACACAATTGATTCCACGCTTTTATGACACATCAGAGGGGAGAGTGATCGTTGATGGTCTGGATGTACGCAGTTGGCCACTGGACGAATTACGCCGAAAAATCTCCATGGTTCCTCAAACACCGGTCCTTTTTTCCGGTACAATTCGAGAAAATCTTCAATGGGGAAAAGAAGATGCTAACGATGAGGACTGTTGGGAAGCATTGGAAATTGCCCAATGCAAAGAGTTTGTAGAGGCTTTGGAAGACGGGTTGGACACACCGATTTA
Organism: Enterococcus sp. 9E7_DIV0242; assembly: GCF_002140975.2. NCBI lineage: Bacteria > Bacillati > Bacillota > Bacilli > Lactobacillales > Enterococcaceae > Enterococcus > Candidatus Enterococcus clewellii. Next base: position 1,872,427 of record NZ_CP147247.1, read on the forward strand.
CGAAGGCGGGAAAAATTTTTCCGGCGGTCAGAAACAACGGCTGACAATTGCTCGTGCATTGATTGCCAAACCTGCTATTCTTGTTTTAGATGACTCACTTAGCGCATTGGATTATCAAACAGACCTCAATCTACGCACTGCTTTAAATGAACGATTAGGTGAAACGACCCTACTCGTGATTTCACAGCGTATCAGCTCGATTCGTCATGCGCAGCAAATACTCGTTTTAGAGGAGGGACGAACAGTTGGTCTTGGTACACATGATCAGTTGATGCATTCTTCTCCTCAATATCAGGAAATCGTTCATTCTCAGGAGGACTCAGACTATGATGAATAAACCAACAACTCGTTCATTCAAAAAGTTCCTCCCTTACCTACTTCGTTATCGACTGGAATTGGTTCTTTCACTCCTACTCGGTGTAGTCAGCGGCCTCACCACTGTTTGGATGACTTACGCTGTCGGAAAAGCGGTCGACACAATGCTTGGAGCCGATCAGGTTGATTTTACTCAGCTTTATGCCATTCTTGGACTACTTGCCGGAATCTTGGTTGTAACGGTTATCAGTCAGTGGTTCATCCAGCTGCTAGGAAATCGCTTGTCCTATCTCTCTGTCGCACAGTTGCGGAAGGATACTTTTTCTAAACTGAATCAGCTACCATTAAACTACTATGATCAGCACTCCCATGGCGATATCATCAGTCGCTTTACCAACGATATGGATAATATTTCCAGTGCAGGAACGGTTGTCTTTAATCAGTTGTTTTCAGGAGCTGCGGTAGTTATTATTGCATTTATCTTTATGGTTCGACTTAGCTTTACACTGACACTTGTTGTTTTGATTACGACACCGATCATCTTTCTTGTCAATTGGCTTGTGGCCACTGCTTCTCAGAGGAATTTTGCAGAGCAGCAAAAAATTGTCGGAACGATCTCAGGCTTCGTCTCAGAAATGATCGGTAATCAAAAAATCGTCAAAGCCTTTCAGCGAGAACAGGTTGTTCAACAGCAATTTGAAACAATGAATCAGGAGCTATATGTACAAGGTCAGAAGGCACAGTTTTCTTCGTCTTTAACCAATCCGCTCTCTCGGTTTATCGATCATCTTTCCTATATCGCTATCGGTTTAGTAGGTGGATTGCTTATTTTGACAGGCAATCCAGCAGTTACAGTCGGAATCATTTCCAGCTTTACGATCTATGCCACTCAGTTTACGAAGCCATTCATTGAACTGTCCGGAATGATCACCCAAATCCAGACTGCATTAGCTGGAATCGAGAGGACCTTCGAAATTCTCGAGCAAGAACCAGAGCTACCTGATCCAGCACAAGCCTTTGTACTCAACGATATCTCCGGTACAGTGACCTTTGATCATGTTTCTTTTTCCTATGTACCAACAAAGCCACTGATTGAAGAGTTTACTTTAACCGTTGAAGCTGGCGAGACCCTCGCAATCGTGGGTAAAACCGGCGCCGGAAAATCCACTTTAGTCAATCTGCTGATGCGCTTTTATGATGTCGATGAAGGATCGATCCTTATCGATGAGCATCCCATCAATACCATAACTCGAGACAGCCTGCGAAAAAGCTTTGGTATGGTTCTACAAGATACATGGCTCTTTGATGGCACGATTCGCGATAATTTAATCTATGGAAATAGTGACGCAACAGATGAAATGATTCTACAGGCATTAAAGAAGACGCACACTGCAGAATTTATCCAGCGACTCCCGAAAGGTCTCGATACAGAAATCGGTAGTCAAGGGATTAAAATCTCTGAAGGACAACGACAGCTTTTAACAATTGCCCGAACGATGATCAGCAATCCACCTATGTTGATTCTCGACGAAGCGACAAGCTCTGTTGATACGTTGACAGAGAAGCACATTCAATCGGCTTTTCTGGAAATCATGAAGGGACGAACCAGCTTTGTTATTGCTCATCGTCTTTCAACAATCAAGAATGCGGATAAAATTCTAGTAATGGAACAAGGGAAAATCGTTGAAATAGGAACACATACTTCCTTGCTCGCTTTACCGAACGGCCACTATCGAGCACTCTACGAAGCACAATTTGAGCAATAAGAGATTGGGTCAAGCGCTTAGCTTCAAGCAACACACCGAAAGAGTTGCCTTGTGAACCCCATTTTATTTGATTTCAAGGGATTCAGGCATAGTTATACTACAGTCTTTTAACAAAAAGAGGTACATTCCGGGGATGGCGGAATGTACCTCTTTTTTCTATTTATTATGAATGGGTGTTAATTTACTCAACAATTGCTTATACGGTAGTTTTTGTCCCATGTAGTAGGTAACAACTACCTGAATCGGTAAGAATATTGCACTTTTAATGATGCGGGGAATCCACCACGCAACGATTTTCAGGTCTACACCATACATCAACCCTAACCATAAAGGTGTCAAAAATAGATGAACGATGATTGTCACGAGTAATGTAGCCATGGTAACCCGAAACCAAGTAAGCTCCTTCTTGTAATAGAAAAAACCGTAAATCGCACCTGTAATAAACGCGTTCAGCGTAAATCCAGGGAAATAAGCACCGGTTTTCGGAAAAAGGATCACACCGACACCATCAGCGATCGCACTGCCGATTCCAGTCCAGAAGGGCCCGAATAGAAGTCCCATCAAGGACTCCGGTATAAAAGTAAAACTGATTCTGAGAAACTGTGTTTCATAAGAAAAGAAACGTGTAAAGACAACGATTACCGCAATCAGTAATGCCAATACAGTCAGCTTCCTTGTTTCTAAAACTCTTTTTTTCATTCCTAGCATCTCCTTTAAGAGCTGCTACAAGTCAATGCAGCGAATGCGAAAATAAAACCGCGGATTTCTCCTTCGTCCACAGGGCGACATCCCATCCCCGTAGCACTTAACGCTTTATCTTCTACTCTGTATTTATTTTTAGGCAACTAAGCCTAAAAGGACTATAGCACAGACTCTACTTAAAGGCAATTGGAGACTTATCTATTAAAGCGCTTCATTCATAATTTTCTCTTCATAGAATGAAAAAACCGGTTTCTCCTATAGAGAAATCGGCCGATTGTCTGTTTCATGTATCACTTCTCGAAAATCCACAAACCCTGCTTCAAGTCCTCGAAGTAAAATCTCAGCTGTTCCGATATTCGTTGCTAACGGAATCTCGTAAACATCACTAAGGCGAATCAACGCATTGACATCTGGTTCATGTGGCTGCGAAGCTAGTGGATCACGTAGAAAAATAACCATATCTATCTTGTCCTCGGAAATCATTGCGCCAATCTGCTGATCTCCGCCAAGCGGGCCTGACTTAAAACGATGAACAGAAAGTCCTGTAGCCTCAGTAATTCTCAATCCCGTCGTCCCTGTTGCAAAAAGCTCGTGCTTCTCCAAAATAGGTAGATACGCCAACGCCATTTTTACCATCAACTCTTTTTTTCGATCATGAGCAATCAATGCAATTTTCATATTCTAACACCCTTCCTTTCTTTCATGCGTCATACTGTCACCATATCATGGCACCAATACTCCCAAGCTGTATCTAAAGGAGCTATTGGTTCCCCACTTTTTTAGAAAAAGGCACAACTCCCTCTTCATCCGCTAAGCTACTCTCCCGATTAGCTAAAAAGCTGGTCGCATCCTTGTTCATTTGCTTCAAATCAACCCCTTGCTTTTGTGCAGCAAATAAACAGCCGCAGTAGCACTGGCGATAGATATCATACTCTTTACACAGCTCGATCGAGCGCTTATACCCGTTATTCTTTTTAAAATCTCCCGGCAAATAATTGGTCTTGTAAAATTTCTGGATATCAATTCCGAGGGTATTGATCAGCTGACTATTTTTCTTCGGTGACAACGTCAAGGCACTGCCAAAGTAATCATAGCTCAACTCCTGCGCCTTCTCCGCTACAAGATCCAATCGCAACTGAAAACAAGAGGTACAACGCTTGCCACCTTCCGGCTCATCAGAAAGTCCCTTTTCCTGCACGATTTTCATAAACTGATTCGGCTCATAAGGTGCTTCTAAAAAGCCCACTTGCTTGCCGGTTTTCTCATTAAAATCCGTGACAAATTGCTGCTGAACCAGCGCACGTCTTTGATACTCAGAACGTGGATGGATATTAGAATTGGCAAAGTAAATCGTCACATCTGCATATTCGGTCAGATACTCCAATGTGTAGGTGCTACACGGAGCACAGCAGCTATGCAGTAAAATCGTCGGTCGAACCTCCTGCTGTTCCCACATCGCAATCATTTTCTTCAGCACACGATCATAATTAATCTTTTGATTGCCTGCCATTTTATCTGTAATCTCGGTTAAATTATACATATCTACGGTTCCTCATTATAGTCTCCGCCTTCAACACCAAGGTATTCTTCCAGCGTGACCTTTTGCTCATAAATTTTTTGGGCATCTTTTTTTCCTACATAGCGAACATGCCAAGCTTCTGCCATGTAACCAGTGATTGCTTCTTGTCCTTCTTTATAGCGAACAATAAATCCGTAGCGATGTGCATTTTCTGCTATCCAATCAGCTTCTGTTTTTGTACTGACAAGCTCTCCGGCAGTGTCTATAAAATCAAAAGCCAGACCAGTCTGATGCTCGGAATAGCCTGGGCGTGAAGAGTAGCGTTCTGCTTCCGATTTCCCATCATCTGCTACATAATTCTGATAAAGAGCTTCTTGATCTGAATAGCTCCGATAACCACTGTACTCCGCAACTATGTTCAACCCAGAATCTCTCATTTCTTTATTCATTTGTTTGAAGGCAGTTACAGCCTCTTTATTTTCTCCCGGATCGTACGACTCCGGAAGCGGGTAGCGCTTATTTACAATAATGATTCCTTTGATCATCATCGGCTCCTCCATCGTCTGAGGCGTAACGTCTTTTGCTGCTGTTTTTTCTTCTTTTGGTGTTTCTTCTGTCGTCGCGGTTTCTTCTTCAGACGTATCAGCTGTTGCAATAATCGTTGCATCACTCGTTGTCGTAGAAGAAACGTTTTCTATCGTACTTGCAAGCTTTCTCTGGTTGTTTTCATAATAGAAAAAGGAAAGCAAAAGCAACGCAATGGCCACCACGCTGAGTTTCAAATATCGTTTATTTCCTCTACCCATCTCTATTCCGCCTGTTCTATATAAAATAATTATCATTTAATCATTTTTTGATCTTTTTCTATTATACTGATAAAAATCTATTCTGGCGACTCAAAACCGAAAATCCAAAAAGAACTTAAGAATTCATCCTAACAAAAATTCTCCGCTCGACAGGCAAAGAGTAAGGAAATCATAGGCGATATACAAGCTCACTCAAAAAAGAAGGGGCTGTGACATCAACATGTCCCAGTCCCTTAAAATTGGATAAACGGTGTTCCAAAAGTAACTTCTTCGCTTTATTGCCTGAAGCTGACCATCTCTGTCACAACCTCTTCCTCTAAATAAAAATCTATGAAAGCGTTGCTTGGGCGCTCGTTCCCTAGTTATTCAAGCTCTTCATGCTTTCGTTCAATCAGATGTGTTTTTCTAGTGGTTCCGATAATCAATGGAACAGACTCATATTTCACATCGCTGTATTCCAGACCAAACCAGTTTTCAGGTAAAATCGTCATCTTCTTGATTGCAAGCTTCATCTGCATAACCTGACGGTCCCATTTCTTCAATTCAGTCACTTTAGACAATTCCTCGCGAATCAAGATAAACTGGAAGTCCCCCACTTCACGCCCTGGCGTGATCGTATATTTCTGCGGCTGCTTCGGCAATCTGCCTTCCTTCATCAAATCATGGACGATTTGACGCAGATAGACATTGACCTCCTGAGAAACTCTGAATCCTAGATAAAGCTGGACTTGAACAATAAAATCTGTTCCCATCATATCTATAGAGTACTCTTTAGTAAACGGTTCATCCGTCACCTCTACATTGACAAACCAATAAACTTTAGCACGCTTTGGACGTTTATCTAAAATAGAATACATGACAGCACGTCCAATTTCATCACTGATCAGATCAGGTGTCATGAAGACAACATTCGTCTGATAATACGGAATACCCTGATCATCTCGGAGTCTATCTAATTGATCGATATAATCTCTAATCGGTACAGTATCTGAGGTTTTCTCTTTGATAAGATTGCCCCATTCCCAAATCGTCATGATTGCCAAAATCAACAAGGCAATTCCTACGGCTACATAACCACCATGGAAAAATTTTGCAATACTGGAAACAAAGAATACTGTTTCAATACTTGCAAAAAACAAAGTAATCAAGTAAACAAACAATTTTGGCATCCCTCGTTGCTTCAAGAAGAACATCAATAGAACGGTTGTCATCAGCATCGTTACCGTGATAGACAGACCATACGCAGCCTCCATATGAGAGGATGTTCTAAAACCAATAACAATAGCAGAACAAGCCAACCAAAGAATAAGATTTAATACAGGAATATACATTTGCCCAATATTTGTTCCCGGATAAATAATTCTCATTCTAGGCAGAAGCTTCAGCTTGATGGCTTCTGAAACAAGAGTAAACGAACCAGAAATCAAGGCCTGTGATGCAATGACCGCCGCCAACGTTGCAAAAATAACACTGAATAAGGTAAATGATTCAGGAATCATTTGAAAGAATGGATTCAACGATTCGATGCCTTCAATGGCAGGATTTCCTTTTGATTCCAATATCCAAGCCGCTTGTCCCAGGTAATTGAGCAGAAGGCAAATCTTCACATACGGCCAACTGAATCGAATATTTTTCTTACCCACATGCCCTAAATCTGAGTACAAAGCTTCGGCCCCGGTAGTTGCCAAAAAGACATTTCCCAGAATAAAAATCCCCAGATGGTTTTCAGAACTGAATAGCAGTTCAATCGCATAATATGGGTTCAACGCCCGAATCACTGTCCAATCCTGACTGAAATTAATCAGCCCCATAAGCCCTAAAAAGCTGAACCAGAGGAACATGATCGGTCCAAAAGCTTTCCCTACAGCATCTGTCCCAAATCGCTGAACAGAAAACAGGATCAAAATAATGACTAGCGTAATCCATACAATAATATTTTGATTCATGCCGAATTTATCAAAAAACAGCGGAATCCCTCGCAGCCCTTCTATTGCAGTTGTGACGGTTACTGCCGGTGTCAACACACCATCCGCCAACAGTGCTGCACCTCCGATCATTGCCGGGATAATCAAGTACTTCCCACTTTTTCTTACTAAGGTGTAAAGAGAGAAAATCCCGCCTTCACCATGGTTATCTGCATTTAATGCAATCATGACATATTTAACGGTCGTCAGAATCGTCAATGTCCAGAAAATCAAGGAGACAGCCCCTATGATAAAATTCTCCGACACCGCTGAAAGTCCGCCATTATCACCGACAATGGCCTTCATTACATAAAGTGGACTTGTTCCGATATCTCCGTAAACAACCCCCATTGCTACCAATACACCCGCAGCAGTTAGTTTGCGGTGATTGTTGGAAGCCTTAAACTGCTTAGTCACTATTCTCTCCTCCTACAGAAAAATCAAAGATATTGAAACAAAAAATACGTCTGAATCCTCCTATTGGCTACAGCTCATCAAACATTGCTCCGCTAATTCAAATGTCCAGTCGTCACAGTTTCATCAATACATGTCCTTCTTTGTCCCTAAATAAATTATCATTCAAAAACAGAACGGACTCATTTGCTACTCACTATAATACTCTTCCTATCTTTTGGCAACTTATATCTTTAAAAAAAAGCGTAAATTTCATGACTTATTTTCATTTTTCATGAAACTGCCTGTTTTCAGGTAAAAAAACTCATTAGCTATTGTTTCCCCCTTCAGATTTTTAAGTGACCTGAAAGAAAAAAGAAACAGATTTCTCAAAAATTACCGAGAAATCTGCTCCTAAATACCTTTTTTTGCGTATTAATCTACTCACCTTTTTCAGAATATACTATTCTACTCCTCTTCCTCTTCATCCGAGTAATGGAATTTGATCATCTCATTCACAAAAATCGGTACAATCGACAAACCGATCGCCAAGGCCCAATGTGTCAAACCAATTGGAACCAAGTAAAACAGCTCTTGAGTAAACGGTAGTAGGGCAATCACTGTTGTGATGGTAATTGCGAGAATCGCCATTTCAAACAACGATTTATTTGATGAAAGTCTGACTCTGAAAATTGATTTTGTACTTCTAACATTAAACACATGTAAAATGGACGAATAAGCTAAGACAAGGAACGCTACTGTTTGTCCAACTTCCGGACTGGCACTTACCCAATGAGAAACTCCATCAACATACGCACCAAGATAGAAGCCAAATAAAGTAACAACGGTAAAGACAAACGCATTCAACCCAATTTTCTGCCACAGACCTCTGGCAAAAATCCCTTCGTTTTTCGGAATCGGTGCCTCATTCATGATATTTTTTTCAGCTGGTTCTCTCCCTAGAGCAAACCCAGGTAAACCATCCGCCACTACATTCACAAACAAAAGCTGAACAGCTGTAAATGGTGCTCCCCAGCCCAACAGCATAGCAATCACAACAATGAAAATTTCAGAAACATTACAGCTCAGAAGGAAATTGATCGCCTTACGAATATTTCGATAGACCGTCCTTCCTTGGGCAACAGCATCAACGATTGTTGCAAAATTATCGTCGGTCAAAATCATATCTGATGCGCCTTGCGCAACATCTGTCCCCGTTATTCCCATGGCACAACCGACATCGCTGGCTTTCAAAGCAGGTGCATCATTGACACCATCTCCGGTCATCGCGACCACCGCTCCTGTTCGTTGCCATGATTTGACGATTCGAATCTTATCCTCCGGAGTAACACGCGCATAGACGGATAAATCCTTCACCCGAGCATCAAGCTCTTCATCACTCAATTTACGTAATTCGCTACCAGTTAATGCCTCTTCTTTACTGGTCAAAATGCCCAATTCTTTAGCTATTGCACCAGCGGTCACTACATGATCCCCAGTAATCATAACCGTCTTAATTCCGGCTTTCCTAGCTTTCTCAATAGCACCTTTACTCTCCGGTCTTGGCGGATCGATCATCCCGATCAAGCCAGATAAACGTAGATTTTTTTCCAATGCCTCTGAAGAAATATCCTGTGGCTCCTCATCATAAACAGCGAAACCAACTGCGATAACACGCAGCGCTCGTTTCCCAAAGCGATCATTAACTATTGCTGCTTGGTCCACATCTCCGTATCGGAAACGAGGATACAATACATCAAACGCACCCTTTGTAATTGAAATATACTTTTTCCCCATTTGATGGACTGTTGTCATCATTTTTCGCTCAGAATCAAACGGCAGCTCACCAATTCGTGGGTATTTCTCTTCCAGCTCTTCTTTTGTATGATAATTTTCCTCTACGGCACGAACAATTGCCGCTTCTGTTGGGTTCCCTTTGATAACTAGATCGTCTTTGTCCTTTTCAACCGTCACGTCCGTACAAAGTGTGGCCATTTTCAATACTTCCATGGCTTCATCCGTCATGGCATCTTCTGTATCTGTCACTTCATCTCCTCGTGACCAAACACGACGAACCCGCATCTTATTTTGAGTTAACGTACCTGTCTTATCCGAACAAATGACATTCGCAGTTCCCAAAGTTTCAACCGCCGGAAGCTGACGAATGATTGCATGTTTTTTAGCCATTTTTTGTACACCGTAGGCTAAAGTTAACGTAACAATAACCGTCAACGTTTCCGGAACTGCTGCTACGGCAAGAGAAACGGCTGTCATAAACATATCCAGCATCGGTTCACCTTGTAGCTCACCGATGATAAACACAAGTGCTGCAGCTGCCAGCGCAAGAATACTGATTCGTTTTCCTAATTGATTCAAACGAATCTGCAATGGTGTTTTTCCAGTCTCGTGATCGCCTAATAGTCCAGCGATTTTCCCCATTTCGGTATCCATACCAGTGGCAGTAACCACCGCTCTTCCCCGACCATTGGAGACTGTACAACCTTTGAAGACCATATTCAACTGGTCTCCTAAAGCCTCCTCCGCGTCAGCTATGTACTCTGCATCCTTTTCGACCGGCTCGCTTTCACCTGTCAAAGCAGATTCCTCTACTCTCATTTGAGAAGTCTCGATTAAGCGAGCATCGGCTGTAATCATTGATCCAGACTCTAATAGTAGGATATCTCCAACAACGATATTTTCTGCATCAACCGCTTCTACTTTTCCATCTCTCAAAACTGAGCTGGTCTGCTTGTTCATATCCTTCAATGCGTCTAACGACTTCTCCGCATTTCCTTCTTGAACGATCGTCAATGCCGAGTTGATAATAACAATTGCTATAATCAAGATTCCTTCAAAATAATCACCATGGTCTGTCACAATCGCCGTATAAAACGAAATAGCTGCCGCAAACAGTAAAATAATCGTAGTGAAATCCTTTAAGCTATGAAGAAACTTTTTCACTATTGATTCTCTTTTGACTTCTTTGAATTTATTGGCTCCATTTTTCTCAAGTCGAGCCTGTGCTTCCTTTGGTGACAGGCCACTTTTCTCCTTAGCTCCTGTCTCTTCAATGACTTCTTTTATGGATTTTTGATAACTATCCATCCTATCCCTCCCATAACTTTTCTTCCTATTTAAATAGGAACTCTCTACATCCACTATAACATGAGCTTTTTCATTCGTTCAATAAAAACGCTTGACTAATCATCTATGCCTGAAAGAAACTTTCCAGCTCTGATTATTCAAAATAAGCATGTACATTCAGTAACCACAACATTGAAAACGCTTTCCAGATATGCTATTATATAGATGAAAGGAAGGTGGCAACTCAGTTATATAGAACAATTTTCTCGAGTTTCAATAAATACAGTACAATCAAGTGAAGTTTGTTGGAAGTAAAATATTCAACCTTTTTATTAAGTTACAAACAGTTAAGTAACAAAGAAACATGTGCATTACACGAAAAAGTATGTCTATATTATCAAGATGAACTTGGTGTTCGCGTACCTCACGAACATTCAACTAGAAAAGAAACAGATTTGTGTTAAAGAAAGAAGCGATAAACACATTTTAGGGATAAAAATTTCTATATAACTGAAGCCTTCCATTTATTTAAGCCAAGCTATTCGAGAAGCTTGGCTTTTTGCTATGTTTTATTTGTAACAAAAACAAAGATATGGTATATTGACTATGCACTTTCTATTATTTGACCACAAATTCGAGCATTGGAGGGATTTGCATTGCCTAAAAAGAAGAACTCATCTTTTGAGAGTTCCATCCACGTCTACAGAGCTATGAAGCGTATGACCCAACAGGAATTAGCTGACAAAGTAGGCGTATCAAGACAAACAATAATCCAGCTTGAGCGTAATAGATACAACCCTTCTCTATTACTGGCTCATGATATCGCTGAGGTTTTTGAAGTGCCAATTGAAAAGATTTTTACTTTCAAAAGATTGACAGACCAACCACAAGAAGAATCAGAATAACTATCCAAACTAGCGGGAGGAAGAAACATTCATGACAACTTCTTTAACAAATTTTTTCGATAACTTACCTGTGAATCATTGGTCTAGCTTATTGGTAGGAGTACTATCACTGGCATTTTTCATCTACTCAATCTACTTCTTTTTCAGTAAAGAAGGCAAAGATGAGCGTGGCAGAAAAATTTTAGCGACTGCCAGCTTTACGGCTTTTGTCGTGACAGTTGCTGCACTTTTCGTATTCAATATTATGTTCTATGAAGTAGCTACTCATAGTTCTAACGCATATTCTTGGATGATGAATTTGATTATGTTGATTGTATCTGCTACAGAAGCTTTAATGATTACTTCATTAAAAAAAGTAATTTAAAAAGTTGAAACCTGAAGTCTCCCCGGCTTCGGGTTTTTTATTTTCTCAAAAACCCACACCTCTCTACCAGATAATCATCTTCCAAAGATAGGACGTAAATAAAAGAGGGCATAACAATAATCGAAACGGAAATAGTCACATGCTCTAAACACGAAAAAGAGAGTGAGCCAGTCTTTAAAGTTTTGTCTAAGACTAGCTCGCTCTCTTTTTATCATGCTATTATATTTTCTTTAGAACAGGCAAATAATTCTTGACCAGCCATAAAAGAAGTCAGATTTTGTTTCATCTGCTCTTTTTGAGTCTTCTGCAGCAGTACGTTCAAATCCCACTCCTACGACTCTGTCCATTCTTTTTTCATCTGTTTTTGCTTCCATTTTTTCAATTGATACATCTCTCATTCTAAAAAACTCCTCCTCTTATTTATTATTTCACAAACAAATTATAAGCCTTTTCCAAATTAAAGTAAAGTAGTTTTTTCATATTGTTCATCAAAATTAAGATGTAGAATAGATCGAACCTCTAAATGGCGATCAGCTTGTAACAACCGATAACCAATTCCAGATGCTCCGGTAAATAAATCTAATGGAAGGCATGCGGCATCAGAAGTCAGATGAACATGGTTCGTTTGTACTAAAGAGCTGCATAACAGCTCCTCAGTGGTTAAAATTCCTGCTTGACCATGGCACAAACAATCATCCAGCTGATTTGCATTTAAAGACCGTATTTTTGATTTAAGATTATCTACATTCAAGACATGAGTCACGCCTGCTAATCCTCTACACCAAGAACGATTGTGAATTCCTTCTTTTTCTAACACGTTCAACAACATGAATTTACATTGATCAATTTTCTTGTCTAACATCTTACACTGAAGAACCTCGTCCATCTTCTCTAAGCTATACAGAATTCCTGCATAGCCATGCGCAAAGCTATAATCCAGATTCTTTTCAAGGACAAATGCATCTGCATAACCATGTAACAGCTTTTTGATAATAGGGTATGGATATACTTTGTAGATTTCACATAGCAAGGTGTACACCCCTGCGGTTCCTCCAATCCACTCACTACTTTCCGGTAACTCCTGTTCTGACAAGGTACATAGATTTTCATAAAGCGCTGCCTCATGTTGTTTATCTTGCAATAGTTCCGCAGCAAAAAAGTGCACCAATAATCTCATGCCTATTCCTGTAAATATCCCTTGAAAGGCTTGATCTGGTTTCCTTTTAAAAATTTGTTGCTCTAATTGAACCAAGGTGTCTTGATACTTGGCTTTTGGTACATAATGATTCAAGGTCAGTAAAAAGAGATAAATACCGCCAAATCCATCATATAAGTTGTCATCCATATAGGTAATGATTGGTTGCTTTTCTTCATTCAGAGTAACTTTTATCCCTAGAAATTGTTGACTTGTATCGTCCCACAAGAGCTGTTCCACGACATGGTCTCCTATTTCACCAGCTCTCTTTATTACTGATGACTGATGTGAATCGTTCACACTACTGGTCGAAATTGAAAAGTCTACAGGAGTATAGTGCAGCAAACCTAGACTTTCTTTCAGCAATAACAGCGAATGCTGGATCCACTGCTTATCAATCATCCGAATGCGACGACACATTACATCAAACGGACTCTCCTCCACAACCTTCACTAACTTACCTGCAACAGGAATGCTTGTTTCAGAAGAATTAAGAAGGAACAACGGAATATCGTTCACCAACATCGCTTTGACCTCTTCCAAAATGAGCCTTTCCGGCACAAACTCCGCCTGCCATAAATTTCCAATCACTCGCTCACGCTCGATATAATTCGACATACACTCGGGATGTGCTGCAAACATCAGATACTCCGCATAATCCTGTGTATCCCGAAAAATCATGCGAACAGGGACATTGGCAAACAACGCTTCTGCTCGTTGCAGAAATATCTCTTTATGCACTAGCAGCTCCTCATTCATGCTATTAAACCCGGAAATAATAAACGTTCGATACGCTCGGTAGTCCACCTCTTTGCCATTTAAAATAGGAATATTCTGTGCACCTTCCATGTGTCCATCGGCCAACTCAAAACAGATCTCACTGGAATTGGCTTGTCGTAGCTGTCTTATTTTATATGGCAGCTTTTGTTTTTGTCCTGACAAAGCATCAATCGCAACCGACTTATTTTCCTGTTTTTTATATGGAACTAAGCCACTTGCTAAAACGGAATTTCTTTCAATTATCTGTTGCGTTGTTTGCGGTTTTTTCTCAGCTAAAAATTTTGGCCGAATGATCGTTTCTATATCGATCAGTACTGGGTAGCTGCCGCAGGCAATGACATTTTCCATATGTAAATCCGTTGATCCCAGCCAATAAGCGACAGCCATCAGCTGACCATAGCGAGAATAAAACTGCTCAACTTCCGTTTTAGTTGTACAGGCAGCATGCATTACTTTTTCCTCGATCGAGTAGGTTGGACCAACGATTCTATTCACTTTATAAAAATCAGCACCTGAAATTGTTTCTTCTAAAAAACGAAGCAGAGCATTGAAACGATTGCCCATTTCAAGGTTTTTAGGCTTAAAGAAGAGGGGCAGATCATTCAATCGAAACTCAATGACCGTTTTCCCCTTCTGATGACTGTCACCTTTGCCAACGTTCAGTTGGTCGATCAGAAAAGGCTGCGCGACAGCAAATTGATTCGACAGTTGTTTGGCACTCGACATAATCCCATCAATGAACATGTCAAAATTATCGCAGGCAAATTGGAGTCGAATAGCCAAGAGCTTCGCTAAAACCGGATACGCACTAAAAAAATTATGCACGCACTCCTTTGTCCCCAAATAATCAAGGATGTATTTTTTAAATTCCTCTTCCTTTGTCAAGCCTTTGAAAGACTCTTGCTCAGTGATTTGATGTACATCCCAAACCAATGTCTTTCTAGCCAGAAAAAATAGCTCTTCCTGAAACTGCTCAACACTGTCTTTCAGTGCTGAAGGGGTGATTACCAGTCTAGTCGCATATTTTTTTAAGGATTGTGTCATCCATTTTTCATAATATGCGACATGATAGCGTAAAGCTGATTGCAAATTCCTTGTTTTTATCGGCTGCTCTACTGAACTAAACAGACTTTGGTGAAGAGAAAACCAAGCCTCCTCTTTCACTTCATGAAAAAGTAAGGCAGCTTTTTCTTCATTAAGTGATGAGAGACCGATATCAAATTGTTTTTCGTCCAATCTATTCATTCGAAACATTTTTTCATAATCTTCAGGAACTAAATGACTGTACCTTTCCTTGTGCTTCTTAAAATTCTGGCAGTCCTCCGTTGCCGAGTACTGCTTTTGCCAACAGTTGATTCTTTGTTTTAGTGAAGCCGCATAGCTATATGTAAGATTTTCCAACTAAATTCCACTCCTAAATTCAATCGCATACTTCCTAATTTAAAGAAAACAAAATATCATCCCAATAACATTATACTTCATACCAAAAGTTAAATATACGTTTTTGATAAAATATAATTTTTATAGACGGAAGATAATTAAAATAAAAAAACAGACATACTCCTCTATAGAAAGTATATCTGTCTTAAATGAAATTCAAGCTTATTTTACAAACATCGCATCGCCAAAGCTGAAAAAGCGATACTTCTCGTTGATTGCGTGTTGGTATGCAGTCAACGTCAGTTCTCTCCCTGCAAAAGCGCTGACCAACATAACCAATGTAGATTTTGGTAAGTGGAAATTGGTCGAAAAGGCCTGAACGATTTTAAACTCGTAGCCCGGAGTGATAAAGATATTTGTCCAACCACTGTCAGCCTTGATTTCTCCATCAAATTTCGTCCCAATCGTTTCCAGGGTCCGAATCGACGTCGTTCCAACTGCAACGATTTTCCCTCCGGAAGCTCTGACCTCATTCAGTTTCACTGCAGCCTCTTCTGTCAATCGATAGAATTCGCTATGCATCTCATGCTCAGAAATATTATCGACTGAAACAGGTCGAAATGTGCCTAACCCAACATGAAGAGTTAAATAGACTAGCTGAACCCCTTTTTTCTGAATTTTTTCCAACAGCTCTTGTGTGAAATGAAGGCCAGCAGTAGGGGCCGCAGCAGAGCCGTTTTCTTTTGCATATACTGTTTGGTAGCGGTCAGGGTCATCTAGACGTTCCTTGATATACGGTGGCAATGGCATCTCTCCAAGAGACTCAATGATCTCAAGAAAAATCCCTTCGTAATCAAAGGTAATGATTCGTCCACCATGATCCAGTTCTTGGATAACTGTTGCCTTCAAGCGACCGTCTCCAAAACTGATTTGTGTGCCTACCTTCGCCCGTTTTGCCGGTTTAATTAAGGTCTCCCATGTATCGCCTTCTGTATTCGTTAATAGAAGAACCTCCAAGTGACCACCTGTATCTGGCTTCTCACCATACAATCGTGCAGGAAGTACACGAGTGTCATTCATAACCAACGCATCTCCTGACTCCAACTCATCAATAATCTCGCTGAAGTGCTTGTCTTCTATTTCACCGGTCGCCCGATCCATTACAAGCAAACGGGAAGCTGTGCGATCAGCTAATGGTGTCTGTGCAATTAGTTCTTCCGGTAAATCAAAGTCAAAATCTTCTGTACTAAGCATTTATTTATCCTCGCTCTCTATCTCTTGTCCTTGGTTATTCTACCATTTTTGAAAGGCTAAAACAAAAGCAAAAACTTCCCTGAACGGAATCCATATAGGTTTTCATTAAAACACCTTAAAATTCGAATACCTCTAAACTTTTCAAGCATGTCCTAACAACTCACAATTAATTATTTCTTTATTGGTCTCTTCCATATTCACTGTAAATGAGTGGTTTTGAAAAACGAGTTACTTGGCAAAGCAGGTAAAAACACCTATACTTATTTTTAGTAAGTGAAAATAAAAGGAGGCAACTAACAATGACACCCTTTATTCATCATATTTCTCTGCTTACACGCCATAGCGAAGAGAATCGAGCAATCTACATTGACCTATTAGGCTTGCGCGTTGTAAAACACACTGTCAATCAAGACAATCACCGAATGATTCATGACTACTACGGAAATTATTATGGCGCACCTGGCTCTGTTATTACCTTTTTTATCGTTCCCTTATTAGGGCATCGCTACGATAATGATCATTTTTTGAGTACAATCGGCTTAAAAATTCCCGCTGGCAGTTTATCATTCTGGAAAAGTAGATTGAAAAATGCTGGAATCGATTATGCTGAACGATCCAATGAAATACGGTTTTTCGATAAAGATCACATTGACATTCACCTTGTGGAAGTTGATCAGCCAGCCTTAGAAAAGGACTCTCAAGTAGACAATGATATCCCGAGAGATAAACAAATTATAGGTTTGCTGTCTACAGAATTCCATGTGGCTGAGCCAACGGAAACACAAAACTTTTTTAAACAGTTACTCGGATGGAAAGCAATAGACAACCGAATCAGACTTAATCAAACAGACTTTATTGATATTCTGGCTACCTCAAATCAGGAGCCCATGCGAATGGGACGTGGCAGTATGGATCATGTGGCGTTTGCAGTGGCTGACGATACCGCTTTGGATGCTCTTTATGAGAAGGCGAAGAATCAAGGTTGGGAAATTGAAAAAATAGCGAATCGTGGTTATTTCAGAAGCTTGTATATTCGTGAACCCGGCGGTAATCGGGTAGAATTCGCTACAATCTCTCCCGGATTTACAATTGATGAACCCTTGGAAAGTTTGGGTGAACAACTCGCACTTCCCCCCTTTTTAGAAGCCCAGCGAGTAGAAATCGAGCAAAACCTTTATGAAGAGAAATGACTTCTCTATCTGTAGCTTTTACAGAAATGTTCTAATGAAACTAGCGGCATAATCAATGTTTCCGCTAGTTTTTTTTGCTTAAATCAGCATTTTTTTAACCCTCGTTTTTCAAAGTTTTTATTTTCTTTTCCTTCCCATATGATTCTTCCGTTTTCTAGCTGTTTTTTCTTCCACAACTAACAAATAGAATAACGAAAGAAATTTATTGTTCTATTTCTTTCATTTTCAGTATTTCCACCGACTTTTTCATTCTCCCAATCCCTTGTCCTTACTACTTTAGAACAACATTCTCCTTTTAAATATATTTGTTTTCTGAAAATAATTTTGAAAATCATTCACAAAAGAAAAATTGAACTGGATTCCTTCGTTTAAGCAAGCCTATTTTTTTCCCTAAAACCTTTTAAACAATCTCAATACCCTCGAAATAAAAGGCATCTCATTTGTTTTTACACTTTATTTGCCGCATACTAATATTGAGGAACTATTACGTTAGAGGTGAGTATATTGATTGAATTTCAACATGTGTACAAAATTTATAAGGGTGGCAAAGTAGCCGTCGAAGATGTCAATTTGTCTTTCGAGAAGGGCGAATTTATTTGTTTCATCGGAACCAGCGGAAGCGGAAAAACAACTTCCATGCGGATGATCAATCGAATGACCGACCCATCCAAAGGAAAAATCTTGATCAATGACCAAGATATCAAAACGATTAATCCCGTTGAATTGCGTCGAAAAATTGGGTATGTGATTCAAAATATTGGGCTGATGCCGCATATGACTATCAGAGAAAATATCACGATTGTGCCAAAATTACTGAAAGTCGATCAGGAGAAACGAAACAAGATCGCTGAGAAAATGATCGATTTGGTCGAATTGCCCCGTGAAATGCTGGATCGCTATCCTCATGAACTATCCGGTGGACAACAGCAACGGATCGGTGTAGTCCGTGCCTTAGCAGCAGACCAAGATATCATTCTGATGGATGAACCTTTTGGTGCCCTAGATCCTATCACAAGAGATTCGCTTCAAGATTTGATCAAGGATCTTCAAGAACGTTTAGGAAAAACGATTATTTTCGTTACCCATGATATGGATGAAGCATTGAAGCTCGCAAATCGTATCGTGATCATGAGTGAGGGAAAAGTCATTCAATTTGATACACCTGATAATATTTTGAGCGCTCCAGCTAATGATTTCGTTGAAGAATTGATTGGTGAGGACCGCTTGTTGCAGGCAAAATCCAATAAGACGACTGTCGGAGAAGTGATGTCTCGAAACGCGATTACCATTACGCCGGAGAAAACATTATCTGATGCCATTAAGGTCATGAGAGAAAAACGGGTAGATACATTACTGGTCGTTGATGCATCCGGTGTTCTGAAAGGTTTTATCGATGTAGAAACATTGGATAGACAGCGGACAAAAGCAACCAGTGTCAGTGATATTTTGAATAGAGATGTTTTCTTTGTAAAAGAATCTTCTTTATTAAGAGATACACTGCAACGCATTTTAAAACGTGGGATCAAGTATGTTCCCGTTGTTGATGCCAAACAAAAAGTCGTTGGAATCCTGACAAGAGCTTCTCTTGTAGATATCGTTTATGACGTAATCTGGGGTGAAGAAGAATTGGCTACGATTGCTTCTGAAAATGTAGCGGATGAAAACAGCGATGCGCCTCAAACGGAGGTGTAAGCAGCATGAATGAATTTTTAATGGAAAAAGGCGGCGAGCTGATTGCCCGAACTGGCGAACATATTTTTATCTCTGCTGTAGCGCTAGGATTAGGTGTACTATTTGCGGTGCCTCTTGGCATTCTTTTGACTCGAACAAAACGGACCGCTTCCATCGTGATTGGTTTGGCTAGCGCATTACAGACGGTTCCTTCGTTAGCTCTATTGGCCTTGATGATCCCTATTTTCGGTGTTGGCAGATTTCCAGCCATCGTCGCATTATTCATCTATTCTCTTCTACCAATTTTAAGAAACACCTATATTGGTGTCAAAGGGGTGGATCCTGATTATAAGGATGCCGCTAAAGGGATGGGTATGACTAATACACAATCAATCTTTATGGTTGAGCTGCCTATCGCAATTCCTACAATCATGTCAGGAATTCGCCTTGCAGCCGTTTACGTTGTTGCATGGGCAACCTTGGCTTCTTATATTGGTGCCGGTGGTCTAGGTGACTTCATCTTCAGCGGATTGAATTTGTATCGTGCAGATCTAATTTTCGGTGGGACGATTCCTGTCGCATTGATTGCTCTTGCAGCTGATTTTTCATTAGGTTTGTTGGAGAAAAAACTGACTCCTGTAGCATTGCGAGGTGAATCAGAATGAAAAAAGTAAAAATTATTTTGCTTAGCTTAACGCTTTTAGTTACAACAGCCATATTAAGTAGCTGTTCTTTACCCGGGCTAGCCAGTGGTAATGACGAAAATACAATTAGTATTGCTGGAGGTTCAACATCTGAAATTCAGATTCTTGCTAATGTCGTAAAAGGAATGATTGAGCATTACACGGAAAAAGATGCTGTTATCATCAATAATCTAGCAACTACAACCGTTATCCATCAATCAATGATCAACGGAGATACCAGTATTTCTGCTGCTCGTTATACAGGAACTGATTTGACTGGTACGTTGCAGCTTCCTCCTGAAAAAGAGCCGGATAAAGCGTTCGATATCGTCAAAAAAGAATTTCAGTCTCGTTATCAACAAACTTGGTTTCCTTCTTATGGCTTTGCCAACACTTATGCGTTCATGGTGACAAAAGAAACAGCTGAAAAATACAATCTAAAAAAAATCAGTGACTTGAAAAATGTCGCCGATCAACTGACTGCTGGTGCTGATACCTCGTGGATCGATCGACAAGGAGATGGCTATAAAGGATTTACCGAGGAATACGGCTTTGATTTTAAACGAGTTTTCCCAATGCAAATTGGGTTGGTTTACGATGCTGTTGCTGCCGGTAAAATGGATGTCGTACTTGGCTACTCCACAGATGGACGAATCGGCAGTTATGATTTGGTCATGCTGGAAGATGACCTCAAGTTCTTTCCACCTTATGACGCCAGTATCGTAGCGACAGATGCTATTTTGAAAGATAATCCTGAACTAAAGGATATTTTAAGTAAACTATCTGGAACAATATCAACAAAAAAAATGCAGGAATTAAATTACCAAGCGGATAATGATTTAATGGAACCCGCCATCGTTGCAGAACGATTTTTGAAAGACAATCACTATTTTGATACGGAAGGAGGCAATAACTAATGGAAAATCTACAAGATATGAATCTTATTGAGCAGTTTTTCTATTACTTCAGCCAAAACGGCAGCTACGTCTTCAGCCAAGTGGTTCGTCACTTTCTAATTTCGGTTTACGGTGTGCTGTTCGCAGCAATCATTGGTATTCCAATCGGTATCTTCATTTCACGGAGGTATAAATTGGCTGGCTGGGTCATCAGCATTGCTAATTTGATTCAAACCGTTCCCTCTCTTGCCATGCTGTCTATTTTGATGTTGGGCTTAGGATTGGGTGTCAACACTGTTATTGTAACTGTCTTCCTTTACTCCTTACTCCCAATTATCAAAAATACGTACACTGGTATGCGCCAAGTAGACAATAATATTCTTGATGTTGGTAAGGGGATGGGTATGACAAAGCTTCAGCGACTCTATATGGTTGAGTTGCCGCTGTCTGTTTCGGTAATTATGGCTGGTATTCGTAACGCGTTAGTTGTTGCGATCGGTATCACAGCAATCGGTGCATTTGTTGGAGCCGGTGGCTTAGGAGATATCATCATCCGAGGGACCAATGCAACAAACGGTACGTCGATCATTCTGGTTGGTGCCTTACCCACAGCCTTGATGGCCATCTTTACAGACTGGATACTGGGAATGATCGAGCATCGCCTTGATCCGGCAAGTAAACATTCTTCTTGATAAAACATAAAAGAACGCCAGTAACGTCTTTTGACAGATACTGGCGTTCTTTTAGTTTCTGGAAAGTTGACCCTCCTCCCCAGTAGGTGGCCCAACAGCTACTCATTCTCTAGGTGTGTTTCCCGTTTTTACTGCAATCCAGATTTCCTTCCTGTTATCCTGCAGATAACATTCGATGACGGGCAGTGGATTCAGCTGATAGCCTGAGCCCAACAACCACTCTGAGTATGCCTGTTGGTATATGCGTTCGGTCGTTCCCGGAATCTTTTCATTGCCATCAAAAACTGCCCAAGTTGCAGCTGGAATTTCCAACTCTTTTACTCCTGAATTATTGGTTGGCGAAACGGCTGCATGCCTCATGACGCCCACCATGTATTCAAATGCACCCTTTGACAAATCTGTCGTTACCCCAAGAAGTCCTGCTGGTCGATGCTCCAGATTTTGAATCAATTCCATTAACTGATCGATCTGTCCACTCTCCCAGATATTCTCCCAAACATCTGCAATCGTCTGATCAGATCGATCGTCCCAACACGCGTAACGATAGCCTATGATTTTAAAAGCCGGCCAATGTTCGATTTTATAATCCATATACTTCTCCCCGTTGATCGTAATATGAAAGCGAAGCTTTGGACAGGATCTAAGCTGTACAGTATGCCTTCTCAGCTTTGAAGGCACGGTTCCATGAAAGTTTTTAAAAGCCCTGGCAAAAGAATCCTGTGAAACATATCCATACTTCATCGCAATATCGATCAATCGACCTTTCGTGTTCATCACTTCATAAGCAGCCATCGTCAATCGCCGGTTCCTTATATATTCCGCTAATGGTCGACCCGCCACATACGAAAAAATTCGTTGGAAGTTATAGATTGAACACCCGACAATTTTTGAAATTTCCTGATAGGAAATCTCACTGTCCAGATTTATTTCAATATAATCAATTGCCTGATTCAACTTTTCTATCCAACTCATTTCTTCACCACCATCATTAGTGTAATCTAAATCAAAATAAAACTTCCGACAATTTGTGCCGTATTAAATCGTATGTGTTCGCATCCAGTGTTCCCTACCCGTTAGAGACAAAAAAGAAGCATGATGATTGTTCATCCATGCTCCTTATGAATAGACATACGTCGGTACTCTTATTGATCTCTTAATGACTTTTGTAAAAAAGCTTCTTTCCTAACGCTCTTTCTCTTGCGGGTCATTTATCACAGGCGAATACAATTCTTTTTGACAACGTAATCGATACTTGATTTGACGAATAAATGATTGTGGTTCAATAACTTGAAGAAATGGACCAAAGGATAAAATATTGATTAAAAGCTCCGTCTCATCTTGAGAAGGATAATAAATCGTCAATTGGTATTCATGGTCATTTTCTGTCTTCTGAGTAATTTTCCGATAATTGGAAAAGTGGAACATGGCCCGTTCCAACGTATCCCTATCATCCTTCAGCAGACAAACGATTTGCTTGTTCTTTATCTTAACTGACTTTTGGGAATCATCTATTATACCAAGCCGTTCTACATGAATGATTTCAGAGAGATTGAAAACAACACGTTCCCAGCTTTCCGTTTTTGTCTTTCTTTTTGCTCTTAAGCGGAACTTATCATTTTTCTGAGAATATTCCAGTTTCTCTGGGAATACGATATGCTGAACTACGGCCTCGCGACCCAAGGTCTGGTAATCAATACGTAAGACTTCCTTAGTCAAAATTGCCTGCAATAGGTTTCTCGCATTTTCCGCATACTGACGCTCCCGATACGAATCACCTTCCTGAAAACGATCAAAATAATCGATCATCTCAGCAGAAAACAATGGCTCTACCTCTGTCAGTTCTTCCAAAAGAGCCGCAACACGTGTTGGTTCTAGAAAGTTATGAATACGTTGATCTTCAAGCATCGTTTTCAGCCAACGCTTTTCCAATAGTGTGACGGGATGAGTAGGGGTATTCTGTAAAATACTGGAATACCTGCTACCCTGCTTTTTAAAGAGATGCCAATTTTCTTCCTCTCCGGTCAAAAATGGCAAAAGACTAAAAGCAGTTTCTCCATACCCATCTTTCTCCAATTTTTTTCTGATTGTTTCTTCACTCTGATCCTCAGACTGTAACACTGTAGCAAGCAGTCTGAAATACTTCCCATAAATTTCATGAAACAGTGGATTCATCCTGTTCACCTCCAAAATACAGCGCATACATCTGCTGGTAATCCTTCCAAAATTGCTGTTCCCACGTACGATTGCTACACTGGATACGCTTGATTCGGCCAAAAAAAGTACGCAGAAAAGGATTGAGGGCAACCATATCTACTACTGCAATAGAAAATAGGTATTCATTTTCTCCTGTGCGGGTTACTGTTCCCATCCGCTTTTCTTTCTCCAAACGACGGACCAAATAGTATTCTTTCTGTTCATCAATGGCTAGATAAACATGCAGCTTCTGCGTTTTTCTCGTTGTAAATGCTGCATTCCAAGTTAAGCTCTTTTGTTTTTGAAATTGCTGCTCGACTTGCTCAAACTGTCTAGCAACACCTTCAAGTTTAACTGCAGCAATAAAATTGATACGAATAGAATAGAGGTGTCGCTTCCCAGCTACTCGACCAATCAGATATTGACGACCAGACTCACAGCTGGAACAAATTTTCACAGGAATGAAGTGTTCAAATGCCTGTCGATCTGTTTGAAAGGAAATCTCTCTTCTTGATCGAATTGCTTCGAGCAATTGCAGCAACACTTGGCTGTCTAGCACTTGAACAGGAAAAACATGCTTAAACTGAAAAGCAGAAGCTTCTCTGTCTTCTCCTCTCAGAAGGTATTCGCCTAAGATCCCAATCGGAAATATTTCTTTATAAAAGCTGATTGCCAACCGAACTTCTTCATCCAAACACAATGACGGTACTTGAGAATAAATACATTCCCGCCCACTTTTTTCCTCTATAAAAATCCCTAGCGCTGTATATTCCTTGATTTTCTTTCTGACTGTCAATGAGTCTAAAAGATACCCATCACTAAAATGGACTAAGTAAGTTTCATCGATTTGATCGACGATTTCCTGTATCGTCCATTTCTCTCCATCAGCGAAAATATCAAGTAAAACAAAATGTAGAAAGATATCATTCTTTGTAAATGATTTTGATTGCCAAACCTGTGCCAGCGGATTGCTGCTATTTTTATGAGGATCGATCTCCAGACGTACTCGCTTTTTCCCATGAACGATATCCGTCTCAATCCATTCAGACAAATAACTCTCGATTCTTCGTCGTTCATTATCGTAACCTCGTTGACTACCATAAGAGAATTCATCGCGTTCCTTAAAGCCATACACATAAAAATCTCTCGTATATTTACGGATCGTATCGAAATTTTTTACCAACTCTTGAAATTTCCTTGCCATACCAACCTCTCCTTCCCATTCATTTTAAACAAATGCGACCACACTACGCAACTTTTTTTAAAAGATAGTTGGTCATACATTCGTTATGATTAGGGTACAAACTTACAGGAGGTTCTATCATGGCAATTATCAAACTTTCATCAACCAACCCAGCGCTCTCTTACATACTTTATAAAAATCCAGCTAGCGGTATTCAATTGAGACGAATCCGAAAGGGGATGGGCTACGGCTGGTATCACGGTGAACAGAAATACCTCGCTTACTTTACCGATCAGGGAACGACAGCTCTATCCTTTCGACCAAACAGAGAGGAAGAATTTCATTATCTAAATGTGTCTCAATATCAAGCGCCTTTAGTCTATCTGGCCTTGATCACTGAATTTTTTGATCATCCATTAAAGCTACAAGAGCAAGACAGTAATGGTTTTGAGCACTGCTTAGAACTACCGTTTATTGCCATTAAAAGAGAGCACTTCCTGCTCTTCTTCCAGCGTCAATTTCCAGATATCCAGTTTGAATATACTGAGCTCATGCCCGGACATGGCAGTCTGGTACTGCATACCATGCGTCCACTCCATGATCTGCTTCATACTACGCAGTTATTTTTACTTTTTCAAGCTTTGTTTGCGAAAGAATTTCTAGATGAGTCGGACACCTTGATTCAAAAATATGTCCACTCCTTAAATGCGGTCGATGCGCCTTTTTACATCAGAAATTTATTTGTCCGTAATTTTATGGGACGTAGAAATTACTTTAACCGTTTTATCGAAGAAGCTTCAGCGACCACTCGCTATACGATTGATTTCAGCTTTGGCGGAACAGGTTTGCAGCGAAGAAATCTGGCAGAATCCTTGTTGACCTTCGATTATCCTATTTTAGATGTCGGCTGCGGTGAAGGCTTTTATATTGCTGCTTTCAGTAAGCAGTTAGGCTCATTGCCCTATTATGCAATAGATATTGATCCAGAGGTTCTGGCGACCGCACAACAACGCGCAGAGAAAAAGGAGCTGGAAAACGTAACCTTCTATTCTTCCTTAGAAAACTGGGAGAAATTGACTATAACTGAAGCAGTCGATGTTTTGATGATGGAGGTCATCGAACATATGCCACAAGAAGAAGCTGCTGCACTGATCAAAGCTGTTTTAGAAAAAAATACGCATCAGCTTATTCTTTCAACACCGAACAAAGAATTCAATACCTATTACGATTTAACAGATGAAAAAAAACGACATGAAGACCATCACTGGGAAATGACTCGTCCTGAATTTCAGCAATGGCTTTCCAAAATTATTGATCAAACCAGCTATACGCTCGAATTTCTGGCGATAGGTGATACGGTAGATGGCATTCCTACAACACAGGGTGCTCGTATTTTAAGAAAAGAAAGGAAGGGCTAACTCATGCTTATTCAAACAAACACTCACACGATCTTTCTATTGATCGGCCCAACTGAATGTGGAAAAACAACCTTCTCCAAAGAAGTTCTTATGAAGCAGCTTAGCTTCCAAGACGAAGAAAATAATTTTTACAGCAATGTCCAATACATCTCCTCTGATGATCTTCGACAAGAAGTATTGGGACACGCTTATGATAAATACGATCAAGTCATGTTGGAAGCAAGCAATATTGCATTTCCTTATTTACGTAAAAAGCTGGAATTTGTGACGACTTACCCTGTCTCTGCAGAATTTGTCATTGTGGATACGACCGGACTGGCAAAAGAGTTTAGACAAGAAATTCTTGATATCGCCAAAGCGCAAAACTACAATATTGAAGCTATTGTTTTTGATTACAAAAACCGTGATGATTTCTATGCCAGTGAACGTTCTCGCCGGTTGATCAGCACGCACATCCAACGATTGAAGCGAGAGGCTCTTCCTTCCTTGGCAAAGGAAAACTATCATGCCATTCATCGTATTCCTAAAAAAGATTTCTCTGATATTACGGTGACCATTGCTGATAAAGAGGAGTACCTTTCCTGTCTCCTTCCACCTGAACAGACATATACAGTAGTCGGGGATGTTCATGAATGCATTCAGACTTTGCAAGACTTATTGACACGACTTGGGCATACCTTGACAGATGGACAATTGATGATCAATGAGCACAATGGAAAGGTCATTCTAAATGGAGACTGGATCGATAAAGGAAAGCAGACCAAAGCAATCGTCGAGTTTCTCTACACAAACCGTGAACAACTTCTTTTTACCATCGGAAACCATGAGCATTTTGTTTATCACTATCTGAGAGGCGAAATCAAAGGAGTCGATCCTCAAATCTTGACCAGCTATTTTGATTCCATCTCCGTTCTTCAAAAAGATGAGCCGCTACGAGAAAAATTCTTTGCTCTGGTTGAACAGGCGAAACCCTTTTATCGTAGAATCGGTGGTGAGCAACAATCCTTTATCGTGACACATGCCCCTTGTAAACAGAAGTATTTAGGCAAGCTCAATACTTCTGCCAAAAGAAGACAGCGGAATTTTCGGTTGGATAGAGAACAGCTGATTGAGCCGCAACTGGCATTCTTGGAAAAAGAAAGTTACTTCAATTTACCGCTGCATATTTTTGGTCATGTAGCTTGTGAAGCACCTTTCCGCCTCAAAAATAAGCGCAGCGTGGATACCGGGGCAGCTTCCGGAAATAGGCTGACAGCAATTAAAGTTCTTCCCTATAAAACCATGCTTTATTCTGTCTCGACAGCAGTTGGTGAAGGGGCTGCGGAAAAACTGCCGCAACTTTTTTCAAAGCCTAAGAAACCGTCTTGGCACTCTTTACCGGAAGACAAGCAACGTCGTTTGCGTTATATGGCCAAGAATCAGGTACAATATCTTTCTGGAACTATGTCTCCTTCCGCAGCTGATCCTGAAGCCAATGAGTTGGAATCACTGGAAAAAGGGTTGAACTACTTTAAAGATAATGGTGTTGAACACGTCGTTCTGCAGCCAAAATATATGGGCTCTCGCTGTAATATCTACTTATCTACCGCTATCGATCAATGCTTTGCAATTACAAGAAATGGATACCTTGTTCAGCGTTTGGATCTCGTACCTGTTTATCAACAGCTCCTACTGAAATTCAACTCGTATATGATTGAGAATAATATCGCTACGCTTCTTCTTGACGGCGAGCTAATGCCTTGGAGCGCACTTGGAAAAGGTCTGATTGAAAAAGAATATCAGCCCATTGCATTAGGGATTGAAAAAGAATTGGCCTTTCTTTCTGACAATGGATTCGAAACAGCCTATCAAGAAGCTATCTATAAAATGAATCAAACGGATTACCAAATAGATCGTCATCACAAAGATAAAAAAGCACTGTCCGCACTTTATGGTAGCTATCCGGCAAGACAGTTTGCATTATTGGCAGAAACTGAGAAGCAACAGGTCCACCTGAAGGATCAGACAGCTTATCTTGAAACATATAAAAAACAGATTGAGTTATATGGCTATGAATCTGAGCTTACCTATAAACCTTTTAACTTGTTGAAAATCATTTATACCAATGGAAAAGAGGAGATTCCAGAACAAAAAACTTCGGCTATCTACTCATTCTTGTCAGATGATCCCTATCTATTGCTTGATTTGACTCACCCTACTGCTTTAACAGATGCACAAACCTATTTTCAAGACATCACAGTTGAGCGCCAAATGGAAGGGGTTGTTATTAAACCCGAGACAATTAATAACGATAAAGTCGCTCCGTTCATGAAAGTCCGAAACAAGGAGTATCTGACATTGATTTATGGCTACGATTATTGTGCTGAAAAACGTTACCATAAGCTGATCTCAGATAAAAAAATCAAAGGGAAGCTTGCATCCTCTATAAAAGAGGCCAAATTAGCAGAAGAGCTATTGAACATCCCACGGAATGAAATTTCAGAAGCAAACTCGGAATACATGGACCTTCTTGCAAGTATGATTTTCGAATTCGAAAAGGAGAAAGCGTTAGATCCAAGGCTATAATAGAACAGTGATTCAGAGTATCCGCTTTAAATAAAGATCGTCATACATCCCTGTATGGCCTTTCTAAAGAAAGCCGCACTCTACCAAAGGAGGGGAAAATATGAAAGATAAAATCATTCAAGAATTGAAAAAAATTGAGGCATCTGAAAATATTCGAATTTTGTATGCTGTCGAATCAGGTAGTCGAGCTTGGGGCTTTCCTTCAAAGGACAGTGACTACGACGTACGTTTTATCTATACTCGCCCAAAGGATTGGTATTTACAGCTGCAGAAAACAAAGGATACCTTGGAGTACCCTATTTCTGATCAATTGGATATCAGCGGTTGGGACTTGGACAAAACCTTGATGCTTTTGAGAAAATGCAACCCTTCGTTGTTGGAATGGCTTCATTCTCCCATAGTGTATATGACTGAACCGCTTTTTTACCAGGACCTTCTTGTCTTATCTGAACAAGCTCAAAATGATAAAAGCCTAATTTATCACTATTTACACATGGCAAAAGGAAACTACCGAGACTATCTTCAGGGAGAACAAGTAAAAATCAAGAAGTATTTCTATGTTCTACGCCCTCTATTAGCTTGCTTATGGATTGAACATCAAAAACAGGCACCACCTGTCAGGTTTGAACATTTGCTTGAACAGCCTCAGCTTTCAACTGCTTTTCTGGCTGAGGTTGCCAAGCTTCTCAAAAAGAAACGCTCTGGAGAAGAAATGGCTATGGAACCACAAATTCCAATTATTGACCAATTTATAAAAGAACAGCTTGAATATAACACCGCTCTGGTTTCCACTCTTCAAGCCAATCCATTTTTATCTCAAAAAGAAATCAACACTTTCTTTTTAAACTGGTATGGAATCTGTAAAATTACTATTTAAAAAACATAAAAAAACCTTTCAAACGAATAAAAATCGTCTTGAAAGGTTTTTTTATAAGTTATTGTTCTTCTCTTCTAAACAACTCATCTTCATAGCGTGAAAGAGTACGATTGTTTAAAACGATATATGGCTCTTCTTCTTCCTCGTCCTCTGACCGCTCTTTTCTTAATGGTCCTCTATCCAGCTCGTCTCTATCAATCATTCGCTCCCTTGACTTAAAGTGAGAACTTTCCGTAGCACCATTTTCAGCGAATACAGATTCCAAATGTTTTTTAGGTTTGGAATTTTCTTCAATTTGAAAAAACGACTCTTCTTCATATTCCGGTTCTTCCATCAAATAATCCATGCGTTCTTCTTCCATTTGAGGTTCTTGATCCAAACGAAGCTTCCCAAATTTCAGTGCATTGAGATCTTCTTGAAGAATATCCCGCTCATCAAGTAGCCGATACATTAATTGCTTTTCCTTCACCAACAAGAAACTCAAGACAATAATAACGACGACAAAAAAGTACATAATTGCCAAAAATGCAAAATCCATCTCCCTCAACTCCTTATGGTTAAGAATAACACGGAAATTTCTTTTTTACGTATCAGTTTTTTTTGAAAAAAAGTAATTTTATGAGAAAAAAGAACATTAGTCATTTTAAAGTAAGTAATTATGATCAAAAGTTATATCAATTTCGCATATTCCTATATATTTATTAACATTATCTTGTATTTTTTTCAAAATAGCCTGATCAGACAGCTCATATTTACTTGGAACAACCAAATCAAAATACAACGCACTTTTTCCATCGTGAGAAACAAACCGGATATCATGTGCCTTGAGAATTGGATCAATGGAAGCAAGGATTTTCTTTACCTCCTGATGAACAAATTGTTGCTGTTCATCGTATAAATTTACCGGATCTACGTGACAAACCAATTCAACCCCTAACTTCTCTTTGAAGACTGCCTCGATTTCATCAATTACCTGATGCGCTCTGTTCAATTCCCATCGATCATCCACTTCAATATGAACCGAAGCAAAAATTTTATTCGGGCCATATTGATGAATCAGCAGATCATGGTAGCCCACGATCTCATCAAATGAAGATAAAAATTGTTTCATTCGATCAATTGCCTCTTGATCAGGACGTATTCCCATCAACTCATTGATAAATCCCCAGAGTAGCTGAATCCCACTAAAAATGATATAAACAGCTATCACACCTCCAATATAGCCGTCTAATCGCCATCCGGTAACTCCCTCAATAGCCGTAGAAACTAAAACAGCTATCGTTGTAAATACATCATTCATGCTATCCTTGGAGGCAGCTATCAGGGTGTCGGAATTGATTTTCTTTGCTACTTCAGAATAAACTGTTCCCTGCCAAATTTTCAAAAATATAGACAGCAATAATACCAATAGTGTAATCCATGAAAAACCAATACTTTGTGGCTCACGAATCCGGTCAATGGACGTCAGTAAAAATTGAAAACCAACAAATGTGATCATTAAAGAAACAAACATTCCACTAATATATTCAAAGCGTTCATGTCCATAGGGATGTTCCCTATCCGCTGGTTTTCCAGCAATATAAAACCCTACTAAGGTCAAAGCAGAAGAAATCATATCTGACAAGTTATTCACAGCATCAGCCATGATCGACACACTTCCAGAGAAAAAACCGATAGAAAACTTGCCAATAACTAAAATAAGATTTGAGATAAGCCCCATTATACCGGCAAATATCCCAAAACTCGTACGTGGATCTTTCCCCGCCCCATATTTCTTTTCAACCAAACCAAGCATTCCTTTTATCATAAACCATC
The DNA here is from genome assembly GCF_002140975.2 of Enterococcus sp. 9E7_DIV0242. NCBI lineage: Bacteria > Bacillati > Bacillota > Bacilli > Lactobacillales > Enterococcaceae > Enterococcus > Candidatus Enterococcus clewellii. Next base: position 1,904,037 of record NZ_CP147247.1, read on the forward strand.
CCAACCTTAAATTAGAGTATTTTAAAAATATACCGCAACGGCTCACCTTTTGCACATGATATCCTACTTTTTTTAGCATCTTTTTATTATTTAGAATCCCCAATATTTCCAGTCTCAGTCCACCTTTTGATTAAAATTAGGAGTGCCTAGCTTTTTTCTTTACAAAAAAGCGGCCGGACCAAAAGCGATCTGCTTCAAGAAAAAAGCCGGAGAGCCTTGAAACACAGTGGTTTCCCACTGATGCATTCTCGCTTGTGGCTCATCACAGTTTAGGACCTACGAGTGTTGAGCGGACAGCGACGCAGCTTTTGGACCGCCGTTGATTCAGATTGTAGGTATAGAGAGATCGGTAAATTTCTTTTTGTCCTAGCCTCTCCCCTTTTGAAACATCAAAAGCTAAAATAAATGCCATTTTTTTCATCTTCTTTTTTATTGAAAGACCTGCACTCTCACTATACTCCAGAAATAGAAAATAGTGGGCAAGGTATTCCGTCGAATACCTTACCCACTAATTTTAGTATATTTTTATTTTAGAAGTTGACTTCTTCCACCTACTAAACAATCAATGGAAGATATGGCTTTTATGAGAGATTTCAGCTAATTTCTTCATTTTAGGCTCAAGTATTGGGTAAAACAGCGTGCCCAAAATACCAACCACAATCATCAATACGGTAAGTATAATGATCGCATGCCACGCATTCGGCCAATAAATCCCCCCGGCCGACTCTCTCAACAGATTCACTGCATGAGTAAACGGCAAGAACGGGTTAATAAACTGGAAGAATTTTCCTGATACTTGAATTGGATAGTTCCCGCCACCTCCGGAAATCGACAGTACGAGAATAATGATCGCTATCCCTTTCCCGACATTACCAAAGAGTGCGACGAGGACATAAACCAATGTCATGAAGCTTAAAGCAATCAGCAATGCAAACAATACACTATATACAGGTGCTTTGACATCTACACCTAGTAAGAAGTAATTCCCCAAGGTAACGATCAGTGCTTGTGCAAGTCCCATTACGATGAACGTTAACATACGTGCAGAAAACATTTCTCTTTTTGAAAAGCGTTTTTTATCCTTTTCCTCTAAATAATAATCTGTTGTTGCAATACTGGAAAACAAGACAGCTCCCACCCATAAACAAAGTGCTGTATAGAAAGGTGTGCTTGCTGAGCCATTATTCGCAATCGGATAAATCTGATTTTCTTTTACTTCAACTGGCGCAGTGAAGAACTCGCTTTCTGAAGTTGCATCCAATTTTAGCAGCTTAAGGACTTCACCTAAGTCGACTTCACTTTCTCCTTTACGAATCGCATCAGCAGCCTTATGAAGCCCAGTTTTGATATTTGGCCAATCATTCTTGATTAAATCATTTGCTTGAGTCAATACAGCCTCAACTTGTGGTAATTTTTCATCAACCATTGACAATGTACTGGTGATATCAGATTTTATCCCAGGGTAATCATTTTTAATAAAATCAGCTGCTAGCCCCAACTTCTCTTCAACAATTGGCAACTCATTATTGTACAAATCTGCTCCTTTGTTGATTCCATTTACAATCGTATCCATATGGCTATTTAACAATGTATTCGCATCATGAACTTCCTGCTTGATTGCAGGTAGCTGCCCTTGGTATTTTTCTAAAATACCAATAGCTGTTGACACTGTCGTTTCTGTCTTAGCCAAGAGTGAAGCAAAATCGATTTGTTGTGCTTGAGAAAGGACGCCTTTGGCTGTTGTAATCGTATCAATCAAGCTCGTCAATAACGTATTGACGGTTGCTGTGATTTGGTCTGTATTGATGCTGCCAGCAGCCGAAGATATATTGCTTGCTGTTGTGCTGATTTCACTCAGGATAGCTTGAAGCTCAGCTGTTGTTATTGCATCTGTATTAATCCCATCCACTCGATTCTTCAAGCCCTGAATCAGTGTGCTGATACTACTCAACTGATCAATAATTCCCTGAAGCTCTTGATTTCCTGCAGAGTTCTGGATATTTGTCAATAATTCCATCAACTGTTGAAGTGCTGTCGTCTGTCCATCCAGGCTTGTCGAAAATTGGGTCAACAATTGTTTCAATGAAGCTCGTTCCTCCGGAGTCAACTCATTATCAGCTAGCATTTGCTGAATCTGTGCTGTGATGGAAGAAATATTCGAGCTGATCGCTTTGACCGATTCCAAAGTTACCTTCACACTGCTCGAAATGCTTGGTAATGCTGCTTGCAACTTGGTTGCTCCGTCTAAAGTAAGAGTACCTAGCTGATCTGCCTGTTCCCCTAGCTTTTGAATATCCGGTAAGGATGTTTGCACCGCTTGGATAATGGTGAGCCCCTGTTTAGCTTCTTCGATACCATCACTCATCACTTGCTCTACAGAAACAAAATCCTCATCGATCATTGCCAACTGAGCACCGGCATTTTGAATTTCCGGAATCTTTTCCTGCAATGTTAAGATAACTTTTGCTTGGTCTTTAATTGTTGGCATCTTGTCATTCAGTTCAGTAACCTTCGTTGTCAATCCATCGATCTGGGGAATGTAATCAACAAACTCATTTGCTTTCGCCAACTTGTCCTTGATTTCCGGCATTTTTTCGTGAAGTGTCACGACCTCCTGAACATAGGTATCGATTGTCTCAATATTTTCATCCGTCGACAAAATCAGATTTTTCACCTTGTTGATGCTGACCAAATTCGAGTCGATATCATAACCAATCTCATTGAACACTTTGATCAACGTACTGCTGGCTGTGCTAATAAATTGAGAGGAAATCTCAGATTGCAATGACATTGCACCTTTATCGGTTATTTTTGGTGCAATTGCATTGATTTTTTCGTTAACAGAATAAATAATTTCCGGCTTCTTGATTTCTCCCGTCGTGAAACTCAATAAATCCTTTGAAAAATTCTTTGGTAAATAAATACCCGCATAATATTTTCCGGATTTTACCCCTTCATCTAATTCCTTTTTAGAATCAACAAATTTCCAGCCCAACTGTTTGTTTTCATGTAAATTAGTTAGAACTTCCTCCCCGATGCTGATCGTTTTTCCTTGAAATTCAGCTGATTGATCATCACTGTACACAGCAATCGGCAGTTCGCCAGTATTTGCGTAGGGGTCCCACAGAGCTTTGATGTTGAACCATGCGTATAATGAAGGAATAATCATCAAAGCAACGATCAATAATGCTGCAATCGGATTTTTCCAAATTCGTTTCCAGTCCAAAATAAATAATTTGAACGTATTTTTTAAATGTCTCATCATTTCACCTGCTCCTTATAACGGACTTACTTTAGCACAACTTCTATTGCTGTAACAGCTTGAATGCTTTGGCTAGACCTATTTTTTAGACAACTTTTTTGATTTGTCGTAAATATGACCAATTGTTTTAAAGAATCTCTAAAGCTTTGCCTGTATGATTAAATCATACAAACAACTGCCTATACTGTTCAAAAAGAATCTTCTGTTCGCTCGTCTTCTTTTCCTCACTTGTGCAAGACATGAAGAAAACGAGGCAGAAGTAACTATGCACCAAATATCTGTTACCTCAGAAAATCCTTATCATTCTCTGAGATAAACAATATATTCGATCATAGTATCTCTGTCCCGTACTAGTTCCTAAAAACTACAGCTACCCACAGAAAATGCTTCATGCTATTTGGCATATGCCTCAATAATTTCCTTTACCTCTGCTACCTTATCGGGATTCAAGTAAGAAAAAAGGCGCGGCATAACTCCAGCCAAGTATGCCTTGTCTAAGCCCCCACGTTGTTTTCTTTGGACAATCTCTTGAAGAAGGGCGCTCATTTCTCCTTTATGTTCTTCTGTTGCCCTATTCGTTATAGAATCAATGAACAGCTGCTCCTGTTTTTTCATACCTATTCCTCCCAGTTACATTTTCTCTATTATAAGATGAAACGGTCATAAGTAATAATAATTTGATTTATTTCTGATTGTTTTCTGATTACATTCCAAGAAGCAAATCAGACGGAAATTGTTATTTTTATTTACCAATGGTTGCTTTCCCTGTAATCGTATTTAAAGAAAGAATCAAAATAAGAATTGTTTCGAGCTCTAATTACACATGCGCTGTCGACCAAAATATCCAAAGGAACAGCAAAATAAAAAAGTGCTTTTCTCAAATTTTACAAAAAATCTGAAAAAAACACCTTTTTCCTGAACACGTTCAGTCTCTATTTTTTATACTTTTTAATCATGAATTCATATGCGGCTTGGCTAATGATTCCCATCGGTCGATTCAGTGCTGGATTAAAATAGAAGTCCATTGTAACCAATTCGTCCATGGTCACTTCTTTTTCGATTGCCAAGGATAATGTGTTGATAATCTGAGTAATATCCTTCGTTGACATAATCTGACCACCAATCAAACAGTTATCTGTTTTTGAAAATACTAGCTTAATATAAACCTCTTCTTGTATTTCCAAATAAGGTAATTGATAAGGTAATTTCAAAAAGATACTGTCAACTTCAATCCCCTCAAAGTTCGCCTCTGTTTCAGTAAGACCTGTGCTCACTACATAATAGCCAAAAACATGTGTTGCTGTTGTTTTTTGTGTTGTTGTATACCTCATAGGATTCCCTAAAGCATTCATCGCTGCCACGGTAGCACTTCTTACAACGTTATTGACCAAAGGGATGAAAGAGCGTCGATAGCTATTATGGACTGGATAAGAAACAACATCCCCCACTGCATAGATATTAGGATCACTTGTTTGCATGGACTCATTTACACGGACTGTTCCATTGGAATTTAAATCTAAAAACTCCTGAACAAGCCTCGTATCCGGTCGAGCGTTGACTGCAATCACCACAAATTCATTCTCAATTTCTTTGGTTGTTGTGACAGAAATGAAGGGCTGTTGCTCTGTATCTTTAAATCCCAGCACCGTCTCATTCAAATGAATCTGTATCCCCGCTTTAAGCATTTCCTCCTCGAGAATTTCGGAAAGCTCCCTATCTATATAGCGGAATAAAATCGTATCTGCACTTTCAATCAAATGAATCTCTTTTCCTTTATCTTTCAATGCGTCACAAAGTTCTATACCAATATATCCTCCGCCAACAATCGATATACTGTCTGCTTCTTCTATCTTATGTAACGCTTCTAAAGAGCTCGCATAACTTTTAAAATAAGTAATGCGGTCATTGTTCGGTAATGTCAAATTCATTGAAAACTGGTTTGAGCCAGTCGCAAGAATCAACTTATCGTATGTTATAACTGTTCGTTCACCAGTCAAAGATTCGTACACAATCTCCTGACTGTCTGGATCTACAGAAACAACTGTAGATTCCAAATAGACATCTATCCCCAATTTTTTCAGATCTTCTGCCGTTGCATAACGTACGTCATCCAGCTCATCTACCATGTCATTTAATTTTATAATGATCCCACTAGAAACAAAACTTATATTATCTCTTTTCTCTATCAGAATTATCTCTACTTTCGGGTCTAATTTCTTTATAGTCAAGGCAGCATGAATCCCGCCATGAGAAGCGCCAATAATTACTACTTTCAAGATTCCATTCTCCCTTCAGGTAAACTCTATTATTACCAGAGTTTGAGACACCCTTTGATTCTATTATATATAACTTCTATGAAAAAAGAAATCCGCAGTTGCGAATAATATTCTTTTCTCAGATTAATATTGCCATTTTATCATGAATCAAGTATGCTTAAAGTGAGGTGTCTATCATGCTAAAACGAGATTTTTTAGAAAAGCCCTACGACTATATGAATGATATTCTATTGTTCTTATATAACAATCAAGGACAGTCTACTAAGAGTAAATTGATCGAAGCTTTTCAAATAAGTTTACCAACATTAAATGAATATCTTTCTTTTTTGCGCCAATTCCTTGAAGAAAACGGTATATCTGAGAATGTACAAATTTCTGCAGAAGGAGACAATCTGTACTTGAAAAAAGAACTTGGATTCCCTTTAAAAAAGGTCGTTCTTCTTTTTCTTGATAAATCCATAAAATTTCAGATGGTCAATCAGCTTTTCAAAAAAAATGAAGTAAGCTGCGACTATTTCCAATTAACTTATGCGATTAGTTCTGCAACCTACTACAGAAAGGTCACTGAGTTGAATGAGCTGCTGAAGGAGTTCCGATTGCAGATTAAAAGAGGAAAATTAGTAGGTGAAGAGAAACAAATTCGTTACTTTTTCTTTAATTTCTTCTGGTTCCTTTTTGAAGATAAAACAGAATTAGAAAAAGAAACATCCAATCAATACCTAGGATTCGTCGATACATTGAAAGAATCTTTAAACGTAACCTTTGATCCTACAGAAGTATTTCAAATAAAGCTATGGATGAAAATATCTTTGCGTCGAATGACATCAGAATTTAATCCTGTCATCAGCCCAAACTATGATTATCCAGATCGTCCTTTATTTGAAGAAATCAATCTATCGTTTCATACATACATGAAAAAAATCGATCGCCCATACACTATTTATGAGGCATATATGTTTTATGATTTCTTTTGCTCAATGAACAATTTTTCGCCTAACTCCGCGTTTGCTTTCCGTCTAGCAGAAGCACAGAGAGAGAGCGGATCGTATCTTAACTACATGAACAAAGTAATCTTAAAATATTTAAAGCAACAAGGCTATCTATCCAGTTATGCCTCTTCTTCAAGATTATCTTATATTGAGAATTTGCTATTTCAGCTGCATTCCCGTCTTTATTATTTCGACGGATTCATCTTGCCCTTTGACAACTGGACGATTGAGTCTATCATTCATGCACAACGACATCCTTTTTCAAGAAATGAAGTGAATGATATCATGGCACTTGCTTCTGAAAAATTCGATTCCAGTGAAGACAAGGATCGCTTTGAAAACAGATTCACAGAAATTAACTACACAATCATTCTCAATCATATCGCAGAACTGAATGAGGAAAAAATCGTGATTGGTGTCTATCATTCACTGAATCCATTTATTGGTGAATTGGTTATTCAACACTTGGACAATGTGCTTGGCCATAAATATCCTATTAAAGCTGAGCTATATCAAGAAGATAGTTATTATGATATATTGCTATCTAACATTTATAGTGATAATATCTCTGAAAAACAGAAAATAACGTACGTCTTTTCTGATATTGGCAATAATTATGATATGAATGAGATTGAGCAGTTGATTTTACAGTTACTCAATAAATAACCAAGCATCAATCTTGACAAATTCATTATAACAAAGAAAACTTCTCAAATTTCTCTATTTTCTCTGAAAAATCGAAATTTGCTGAGAATAATTACCAAAAATAGCGATTTTATCTTATTTTACTAATTGAAAGAAATGACAAAAAAGAAAGAAAAAGCATCACTTGACAATTTCACTTGTCATGCGATGCTTTTTTATTTACTCGATTTTTTGTTCAAAAGAAAAGTTAATCCGATTGGTAAAAATAACTAAAATTATTCTATACCTACGCCTATCTAACAAGGCTATGTTTTATTCAAAATAATTTTCATTCATAAACTCTAGCTAATCCAACCGATAGAATTCATTGGACCGTAACGGAAAGAAACGATCCCTTCGATTGAGCTGCTGCCAACTAAACCAAAATCACGACTGTCAGAAGAATTGTCACGATTATCTCCTAGAACAAAATAGCAGTTCTCTGGAATCTTCTCGACATTTTCCAGCTGCTCCAAAGCTTTTGTAGAGAGTGTGACCTTGATAGTTCCATCAGGCAATTCATTAGCCGCTGTTTCTTCCATATTTTCGGGAACTTTGCCCCCTTCATTAATGAACAGCTCGGAACCATTGACCCAAATTGCATCACCAGGCATTCCAATGACACGTTTCACATATTGAAAATCACTATCTACTGGAGGGTCGAACGTAATAATGTCATAGCGCTCTGGTTTTTTCGTCCGAGTGACAATTACCTTATCTCCGTTGATCAATGTAGGATTCATCGAATCGCCATCCACCATATGAGGGGATGTATTGAAAATAAAAAGGAAAACAATTACAGCCATAATAATGACTGGTAGAACAAATTTTACAATTTCTAAAATTTGTTCTTTCTGTTTTTTCTTTCTGCGTCGCTCAATTTCTTCCGGACTCAGTTTACGTCTTTTCTTTTTAGGCCCTGACTTTCTCTCTACAGCCTTTTTCTTCTTCGGTTTGTTCTGAGGTTCCAAAGGATTTTCTGGCCTCTGTTGCGCCTCTAATGGCCGTTTTTTACGTTTCTTGAGTTCTTCGTCTGGTTTTCTTTTTAATTTCCGCTTTTCTTCTGCTATCTTTACTTGACTTGCCAAATCTATTTTTTTTCGTTTATTTGTTATTGGGCGTTTTCCTACTTGGGAATCCCCTTGGCGTTTCATCTTTTTTAAGTTTTCTACAAACTCATCCATGCTGCACCTCTATTTACACTCTTATCCTTTTAAGGATAACAAAATGCTGCTCAATTTACCATAAAAACTGGTAGATAGTAAAAGAGTTTTCAGTTTTTAATTAACAAACTGAAAACTCTACTGTATTTTTTAAGATAATGCATTTTTATTTTTCTACAAGCAGTTCCTGACCAGCAAAAATTGCACTACTACTCAGCTGATTGGTATTCATCAAATTCTGCATAGACATCTCTGTAGCCTGTGCAATCTCCCAGAGATTTTGCCCTTCTTGAACAGTGTAAATCTCTGTTTCAGGCTGCGGTTCAGCTGGAGTAGCCTCTGGAGCCGCTGGCTGTTCCACCTCTGCTGATGAGCTTTCACTAACACTTTCCGAACCAGGAGCAACGCTTGTTGTCGTTACTTTGGCATCCTTATTTTCTTCACTGGATGTCGCACCCGTCTCCGGTGTAGACCCTTCAATTTGAGTTGTATTTACAAAATAAGTCGTCAATCCAATAATCCCACACAAAAAGGACAATGTAACAACTGCTTTTATCCTATTCTTTTTCATATTGAATCACTCACTCCTTATTGTTTTTGAAGAAACGAACCAAGTAATTGATTCGTTTCTTCATTTTTGCGGTCCGTTAGCCCTTTCCTCTAAATCATCCTACATAAGAGGAAGGGTACTCCCTATTGTTTTTTTGATGAAACGAGCCAAGTAATTGATTCGTTTCTCCACTCTAACAATGGTTAGCCGTTATTCTTATCTAGTCTTGAAAGCTTGCTTAGTCTTTCTTCCAATTCACGATAAATTGTCATTACTTCATTTTTAGATTCTTCCACTTCATTCGAAATGTTCTTCGCACGGTTTCCAATATTCAACATTTCCAACTCTGCAGAGTTTATCATATGTTTGGCTTCAACTTGTGCTTCACTTATGATTCTGTTTGCTTCTTTCTTAGCAGAAACCATTACTTCACCGATTTCTTGTTGAGATTTCAGCGCGTCTTCTTGTAATGATTGGTTTTTCAACAAAAGATCATTGATTTGCTGTTTCGCTTGTAGAAGTTCCGCGAGTTGCTCACCCTTCATTTCACCAGCAGATGTTCCGCTTTGTAATGCACTTAAATCAGATTTAACTGACTCAAGCTCGTTCTCCTTAAGTGTGTAATTTTCTCTTAAAGTAGCCAATTCTGCTTCAAAAACATCTTTTTGAACAGACAACTTGTCGTTTACAGCTTGGATACGTCCCAGTGTACTTTCCAAGTCACCTTTCTCTTTCAAAACAGTAGTCAATTCTTTTTTCAATTCTTGAACATGCTCGTTAGCTCCAGCTACAGAAGTACCTGTTGTTAAAGTATCAGCCTTGCTACTCAACATGCTGTTTTCTTCTTCCAACTGAGCTAATTTTTGTTGAAGGTCAGCAATCTTTTCGTTAAGCGCCTGATTTTCTTCTTCACGTGTTTGAAGCTCTTTGTTTAATTCTTCTAATTCCATTTTCACCGTCTCCAATGCTTCTTGTTTTTCCGTCACTGCGCCACGAGAGGATAAATCAGCTTGCAGTTGTGAAATTTCCTGCTCTTTTTCTGAAATCTTTGTTTCCAATTCTTTATTTTTTACCAAGAGCTCAGCTTCCAAATTACTAATCTGTCTTTGTGCTTCAGAATTTTCTTCCTGCAATTCTTGAATTTGCTGCTTCAACTCTTCTGTTTCTGTTGAAGATGAAACTGATTGATTGCTCTTCAGCTCATCGATTTCCGCTTCTCTTTGATTCAACAAAGTTTCCAGCTCATCATTTTTATCCGCTAAAGTGTCCATTTCGTCCTGATGCGTTTCCACCTTAAGCGCTAGCTGTTTGTTTTGCTGAGAAAGCTTGAAATTTTCATCTCTTTCTTTCTCATAATCTTCTTCTTGCAAACGATACTCTTCAAGCAGTTCACGTAAATGTCTAATCTCCTGCTCTTGTTTTTCAAGCTGTTCTGTCAAAACAGCTGAACCTCCAACCTCTTCTGTACTGCTTTCCGAATTTAGCACCTCTTGTGCCAATTCTTCATCAGAAACTTCGTTAATCTTTTTAATTAACCGTCTCTTTGCCATTTGTTCTACACCCCATCTTAAATTTCTCTTAAATATAAACTATCTCGATTACTTAGGTAAGTTCAACTTTTTTCAACCCATCATTTTGATCATCTTTTGAGTAGACCATTGATTCTTTCGTCAATGTGTTTGTCTTATCCCGATATGTAAAATTGAAATCCAACATTGCGACTTCTGGTACATTTCCCAGTTCATTCACAAATTTCTCTACATTTTTTTCTGCTGTAGTGAATCCAGAATTAGCTAGTGAAGAAGAAAAAACCGAAACAGTCAAGGTATTGGTACTTGCACTTTTAAGGATCGTCACACTGATTTCACCGAAAAAAGGCTGCCATTCTCTGGAAAGCTGCAGCTCATAATTCTTTTTGGCTGCAGCATCTTTACTTTCTACGATTTTTCCCCAAGAAAAATCAGCTAATTTCAAGCTGTTCTCCTTGTATTCTTCTACTGAAACATTTTTGCTACTTCCAAGCGTTTCCACTTCCGTTTTCAACGATTCATTATCTTGTTCCAATGTGTATTGGTGATAAAGAATCCCTAATAAAAACAATGAAATGAGTATTATTGCTACGACCATGGAAACAATCAGACGGCTATTTTCCTGCTGTCTGTAAACATTGATTTTTCTCTGCATTTTGGTGTTTTCAGCCGGCAGCCGATCCAGATTGATTCTTTTGATCAGTTCATAACTGAAAAAGGCCAGCATAGCTATGACTAAAACACCTATAATGATTATGACCAAATAAAAAACCCCTTTATACCATAATAAAAACACGAATCATTTGTGAAGTTATCTATTTTTATACCTAATTATACATAATCCATTGTAACATTACACTTTATTCTTGCCAACTTTTTTTTCTGTCCCCCAACAACTGTTAAAAAAAGCCGTATTATCTAGATTCTTGAAGAGTGCAATCTTTGAAAATTGATTGTGATTCTTCATTCCTCACTATGTATAGCAATAGGTTGATCCTTTTCTTAACTGTCAGAACCACTATATTTGATATGTATCTACTGCTTCTTCTGCTTCTGCTTCGAGTATCCCCACGCTAATCCCCAACGCTCGGTCCACATCAGTCATGATCTCAATTCCAAGGTGGCAAACCTTTTCTTTTAGCCTTGCTTTGTCTATTGTTCGTATCTGTTCTAATAAAATCACTGAATCTCTTTCGATTCCAGTCTCCCCAGAGTTGATTCCAATATGTGTCGGTAATTTTGGTTTAGCCATTTTAGCCGTCACCGCCGCAACGATGATCGTCGGGCTAAAGTGATTTCCCAAATTATTCTGTATAACCAAGACAGGGCGAATCCCGCCTTGTTCTGAACCAACAACAGGAGAGAGGTCAGCAAAATAGATATCTCCGCGTTTGACCATGGTAATCCTCCCTATTTATATTCTCTGTCTATACGTTGTGAAAATGTACAGGCAACTTCGTAGTGGATGGTTGATAGATGCTCCGCAATCATCTGTAACGTGATTGCTTCCCCTTGGCTTTCTCCAACCAATATAACTTCTGTCCCATCGGGTACATATTCCGGTAGCCGAATCATGCACTGATCCATGCACACTCTTCCAACAATTTCACATTTTTTCCCATTTACTAACACATTAAATCCTTGCATATGTCTCAACCAACCATCTGCATATCCGATCGGTAAGGTCCCAATCCATTCTTTCGGTGCTGATACTGTATACGTCTTCCCATAGCCTATCCCTGCACCGGCAGATAATTCCTTGACCTGTATCAAAGTAGTCTTCAGCTGTAAAGCAGGCTTCAGCTTGTAGGTTTCTGAGATCGCGGTTCCAGAAGGATTCAGTCCATACATCGCAACCCCAAAACGAATCATATTTCCTGGGCTTTCCGGATGCCATAAAGCCGCAGCACTGTTTTCACTATGAACATATCTCGGTCGCTCCGGTAATTCAGCAAGAACTTTTTGAAAAAATCTTTGCTGCTCAAGAAAGTATTCTTGATCAATCTCATCTGCCGTAGCAAAATGAGTAAACAGCCCTTCCCACTCCATCGCAGTATTTGAACGAACCGCTTCTATTGCTTGGAGCGTGTCTTCAATTGAAGTAAATCCTAACCTCCCCATTCCTGTATCTACTTTTATATGTATTTTTAACCGCCGTTCAGCAGGAGCTTTTTCTAAAATTTCCTGTGCTTCTGTAAGCCATGGCAATGTTGCTACAGTCACAGATAAATCATATTTCAGTAATAACTCTATGTAAATCGGTTCTACAACACCCAGAATCAAAATAGGCTCCATGATTCCTGCTTCTCTTAACTCAATGCCCTCATCCAACAAGGCTACACAAAAACCTGTAGCGCCTCCTCTACGTGCACTTACGGCTGTTTGAACAGCACCATGTCCATAGCCATTTGCTTTTACTACTGCAAAGAGCTCTCGATCCTTTGGAAGTCTCGCAACTTCCTGGGAGACATTTTCAGTAATTGCCTGTGTATCAATTATTAATTTCGTAGGCCGGTAACTACCGCTAACCATTATGTATCCCTCCTGCTCCAATTGATTTTGTCCAACTACTCCTCTAAAACAATTTGTGCGATTGCAGTTGTTTCGGTGTGGGATATCGACACAAATACCTTCCCTTGGTGTGGCGACTTTGTTACTTTTGGCGCGCCGTGCTCATCTCTCAATATCTCTATTTGCTGAAAACCAACACCAGAAATCCCAGTTCCCCAAGCCTTCGAAAAAGCTTCTTTGCAACTGAAACGACCGCCAAGAAATTCTATCTGGCGTCGCTTTGAGAGGGGATGAAAAATCTCCAATTCTTTATCAGTCAACACCCTCTTAACAAAGGATGGGCGGTTTTCAATAATTTTTTCAATTCTTGACAGCTCTACAATATCGATGCCAATCCCTTTAATCATAATCTTTCCAGCACTCCAAATCAATAAATTACATTCATTCTATCAAAAAAAAGAGTTTTTTCCTACAAGAACCCCAAATAAAAAAGAAAAGATACTAAAAAATTTCAGACTGCGGGAAGCAACCACTTAAGGCTTTACCCGCAGTCTGAAATATTGTCATTTGTTTAGTTATTTCCTTTTTCGCGAATGACAAAGCCTCTACCTTTATCATTACTGCGTTTGGAAGAATAATTTTTCTTCCCTTTGTTGTAGCTTCCGCTACCACTACCATTGCTATTGCTGCCGCCGTTACCGCCATAGCTATTGCCGCTCTTATTGTTTTTACCACGGTATGAACGACCATCTTTACGTTGACGGTTTCCACCGCCGCCGCTATGACGTTTATTCTTATTGAAGCCGCCGCTTTTTGGTGAAGGTAATGGACGCTCAGGCGTGATTTTTACCGGTACTGCATCTTCCGGATCGTTTGAGATTACTTTAAGAAGTAACGCAACCAAATCCTGAGAAGAATATTTTTCCAGTAACACATCAGCTGAGTCCAAATATTTATCCAAACCATTTTCTGCTAATTTGTCGCCAACAGTTTCCAATGCAGCACCTAATTTTCCATGAAATGCTTCCTTGGCGGTTGGTGGTTTTAATGGAGACATTCTTTTCTTCGTCAATGACTCAATAACGTGAAGGTAGCCCATTTCACTTGGAGTTACGAAAGTGACAGACATACCGCCTTTTCCTGCACGACCTGTTCTACCAATGCGGTGAACATAGCTTTCAGGATCTTGAGGGATATCATAGTTGTAAACATGTGTAACGCCGGAAATATCCAGACCTCTGGCTGCAACATCAGTTGCTACAAGGATGTCTAAATTACCGTTCTTGAATGAACGTAAAACACTCATTCTCTTTTGTTGAGACAAGTCTCCGTGAATTCCTTCTGCTTTAAATCCGCGAGCTTCCAGACCACGTGCCAACTCGTCAACTCTTCGTTTGGTACGACCGAAAACAATTGTCAGTTCAGGTGACTGAACATCTAATAATCGAGTCATAACATCGAATTTTTCATAATCTTTTGAACGAACATAATACTGATCAATCAAATCAGCAGTCATTTCTTTCGCTTTGATCTTGACATGATGTGGTTCTTTCATGAACTTCACACCAATGTTCTTGATTGCTGGTGGCATCGTTGCTGAAAACAGTAATGTTTGACGCTCAGCTGGAACTTGAGAGATGATTTTTTCAATATCTTCCAAGAAACCCATATTTAACATTTCATCCGCTTCATCCAATACCAATGTTTCCACAGTACCCAATTTCAGCGTACGACGATTGATATGATCTAATAGACGTCCCGGTGTTCCAACAACGATATGTGGATGATCCTTCAAGCCTCTGATCTGACGACCAATATCCGCTCCTCCGTATACCGCTTGTACACGGATTTTTTTATCTTTTCCAAGACGATAAAGTTCCTCTTGTGTTTGAATAGCAAGTTCTCTTGTCGGTGCAATGACCAGTCCTTGTAACACGCGATTGGCAGTGTCGATTTTTTCCAGCATCGGCAGACCGAAAGCTGCTGTCTTACCAGTTCCCGTCTGAGCCTGTCCAATAACATCTTTTCCTTCTAGAGCCAATGGAATTGTTTCTCCCTGAATCGGTGTCGCTTCCTCAAATCCTGATCGTTCAATAGCAGATAGTAATGTTGATGATAAACCAAGTTCGCTAAATTTCAATGTGATCCTCCTAATATCTTATTGTTTGGGGGCTTTTGCCCCAATTCTTAAACATTTCAATAAGTCAATAAATCCAGCCGCGGAGTTTGCTTCGTTGAATGATGCTGACCACCGAAATTTGTGGGCTGCTCCATTCTATGTCAAATAGAGATATACTCTTTTATCAAACTATCTTATCAACTCTATCGAAAAATCCAAACGTATGAATGAAGTTTGACAACAGAAAAGCCAAACGGAATCGTTCAGCTGTTCAAGTTTTATATAAACAATTGACGGTTATATGTGCTCCGTCATCTATTTTAGTCAAATCTTCTGACAACAGCTTATTTTATCACAAATCACACTTTTCAGCAAGTTTTATGAAAATTAGCTTTCATTTTGCAGAGCAGCGACAACTTCCGCTAAACCCATGCCGTTACTTCCCTTTAAAACTACTATATCCTGTGATGTCAAAGTATCTTGCACATCTTGAATCAGTGTTTTTTTCGCTTCCTTCTGATAATGATGCACATGTCCACTATACCTGTCTTTCAGCGCCTCGTACAGACTGGCCATCTCTTCTCCATATAAGAAAACATCTGAGATTTCCTTTGAATTCAAATATTTCTCAACAGAGCGATGCATCGCTTTAGAATCCGGTCCCAGCTCAAGCATGTCACCTAAAACGGCAAGACGCTTACCACTAGTTTTCATTACTCTAAAATTGTCTAACACCAATTTCATTGCCGTTGGATTCGCATTGTAGACATCACTCAGAATACCTGCACCATTCCCAGCTTCCAACCACTCTGTCCGATTTTTCGTTACAACGAGATCAACCAAGCCTTTACTGATTTCTTCCATTGAAAGACCAAACCATTGACCGATGCCAACTGCTATCAAAGCATTGGTCACATTATAAGAACCTGGTACAGGAATTCGCAATACTCCTTCAAATCCAGAAACTGTAAATTCCGTATACTCTTTTCCGACTTCTTTAACTGTGCCTTGATACGTAGCATCTGATGCCCAACCAAATGTTTTGATCGTCTGACTCAGATTGCTTGTTAATGGCTGCAGCAACGGCTCTTCATTTGGCAGAAGCAATAAGCCATCTGGCTTCAACCCATCAACGATTTCCATTTTCGCACCAGCAATTCCTTGTCGTGAACCCAAATATTCAATATGGGCTTCCCCAATCATCGTGATCGCCGCCACATCAGGCTGTGCCAGCTTTGATAAGAAAGAAATTTCTCCGGCATGGTCCATTCCCATCTCAAGAATGAGCTTCTCTGTCTCATCGGGCATATGTAGAATCGTATACGGTAAGCCTATATCATTATTATAATTTCCTTGTGTCTTATATGTCCGATATTTTTGTGCGAGCACAGATTCGATCATGTCCTTAGTTGTTGTCTTCCCATTGCTTCCAGTGACTCCGATTACAGCAGGTGCCATTTTCTTTAAATAGTAGACCGACAGTTTTTGCATGGCAGTCAGCGTATCTGTTACTCTCAAAATGGGCAAATTCTTTGGTGCTGCTGATTCACTACTCCAAAATGCTGCGGAAGCGCCATTTTCCTGAGCTTTTCCGACAAACAGATGCCCATCTGCATTTCCTGTTAATGGTACGAACAGGTTGCCTGCTTGAATAATTCGACTATCAAACTCAATGCCCGTTACAGAAAAGTCCTCCCACTGTTGCCAATCATTTTCTGCTTGAACGGCTTGTGCAATTTCCCAAAAATTAAGTTTCACGGTGTTATTCCTCCTGCTTTTCTACGGATTTAAATCATCATGGACATGCGCTTTCCAATATAACGCATCAGAAAACCGAGACATTCCTCTACAATGAAAAAATGTCTCGGCCATAAGCTCTTAATCAATAATTAGATAAAGCATGTTGACTTAACTATTGAACCGATTCGTCCAATGTCGTCTGACGACGCTGTTTGTAGCGGTTCAGGGCTAATTGAATCAGCTCTTCAATCAAATCACTGTATTTCAACCCCATATTTTCCCAAAGCAATGGATACATGCTGAACTGTGTAAATCCAGGCATTGTATTCAACTCATTGAGAAATAGCTCATTCTTGCTTGTCAGGAAGAAATCACAACGACTTAAGCCACTACCATCTAAAACCATATACGCCTTTTTCGCATATTTCCTTGCTTCTTGATGCACTTCTGCTGGAATTTCTGCTGGAATTTGCATCGTGATTTTATTGTCTATATATTTTGAATTGTAATCATAGAATTCTACATCTTTAACGATTTCTCCAGCTGAAGTTGTTCGAACATCTTCATTCCCAAGAATTGCAACTTCGATTTCTCTTGCTTCAATTCCTTGTTCAACAATTACTCTTGAATCGTATTTATACGCTTCTTTTAAGCCATATTGAAGCTCTGTTCGATTTTCTGCTTTGCTGATTCCTACACTCGACCCCATATTTGCGGGTTTAATATACATCGGATAAATCAGTGAACCTTCACATTTCTCAAAAATTTGTTTAGGATTCTCTTTCCATTGATTTTCCAATACCGGAACAAATGGTACTTGAGGAATGCCAACTGTTTGAAGTAAGTATTTCGTCATAATTTTGTCCATTGCTGTTGCACTGGCCAAAACTCCTGTCCCAACATAAGGAATATCCATCGTTTCCAAGAATCCTTGGATCGTTCCATCTTCTCCGTTTGGTCCATGAAGAATCGGGAAAACAATCGAATCCTCTTCCTTTATCTCACAAGGTGTGATGACCTTGCCAGTAAAATCATCGCTCTCTGATTCTTCTCCTTGAGGATTCCAAGTCAGATGTAACACGGTTTCGTCCTCTGGTGCCTCTGTCAATAAGGGGCCTTTGACCCATTGGCCTTCCTTACTTATATATACTAGTTGAACTTGATAATAATTATAGTAAACTGCTTTTAAAATAGAAAAAGCGGATAAAATAGAAACCTCATGTTCCTCACTTTTCCCTCCATAGAGCAATACAATTTTCAAATCCTTTTCCTCCTAAATCGTTCCGTTAATATGAATACGACGAACTAAGCAACACAGTCCAACCGATGCACCATTGCTGACAAAATAAGCGTAAAACTCTTTCGCCAACTCACACTAGAATCATGTTTCTCACAGCAAAAAATTACTTTTTCATTATTTTAGCATAAAATCAAAAAATGGAATAGAAGCAAATAATAAAAGCGGAATGAACTTAGTCGGCTCCCTAATAATAAAGATGGATAGACGCATGTTGCTCATTATTTTCATGAGCATATTTCCTTTTATTATTGAGAGATGCTAGTTCATGCAGCTAAATAATAACAATAGTGGAACCAGCTTGATCAGACTTTGAATACATCTTGCTATTTTCTTATTCCCTAAATGGCTAGTTCTTCTTAAATAATATTCGCAAGAATTACTCACTTTTGCCTTATTCCTATTTTTGCTCTCGTTCAATTACCTCAATCAACTTCTCTTTGAAAGCTGCTCGGTCAACTTCTGTAAATGGCTTAGGGCCTTTTGTTCGGCCGCCACTTTTTCTAACCTTCGCACTGAAATAGCGCTGCTCCAGTAGCTGATCGATTGTTTCCTTTGTATACTCCCGACCAAGTTGATGGATGACCAGTGCTCCTTTGGGCAAAACAAGAGAAGCAAGCCCATAATCTTGGGTAACCAATATATCCCCTTTTTGAATCAACTTAAGAATCCGAAAATCCGCAGAATCTGCTCCTTTATCTACATAGACAAAAGAAACAGCTTCAGGATATTCTTTTAAGGAATAGTGATCCACACTAGTTACAATCGTTACTTCAAGTTGATACTCCAGTGCAATCTCTATCGTGGCATCCTTTACTGGGGAGCCGTCTCCATCAATGAATACTTTCATTTCCTCTACCTCTCTACCATCGTGACTGTCAACTAACATACCAAGAAGGATAACGCGTCAAAAACCGGAAAACTTCTTCCGCTATAGCTTCACGAAGGATTTTATAAAGCTCGGGATTTCTGATTTTTTGTTTCACCGCTCCCGCATAGCGTGGGCGTTTGACTTGTATCGAAAGAACGAAATCAAAGCGCTCCGGAAAGTTTTCGATAGTCATGATTTTCATGCGATTTGTTTCTTCCAAAAACCTATTCATGCCATCAACTGCTCCCTGCATGAAACCATCCATATGCGTTCCACCTTCAATTGGGAGATGGCCATTGACAAAGCTATCTCGAATGCTCGCCGAGGGATTTTTAGAGATAACCGCTTGAATCAACACATCTTCTCTCGCAGTCCTAATAACCAATGGTCGAATCCCACGGGTCAGCGCGTGATCCTTTTGGAATATATATTCAACCAAGCCTTGTTCATAACAAAGATGATTTTTCTGTTTACTGCCTTCTGACAAATTGATTGCCAAGCCACTATAGAGCATTGCTAACTGCTGACAGCGATTGAACAAAACAAAATAAGATACCTGTTTTGATCCAAGATACGCTTGATTCGGCGTGAAGGCCAGCTCCAAGCGATAATCATCGATTTTTGAGGCCATGTTAGCTGATTTGACCAACGCTGTTTCCTGATAGATCCGAATTTCTCTTTTTTTAGGCGTCTCTATACTCAATCCTAATTGCTCGGAGAGCGCCAGCAAAACCTGAAGAGATAAGTGAGGGGTAATCCCAAACTCATTGTCCTGATCTACCCGCCAGTTTTTTTTACAGGTCAAGGAAAGTATGATCTGATTTTCTGAAAGTTCAATATTCAATTGTGCGTTTTCCGGTGAATCAGGCAGCTTTAACAATTCATCTAAAAGCTGAATCATCATATTCTCAAAGCCGGACAGACCCAGCGCGCCGATATACATACCCGGACGTTTACGGATATTTTCCAGCGTCTGCTCATTTTCCAGAACAGTCCAAAAATCCTCAGACATCTTGTTTCCTCCTGCATTTACTTCATCCCTATAAAGGACCATCTCCTCTATTATAATGAAAAATGACTCGAAACGAAAGTAAGTTAGAAAACTATCTGAAACGTATAGGCAAACACCTACCATTTTAGCAAAATTTCCCTTTTACTGACGTTGTTTGACTGAGTATATGGAAAAACCGAAATATCTGAATAACAAACAGACATTTCGGCATCCCTTACTATTCATGGCTCATTATTCCGTATTACTCAGTCAATTTCCTTACACAAAGCAATTACTTAGTCAGACGATAAAACTACTAAATATCATTCAACTCAGCGAATCAAATCAACTGTCGGATGATTCATAATATGTTCGACCTGCTTCCTAGTCGTCAGCGGTACATCACCTTGAATCGTATGAGCCAGCACACCGTTAGCTGTTGCGAAGGCTACAGTCTTATCTGCCGGCCAGTTCTCCGCATACCCCAGTAAGACTCCTGCAGCATAACCATCTCCTGCTCCAATACGATCAAGATTAATGATTTCTCTTGGTTCCGCCAACTCATAGCCAGATGTAGAAAATAGGAAGCCAGAAAGATAATAATTATCCTCTTGTCTCGTTCTGAAGGTTCCGGCAAACTGCTCGATGTCATAGTTGGCCATAAACTCTTCTGCCAGCTTCTTGAACTGCTCCGTGCTATCTAAGCTTTCATCTGCAGACATGTTCAAAAGATCCGTCAAATCTCGTTGGCTACCAAATACGATATCGCAATAGGGTAGAATACGTTCGTATTGTTCGCGCATAAATGCTGCTTCATTATTTTTATTCAAGCTCGGTCTGAAATTAAAATCAAAACAGATTTTTTTTCCTTGCTCATGCGCTTTCTCTGCCAATGAAAAAGCAGCCGCTCTTGTTTGGTCCGTTAAACTCAAAGAAATACCACAGATATGCACTAAATCTGTTTCCTTTAAGAAATCATCAAAGGCATAAGCCGAAGCATCACTGACACCAAAGGAGCTGCTATGACGGTTTTGGTATGTTACTTGAGTTGGACGAGGACCGTAGCCCATTTCGGCAAAATAGGAGCCAATATGATTGCCCTCTTGTCCAATCCATTTATCGCTGATTCCTAGTTGGCGAACACTTGCTTTCGCTGCTTCTCCCAGTCGATTATCCGGAAGATTTGTAATTAAGCTCGTCTCACAGCCAAAATGTGACAGATTGCTTAAAATGTTGACACCTGTTCCTGTGAAATCCATCCGTAATTCTTTCGTCTGCTCAAGCATTAAATATTCCGGAGGAGTCAGACGCATCATGATTTCACCAAAGGCTGAAATTTTCATTGATATAACCTACCTTTCCAACATCCTGAATCAGCCCTTAAACAGCTGTCATCCGTCTTTTAACGTTTTGCGCTTTGATGACTGGGGTTTAAGGGCTGTTCAATCAGCTTATCTTTTTATTTTAAGGTATTTTTCATCATGCCAAGTAATGTTTTTACATCCTCTGGTCTTGTGTCACCTGTTTCTGAATCAATAATTGAACTGTATACGTGCGGAATGATTTTCTTCACGCCAGCATCAACAGCGATTTGAACGATTTCTTCAAAGTTTTCCAAGTCGATTCCACCTGTTGGTTCAAGATAAAAATCATATTTCGCACAAGCTTCAGCTACAGCTTTGTATTCTTCTTTATGTGCCAGACCCTTCATTGGGAAATACTTGATCGAACTGCCGCCCATATCCTGTAATAGTTTGATTGCTGTTTCGATTGGTACTTCACCAGCAGGTGCCTGTGAGCTCAAAGGCCCAGTGGCAATATTTACGTAACCAACCTTGCCTGTCGGAGAAACCAATCCGTTAACCACTGTTTCATTTTGACCAAGTAATGCACGGGAAGTACCCACGCCAGTAAATACTTGGTTTACATGTTGCGGCTGCAGCTCTTTAGAAATACGCGAAACCATTTGGCTTTGATTTGGATCGCCTGCGCCTAGACCTACAGATAGTGCATTATTCGTTGTAGCTGCATATTTCTTCATGTCTTCGATCGCTGCTTCATCTGTATCATAGTTTTTAGAAAGCACGCCTAAAATCACGTGCCCCTCTGCTGCTTCATAACACGCTTTTGCGTTCTCTACTGAGTTGGCTAAAACATTTAAACATAACCGGTCTTCTAAATAATTTGGTGTAATTGACATTCTTCTAATCTCCTCTTTCTCTACTTCTATTCGTCTACTCGTCGTAATCGATCCAACGCGGTAATCGTATGAACGAAATAATTCCTACGACTTGCTTAATTCATGATCTCTGTCAGACGTTTGGTGATTTTCGTCATTTCTTCACTATTGACTGAACGGACATCGAACTCAATAATGCCGTTATTTGCTTGATATTCTCTCGTATAAATCGCTGGATCTTCACTCTTCAGCTCTGTGATAACTTCTTTTGCTGATTTATCTCCTGACACTTTGATGCTTGCACGATAGATATCTCGTCCAGCACCATCTTGAACAACAGAAGCATCAATATTAGCAATTCCATTCAATTCACTAATAAATGGGGCCATTCGTTCTTTCATAGATGCTCCGGATTCACTACCGTTTTTTAGATAGTCTTCGACGGCTTGGGTAAAACCTAGAATATTGTCCTTGCCAATCTTCATTGCACGACCGATTCCTTTGCCCTGCAGACGAACCCATTCAATATACTCTTTTTTACCAATTACCAGTCCAGCACTCGGTCCCTCAATGGCCTTTGCTCCACTATAGATAACCAAATCTGCACCAGCTTCTGCATATTTGAACAAATCTTCTTCCGCAGCAGCATCGACAATCAATGGTAGGTTGTTGCTACGAGCAACCTCAGCTGCTTCCGCTACACTCAACATACTCTTTTGTACCGTATGATGACTCTTGATATACAAGATTGCTGCGGTTTGTTCTGTAATCATCATTTCGATATGTTCTGCTGAACACATATTGGCATAGCCGGCTTCAACCACTTGACCGCCACCTTGAGCGACCATGACCTCTACAGGCGTGCCATAATCCACGTTGTGCCCTTTCGGCAAGATGATCTCTCTGTTTTGAATTTTATCAGTATATGGATGATAGGCATGGTAGACAGAACCTTTTCCAATTAAGGCCGCCACACTTTGAGCAATTCCGGCAGAAGCCGAAGAAACGACCTGTGCATCCTCAATTTTTAATAAGTCTGCTAAATATTTTCCCGTTTGTACGCTAAGCTCGCTCATCTCAAAGAAATGCTCACCACCAAATTTCTGTGCCGCTAAAACATTTTCAGAAACCTTTGATACGCCTAAGATCGTCATTCTTCCGGATGCATTGATAACTTCCTTCAAACCGAACTTTTCATAACTAATTGTCATAAACTGCGCCTCCAATAATGGTTTTCACAGGTTGGATTAATTCTTTTGCCTCTCTGGTAAAGCCGTTTGAATCGGTCAGTGTTTTGCTTCCATCAGTAATCGTAAAGATTGTCAGGTCAGCATCATAACCGACTTCAAGACGCCCCTTCGTAGCCAAATGGAAGTTGTTCGCCGGAACAGATGTAACCTTCTCAATAATTTCTGTCCAGTCATAACCGACAACGCGTAATTTTTCCATAGTTGTCGCTAAATCGTAGACCGGACCATTCTCACGGTTACGAATATAGATATCCGTACTGATCGATTCTGCTTTCATACCTTCTTTTAGCGCAGTTTCAGCTACATTGAAGTTGAAGCTATCTGTTCCATGACCGATATCGAAGACGACCCCTTTTTCAAAGGCTGCCCAGGCAAAGTCTTTAATTTTCCCTGTTTCTTGATTTAGGATACCATTTGGTTTGCCGTTAAAGCAATGGGTCAAGATGTCACCTTTAGACATATGAGCTAAAATCTCATCTAATTCCGGCGGAGCAGAACCAATATGCACCATCAATGGAACATTGTTGTTATCCTTCTGAATTTTTTTCGCTAGCTCCAATGGCGTAATGCCATTCTCACCAATCACTGTTTTACTCATCCGCGCTTTGATTCCAATCACAAAGTCCGGTAATTCTGTTAAGACTTTCTTAACCAAATCTTCTCTAATTTTTGTTAAATCTGCCAGCTCGTCTTGTTCAACAATTCCCCATTTTGAGATATTGGCCAAAGCATAGACATTCGTTTTCGCCTGTACAGCCAGATCATAAAACTCATGAATGTTTTCTGCGCCAGTCGTCCCAGCATCAATCACACTGGTAACGCCTTTTTTCACACCGATTTCATCCGGATAATCATAGTACAACGTCATTTTTTCGAAGCAATGGACATGATCATCGATCCAACCGGCAGAAATATATGCGTTGCCTTCTAAATCAAGGATTTCTTTGCTTTCATCGTCGATCACAGCAGCTGTTTTTGCAATCTTACCATCGGATAAGGCAATTTCCAGCGGCTGTCCATCAATTGTTTTTCCATTTTTTATCAGTAGATCATACGTCATTTGTTATCCCTACTTTTCTTTCAATCTGAATTTTGTCCACGGTTTGATAAATTCCAACAGCATCCGCTCATCCGCTGTAATACTGCCAATTTTATTTTTCCGTGTATCCTTATGTGGCTGCAATACAACCTGCAGCTCATTTTTGTATTTTCCAAATCCGTCATTTCCTATAACAATATCACCGGCTTGAAACTCCTGTTCATTATCATGGACCGGATTGGCAACATCTTTGTACTTTTTGCGAACCTCAGTAGAACGCGCCATCAAATCAGTGATATCTCCTCGGCGGAAATGTTGTTCATCCAAGGCAATAGTCTTTTCCACCACATTTACCATCTCGGTAAATGTGATACTGAATTCCAATTGATAACGATTCAATTGTCCTAACGCTTCCAATTCTTCGTCAGAGGCATAGGCGTTCCCAATAATCACGTCGTCGATCAGACCTGTCGCAAAGAAATGCTTTGCTTGAACATCTATTGGTAGGTGGCGGTGACTTTCCAATGTAGGCAGTCCATCGTTGATATCCCACGGACCAATCGTTCCTACTTGTGAGGTAACAAAAGCAGCCGTACGAATACCCTTGTTTTTAAAACGAACACTACACTTTTCAAAAAAATCATAAGGAAGAGCCGTACCCTCCTGAGGATAAAAATTATGACAACCATATAAAAACGGCTTATTGGCTTCATAGGTCAAAATATTATCTAAGTATGCGACATCATTACTCATGTTCAGCTCGATTGCTAAATCATAAGGATTGTACGTCAATTTTGCTTCTTTATTTCCATCAAAACCAGCATCCAGTCTGATTCCATCCGCCCCAAGCTCATAAAAGAACGTCAAATCATCGTAAGAAATTTCCAACTCGTCGAACAACGATGGGACAACATCTAAAATCGTTTCGAAGCCTAACCCTTTTGCATAGCCAATCAATTCTTGAAATTTCTTCTTCACCGCTTCTTTGCCTTCGGTCACTTCTAACATGCTCATAAAGATTCTCGTAAAACCGCATGCCGCAGCCTTCTTCAAATATGTCTTGTCCTGCTCCATGTCACTGTGGTCAGGATATACTGATACGCCTAAAGCTCTTTTCATCCGATTGTCACACTCCAAATCCTTCATATTTATTCCGATAATTCCACGCAAGTATGGAACTGCTGAAAATCGTCACTGTTCCAACGATAAGCACTGGTTGGCTCAAAAGCACGCCAACTACTGCCGAAACAGCAATCACTAAAATAGCTTCCAGACAAAGAATTCTTAGTCTCTGCTTCACAAGTTTATCAGGTAACCATTCCTTTTCCAATATAACTTGCATACCTATAAAGACAAAGATTAACCATACAATCATTTCCTCTACGCCTCCAGACCTCTTTCGCTACTATGTAGAACAAAGAGGGGAAAACAACAGCTTTTGCGTCTTGTTTCCCCTCCTGCATTCAATTTCTTATTACGCGTCCGCCTCTTTAGAAGCAAGCTCTTCTGCTTCTTTATCCAGTTGCTGCTTCTCATACACTTTAAAGAATGGATAGTATATCGCCAGAGTAATCGCAAAGTTTACAATAACCAGTAAACCGGCCATAATACTCCAGTTCGTACTCATCCAGGCAGCAATTGGTGCCGGGAATGCAAACCCTAGACGTGCCATCATCATTGGAACAACATTGGTCACGGTCAAGAAATAAGATAGCGTTGTTGTTATAAGAGGCGCGACGATAAATGGAATGCCTAAAATCGGATTCATCACGATTGGTGTTCCAAAAATTACCGGCTCATTAATATTAAAGATTCCTGGAAGGAAGGACAGACGCCCCAAGCTCTTCAGGTATTCTGATTTCGAGAACATCATCAGGACAACTAGCGCTAATGTTGTTCCAGCACCACCGATCCAGATAAACCATTGCAGAAACTGTTCAGTAAAGATATTTGGCAGGTTGTTGGCGTCTACACCATTGGTAAAAGCATCAACATTCTCTGCAATAGACATGTCCCAGAAAGGACGGATAACAGGTCCCATGATTGCTGGACCATGAACACCTAATACCCAGAAGAAGCAAATCAAGAAGACTGTCAACAAACCACCAAACAAGCTATTTCCTGCCAAGACTCCTTTTAACGGCATAAGAAGAGTACTCAAGAAACCGTTCAAATCAAACCCGGCAATATGACGTAATGCCCAAAACAGCATGAGAATAACGGCACCTGGAATCAATGCCACAAAAGAATTGGAAACTTCCGGCGGTACGCCTTCCGGCATTTTGATCGTTATATTTCTAGCAACGAAAAACCGATAGATTTCCACAGAGAGTATTGCAGTTACGATTGCTCCAAACAACGAAGCAGACCCCAAGTTAGCTAAGTTGATATAACGCCCCGCGCTAATCACATCTACAACATCTTCAAAAACACGTGTTGGTGGTGCAGCTGTAACTAGAAATGCCATCAAGGCTAAAAGACCACAGCTTAAGGAATCCAGTTTATAGCTTTTAGCAAGTGCAGTGGCAATGCCATATGTAGCATATAAAGCTAAAATCCCCATCGTATATCTTGATGGAATATCCAACACTGGCAGATACGGCGCAATAAACTCTGTATACGCATCGATTGGAATATTTTGAAACACTGTGAAGAAAGAACCGACAATCGTCAGCGGCATCGTTGCAATTAACCCTTTACGAATTGCTACCATATGACGCTGCGAGCCAAATTTATTCGCTGCCGGCATCAAATGTTGTTCCATCCATAATACAAACCCGTTCATTCTTGTTTCCCCCGTTCAAAGATTATAATATTATAATTAGTTCGAGTACATAGTACCACGATAACATTATAATGTAAACGGATTTCCAGATATTGGAAATATTTTTTTTGCACTAATTATTGTGTCAACTCAACTGGGAAGAATGCTCCGAAAATCATCGCTCCAAGAATAGCTCCACCAGCAATCGGTTTTTTCCATGCATAGAAAATCATTGCACCAATTGTAGAACCAATTCCGATTGGAATAGAAGCACTCGCTGCACTTAAAATAATCAGAGGACCTAAGAAACGACCTGCGGCATTTCCGGCACCCATCATGATATCTGCGCCGAAGGTAGAGTTCCCTTGATTGATCGTGAACTTACGAATCAAGATGATTACGCCACCTACCATGAATCCTAAGACAGCACCTGTCAATAAGGCTAGTGGAAAACTATTGATTGGTGCATCGATATTCATACTCAGCAAGATTGCCGGTACCCCAATACCTAATCCTGTTAAAATAGATCCACCTAAATCTAAAATCCCTACTAAAGATCCTTCTAAAATACGTGCAAACAAGAAACTCGCACCAAATGCTGCGGCTGCTCCATAAGAACCACCATCCAGACCAGCTTTAAGCATCGCTACAATAGACACTTCATTAAATGCTCCTACACCATGAACAACATACATATGTGTTCCTGCAAAAACTGCGGCTGCCATCAATCCAACAAGGATCGGGAAAGACCAGTCAGCGTACCAGAAGCTTTTTGCTTTCAATGCTGCTTGAATTTCTATTTCATCTTGTGACCATTCTGTTTTTTCTTTTTCATCCATCTTTTTTGTTCCTCCTTCTGCTTAAGGCTTATTTCACTGTGAACACATCATGCAGATTGTTCAACCAGTTTGGTACAGTCATCTTAAAGCTTTCGATCAGTTGCATATCGAAGCCACGGAAGAATCCGCTGAATACGAACAGTAAAACAATCGCTGCCATCATACCTTTCGTCATACGAGTCCAGCCTAGCTCATCAACGCCTTTACCAATCAAAATCCCTAATACAACACCGGGAACAGCGTTACCCATAACTAATTGAGATAAACCTCCAAATAATGTTCCCCAGAATCCAGTACGTTTTCCTGCATCCAATGCAGCCAACCAGAACAATACAGGCATGACCGTATTGATCAGAATCGTTGCAGCAGGTACCAAAACAGCCACTGCTGTGACTTGAAGTGACTCAGGGATTGCTGCTGCAGTACTGTTCAAGAAACCAACAGTGATAATCCCTGCAATAGCTCCAGCGATCCCCATTTTCTTAGGATCATGCATCGTTTTCGTTACATCTTTGTCCTTAACCAACAATGCTGCAGCTGCCCAGTTAGGAATAATTCGGTGTGTCACATCCTGTGTGAAAGCACCTGCTCCCACTGCAGAAGCCCATGCATTAAAGAAGAAGCCCAATCCAAATGAAAAATGTGAAGCCGGATCTCCCTCTGCTGCGTTCATTTCCCCCAATGTTCTAAAAGCACCTAACCCTTGTGTCTGAGGTGCATGGAACATTCTTGCCGCTCCAACACCTGCTGCAAAGCCAAGTAGTCCGCCAATAATAACTGATTTAAATAAAATAACAATTAAGTCCACTCGCTTTTTCCTCCTTACTCATAATTGTGTTTTCTTTTTGAGACATTTGATTCCTTCATTAGATGCACTCCCTCCACCAAGTTTATGGTGTATCAGCAACAAGAGCATCTCTTTGCCTAAATCTTTTTTGTTGTAAATGGAACAGATACACCATTTGGATCCTGTGCGTCCACTTGTCTAAATGGTACTTCCGCCATGTCGATCATACTGATCTCCACTTCAACATTTAACTCAACTTCATAAGTTGTACGTTTTCTAGGAAAAAAGAAGAACAGGAAGCGCTCCGTATAGTTCTTCTCTGTCGCTGAAAGGATATCAACGTCTTTTGGTTCGATCCTTAGCAATACATCTGTTGATTCTTTTAGAATCTGTTTTGACACATTACTCAACGCACTGGAAAATGCCGCCGCCTTATTTTCCCCTTTTCCTGAAACCTTCACGATCTGAGATGTCTTTTTCGTTGCACTCACTGCTCTTCCTCCTTGTGATTTTTGTGAGAACAGCTTGATTTCTTTGTTCTGCTGTTCTTTCATTTTTGAGGTCCGGTAGCTATTATCTCTAAGCCGAGATACTCGACAAGAATAATAGTCCTCCTTGTGATTTTTGTGAGAACAGCCTATATTCTTTATTCTGCTGTTCTTTCATTTTTGAGGTCCGGTAGCTATTATCTCTAAGCCGAGGGACTCGACAAGAATAATAGTCCTCCTTGTGATTTTTGCGAGAACAGCCGATATTTTTCTGCTGTTCTTTTATTCTCGTTAATACACGGACAGTTTTTATTGCTTATTCACCATGTTTTTTTACGAATGCTTCTGTCAAGCGTTTACCTAGCTCTTCCTGATCCATAAAGCCAAAGCCCAATACAGTTTTTCCATCATTGATTGCGGTAATGCCTTCTTCAACTGAACGCATTCCATGACGCTCTGGATACCCGTATTTGTTCGCTGCTGTCAAAGCTCCTGCTCCGCCACTTCCACAGAATGAAATACCCATATCCGCATTTTCTTGCTGCATCACATCACCTAGACGCATATCTGCCCCCATCCCAGGAACAACAACGGCACGTCCGCCGGCTGCTTCAACACCTTTAGCTACATTCTGTCCTTTTCCTAAACGATCCGCGATTACTACTGTTATCATGTTTTCTTCCTCCTAGATTGTTTTTATTTATTCAGCCGCATTTTGTTTTGCAGCCTCAAAGTGTATGGATAATACATACATTTCGTCTATTGGTAGATTGCCAATATGCTTTACTAACTCGTCTGCAATCGACAACGCCTCTTTTGATACCTCTTCAAACATCTCCGGATCAACACCCGCCATTTTTTCATTTGCTTTTGAGCGCTTGATCATTTCATTGACGTGGTTAATCAGAATGGTCCATTGTAACTCCGTGGGTACAATTGCCGCTGTTGTCAAAAGCTCCTCGGTTTTTGTAATAGAAGCCTCTAACTCCTCACGATTTTCAGACTCATTGATAATTTTCTTTGCATCTTCTGCTAATTTCATCCTCTCACTCCTCTCTGATGTAATTCAATAAAGCGGTGATTTCTGCCTGATTAACAATTAGATTATTTTTTGCAAAAATCCGCTCGATTTGCTCTACCAGCTGTTGCTGAGCCATCAGGGTCTCTTTTACGATATTCCCTTCATTTTCATACTGACCATCGAAAATGATCCGGTGGACCATCAACATCACATGGAGTAAGAACGCCTCTTTGTAGCCATCATTTAATTTTTCATCAAAAGCATTCAGTAGCTCCTCGTAGATCACATATGATCGGACGAGAATGTCTCTACTTTCTGCTTCCAACCCACGATTTTCTTTCAACGGCTGACGTGGTACCAGTCGAGGGATATGACCGTCACGAACACTGGTCAAAATTTTATTGACCTCTTCCTGTATCTGTTGGATATCACTCTCTGTTGGAAGTGGATTAACCTTGATAAATGGACGATTTACCACCTCGATCGGAAAGATACTAAGAACTAAATCCGGATTTTTCTCTTCAATGATATCGTTGGCATTCAACACCGAAGCAAATCCGGCGATTTCAACATTAGATACCTCTTCCAAAATTTTCTGCTCGATCAAACTTGTTACCCCAAGTCCTGTGGAACAAACATAAACAATCCGAACAACATTGATTTCATGCTGATTTTTTTCATATGCCACCAGAAAGTGCAATGCGATATAAGCAATAAAGGAATCATTGATGAATAATGCTGCATTTTCGATGTCTCTACTACTGGCATGCTTGATTGCACGGAATAATTGCGGATATTTTGCTTTGATATCATCGACAAAAGGATTGTACTCATTGATAAACAAGTGTTTCTTAGTCAAACGTAAGGATAAATGAGCGAATAAATTCGTAAACAATTGACGATCTCGATAAAAAGGAAAGTTGATTTCCTCAGAAACATCTCGAATCAGTTCTTCGGTCAGCTCTGCGATATCCTGATGACTGTTCGTAATAAACACATCACTGTAAATATAGAAATACTCATCCGCTAAAAGTGGCAGCTCATAGTGTTCGAACACCTTATTCATTAGGAGAAACGGCAACTCCTGCTTTTTCATTAACTCCTCTTGATTTGACAAGATCCGATACCCATTCATCGTATGCTGCAGCTGCATCCTTGATGTAGCTATTGCAACTCTGAGTGTAATAGAGAGAATTTCTGCATAATTGAACTGATCCAGTAATGACGGATCAAGCAGTTTTGTCATCTCATTTAGTGACACTTGATAGATCTCCTGAAAAATCGTGCTGCCCCCCACATGAACATCTATCAACCGCTTATGATTGCCTGCTTGAACGAAATGACTCATGATTTGGTAGATATCATATTCCGTGATTTCCTTTTGACTGATATATTCCATCAACAATCGAATTTTACTTTCTTCACCATAGATAAAGAAGCCCACACGACTTTGCCGATCCAACTGAAGCTCATACTTTTGGATAAAAGCTTCTAAACGATCCAGATCTTTCAGAATTGTATTTCTGCTGACCTGAAGCTCGTCTGCTAATTCTTGAGAGGTTAGATGCTTTGGCGAAAGAATCAGATGGAAAATCAATTGGTTCATTCGCAACTCCTGATCCGGATATGTTTCAAAACGATCCACTTCTAGAATTTCATTTTTCAATGTCAACCGTTCAGAATCCTGCAGCTCCAACCAAACGCCTTTGTTTCTTCGTGCTTGCAACGTGATATTCCGCTCCTGAAACCATGTGCGTACATTGTCCAGATCATATTTAATTGTTCGTACACTCACACTAAAAGCCTCAGCGAGCTCTTTTGTTGTGATGCTATTCTCCAAATCCAGAAGCATCAGTAAAATATTAATTTCTCGTTTTGATAAGTGCAGTGACATCTTCTACTCACCTTCGTTTCTTCCCCTTACACCTGCAACTATAGCTTGATTCTTATCAAGTAACAACACAAAAAAGTTGCACTTTTGTAAGTGCAACCTTAGCCAGAATTTACTTTGTTAGATACGAAAAAAGCTGGCCTTGTTCTATTTTTTAAAATGGTCAATCGTAAAAAAAGCTTTCTATTTCAAGGGTTCTGAACAAAAATTAAGTGCAACCGCTACTTGCAGTTGTATAAAAAAAACAATTGCACTTACCCCTCATTCCGAACGGCCAAGCTCTCTTTTGCAATAAAAAAAAAGAAGATTCACATCTTCTTTTTTTACGCAGTATCTATATTGCTATAAATAGATGAATTTTCTCCACAAAAACTTCATCCGACACGCCTACAATCCGGTAGTTGATGAGTGAACATCTGTGCCTCTGCATTAACCAACCACACGCCGATAAAATCGGAATGATCGAAACGATCATCTGGTTGAGTCAACTCGTCGCATGAGACATACTTTATCACAATTTAGACAATAATACAAATAAGCTTAAATTTTTTTTTTATACCCATTGATTATACATCTCTTCAACTAATCGAACCGTATCAGTTGTTATTTTTTCCGTCATCATCGGACTTTCCAGCAAACCACCAAGCAAACAATCGTTGACATGATCCACCTCAAAAACAAACTCACTGCTTACCGTACTCGTCAACAGCTCTTCACGACCATCATTGTAATAGATAGTCGCATGATCTGTTTTCCAAAAATAAGGAATCTCAATCCTGCCGTTTTC
Organism: Enterococcus sp. 9E7_DIV0242; assembly: GCF_002140975.2. NCBI lineage: Bacteria > Bacillati > Bacillota > Bacilli > Lactobacillales > Enterococcaceae > Enterococcus > Candidatus Enterococcus clewellii. Next base: position 1,937,064 of record NZ_CP147247.1, read on the forward strand.
TCCATAAATAACCATATCACTTGGGATATCTAACTGCACTGTAAGAAAAATGCTGGCTAACACCTGATCTGGAAATTTCAACGATAATTCAACCTGATCGTCTGTCTTTCCCTTTTCCATAGACGAATGCCCACAGTAGCTTATTGGCGAACTCCCTAAAATAAACTGAATGAACTCAAGAGGATAGCTCCCAGAACCATGAAGTATACCACCTCCTGCATCAAGGGAATGAAACCATTTCAAATGATCGATATTCGGATAAGCTGTGACCGAACGAATCTGACGGACAGTTCCAATCCCTCCTTGTTCTATCACTTTTTTTACTTGGCTGGCAATCGGCAGAAAAACAGCCTTTTGTGCTTCCATCAAAAAACATTTATTTTTCTTCGCCAACGCAAAAAGCTCTTCTGCTTCAGCGAATGTTAATGTAAATGGTTTTTCCAACAGAACATGTTTTTTATGCGTCAACGCCATCTTTGCTGCTTCATAATGCCCCTTATTGTATGTCGCTATATAAATGATATCTATGTCCTCATCTTGACACAGTGCTTCATAGCTTCCATAAGCCTTCGGAATAGCCAGTTCAGCCGCTACTTCCTTTGCTCGAGCTAACTCTCTAGCAGCAATCGCCTGCACCTCACCTCTTGCACTTTCTCGAACCCCTTCTACAAAGCGAGGGACAATTTGAGCTGTACTTAATATTCCATAACGAATTTGCTTCATGCCGTTTCCTCCTGTATCTTTCTACTCCAACTATACCCTGAAATCAAGAAACTTGGAATCAAAAAAGCAAAGCCAAATCAAGCTTCGAGTAAATTCAGCTATCTCCTGACTCTTCATTGACTATTCCATAAAAAAATGATTTTCAAAAGAAAATTTAACTCGCATCACTAGACAAGAAGAAATGCGAAATAATTGAGATTTTTCAAATAATAAAAGAACTATGTTTTGTAAAATGTGACCAACATCAATCTTAATAGTTTTTCCATTACTATTATTTCATCGTTCCAAAGCAGTTAAAAAACCGAGATCAACTGATCTCGGCAATCGATGACAGTAACAAAAACCTATGAACAGCCTGATAAAAACATCGTTCTCCTTGCTGACCTCAACTTACTGTTATTCTTATGTATTTAGCTAGACAAGCCTATCGAATTCCTATACTGACCTTTAACGCCTGATTGACTTTTTCCATATCGCCATCTTGAAGCTTACAAATTTTTTGTAGCATTCGCTCCTTATCCAATGTACGAATCTGCTCCAAAAGTACTAATGAAGGTGTCAGTTCTTCCTCATGTGGAATATTGACCTTCACTTGTGTCGGCTGCATCTTTTTTCGAATATTTCGCGTAATAGGTGCGACAATCAACGTTGGACTGAATAGATTCCCTTTATTATTTTGAATGATCAGCACAGGTCGAATGCCTCCCTGTTCAGAACCAATTACCGGTGAAAGATTCGCGTAAAATATTTCTCCCCTCCGCATCATTTTTTCTATCCCCCCTTATCAAGAAAAAATCTTTTTACAAATTATAACATGATTCATACAGATTTATTTTTCAACATTTTTGCTGAAAATGCAAAAATTTGATAATTCGAAGTGAAATAGCTGACAAATTATCCAGAAACAAATGTGTTGATTTTGCTATAAAATACTATTCATTTATTACTTAAAAATTTGTTTTTTATATAAATTTATTAGAAATATGCCAAGATATATGATAAAATTAATTGAATATATGATTATTTTCAGTCATATGTTTAGGGGATGATAGTTACTATCTGCGAATATTTAGAATAGAAGGAGTGCTACATGAATATATACTCAATCAAAATTTCACCAAATCGACCATTCAATAAATCCGAGCTGACTTACCTCACAGAAAGGTGTACAATATTGTCTAAAAAGGTGCTGACGTTGGATTATATCAAGGAATGTGATTACGATTACGATGAAAAAGATGAGTCATTTACGTTCAATTTTCTCTGCATCCATAACAAAACGTTTTCATTAAAAATTGTTAAAGATGATCGCTCTGACAATCATTTTTTTTCAATGCAGAAGTATGATAAATGGTCAATTTTACGAAAAGATTTTATCAAGGAACTTGAAGTCATCCATGAACTTCACTCGAATTCTCATAATTAAAGTTAAAAATAGGAATAGTACAGAAAAAAAGCAGGTAGACTATCACAGTCCATCTGCTTTTTTTATCTCTTGATTTTTGCACTTGCAGTATTCGAGAGGATCATTCCAAAATGCTCTTTACTTTTGTGGTGATCAAATCAATAGCTACATGATTTTCTCCGCCTTCTGGAACGATGATATCTGCATATCTTTTAGTTGGCTCGATAAACTGGTTGTACATCGGTTTAACTACAGTCAGATACTGTTCAATCACAGAATCGAGTGTTCGACCACGTTCTTCCATGTCTCTCTTGATTCGGCGAATAATACGGATATCATCATCTGTATCTACATAAAGCTTTATATCCATCAATTCTCGCAGCCGCGGGTCTTCCAAAATCAAAATACCCTCAAGAATAATTACTTCTTTTGGTTCCTGTATAATGACATCCGAGCTTCTTGTATGCTCAACATAATCATAGACAGGCTTCTCAATTGATTCATATGTTAATAACTGCTTCAAATGTTCGATCAACAGATCGGTATCAAAAGCAAAAGGGTGGTCATAATTTGTCGTTAATCTTTCCTCAAAACTCAAATGACTCTGGTCTTTATAATAAGAATCCTGTTCCAGCATCATAATTGAGTGATTAGGAAAATGGTTGAAGATCGCCCGACTGACGCTTGTCTTCCCACTACCTGAACCACCAGTCACTCCAATGATTATCGGTCGATTGTTTTTCATGCAGTTAAACCTCTTTCTTTTTCAGCAAATAGCCATTATCATCCTTTTCTATTATAATAAAAAGTGAGCAGATTACCACTGAAAATTACAACTTTCTTCATCAAAAACAATTTTAAGGAGATTCTATTATGAACATTACAGCGATTACGCAGCTAGAAGAGGAACATTATCAGCTTTTGCTAGATGCAGATCCTTCAAAAAAACATGTCGATGATTATACAAAAAGAGGGCAAGTATTCATCATTAGTGACCCAAAACTAGTAGGTATCATGGTATTAATACCTACCCGCCCTGATACGCTGGAACTTGTTAACATTGCAGTTGCTGAAGCCTCACGAGGAAAAGGCTACGCACAAAAATTGATTGCCTTTGCTTTTGACACCGCAAAAAAACAGGGCATCAAGACAATGGAGATTGGTACTGGAAGTACCGGGTACGAACAACTGCACCTTTATCAAAAATGCGGCTTTCGCATGACATGGATCGACCGTGACTTTTTTGTTCGCCACTACGATGAAGAAATCGTTGATAATGGAATTGTTTTAAATGATATGGTTCGTTTGAGTATCGATTTGTAGATCTGGCTCTTATAGACTATAATGGCTGACCTTAGAAGCGGATTGAGCTCTTCGTATAGAAATCAGATAGTACTTTCTTCATACATCTTAAAACACCATTTCCGAATAATATCAGAAATGGTGTTTCTTGTTTCTATTTTTTTAAATCAGCCCATGCTTCAAGCAATAATGATAAATACCATTATCTGCCACATGACCACAAATTTCATCTGCAACTGTCTTTAGTTCGTCAGATGCATTGTCCATTGCTACACCCCAACCCACAGCTTCTAACATCTCAATATCATTATTTCCATCACCAAATGCCAAGGCTTCTGATTTACTTAAGTTATAGTACTCTAGTATTTTATTTATTCCTGAGCCCTTCCCACTGCTGGTGGGAATAATATCGACTGCTCTATCCCACCATGCAACGATTTTAGAGTGATTCGTATTTTCCATTAGCTTTGGGTGATCTGCTTCCCGAGACCCCAACATTATTTGGTAGACATCTTCATTATTGACAACTTCTTCAAAGTCATCAGCAACCACAACTTTTTGATGGGCAAAGGAGAAGTATTCGATCAAATCTTCATCTTTACCATTTGCGATTGTTTTTTCCTTTGTTGCAACCGCTACTGGTCTATTTAGTTTTTCCGAGTTTTGAATGATTCTTTTTACATCACTAGTAGGAATAGGGTTTCTCAAAATAGTTTCCTGCTTGTTAAAACAACTTGAGCCATTAAAGGTAAGAAACGCATCAAATTCCACCTCATCAAAATGTGGCAATGCTATTGGGCTTCTACCTGTTGCAAGACAGATGATAATACCGTTTTCCTTTAATTGAACAAGCATTTCTAACGTTTTTTCTGATATACGCTTTTTTTCCATATCGATCAATGTTCCATCAATATCAAAAAAGACTATTTTTATATTATCCATAGATTTACCCCTTTACAATATTTTTTAGTTTCTGACCTACAAAAAAATACGCTCTTTAGTTCAACTATTGATTGTTTCTAAGTCTGAGTTGATCTTACTCACTCTACTTTTCACAATTTTATCAATATCTAAAGCAAAAGCAGCGGATTTAACAGTTACTTACGATAGTGGGTTTCCTTTTAGCTCTGCATTCCCCGCATCATTCACTTCCAGACGTCCTGTCTGACTCGTTCTTTGAACTAAGGCATGACAGTGATAGTCTCTATTGTTGTAAGCATCACTTGCAGTATTTTGGATTGTGTATTTGGGCAAGGGCCAATCGGAAGATAGCTGATAAGATTTTGCACCCAGTCCTTTTTGTGTTAGATCTGTGAATATACCTACTAGGTAATCATCGTAATTATTGACCGCAGATATATACCCATTCAAATCATTTATTTCTATACTCATATCGCTCAAAAACTCATTAAAATCGACTGCATAGAATTTAGTGGTTGCCACATTATAAGCATTTGCCCCAGTGTTTTCTTTGTCGTAAAAATTAACGCCATATTGCTGATCCTTCGTCAAACTAGACAGACTGGTTTCAGCTTCTAGATAGGCCTGATCTATAGTTGCTTGGCTAGCCTGCCCACTTTCCAACATATCATTTAAATATTTCTTATATCCATAAACCCCAGTAGCATCTTTAAGCATCGTTTCACTCAATAGATATTCCCCCGCTGTTAGATGGTCCACATGATACCTATAAGCTCTTACTTGACCTTTACTTAATGGCGTTACCCTATCATGAACGATAGGCTCTGCAACTGTTGCTGCATCAGATTCAAGAACATTGGATCTATCCATGCTGTCCTCAGCATTAGAGGTTGACGAACCTTCGTTCATAGGTTTCCCCATAAAATATAGGCCTGTTGCAGCAGCAGCTATAATCAATAAACCTGATAAAAATATACTTGCTATTTTCTTATTACGCTTGCTTCTATACAATTTAGCAGCTTTGATTCGTTTCTCTTGTTGTTCCAGATAAAATTTTTTCTCAATTTCATCAAGTAAAGCTTGGAGTGCTCCACGCTTTTCCGGATTCGTCTCGCGTGCAATTTCTTTTTTTAACTGAAATACCCTTTTTTCATGCCGCTCTCCCGGCGTATCACTCTTGTAGAATTGCTCTGGCATAGTATTAACTCCCCCAAATTACTATCGATACATTCAATTTACAATAAATATTTATTTATTACAATGTCAAGTTTATAGAAAAGCAGTTATATACGTCACGCTAGATTTTTTTCTAAAATAAATTTTAGCCGACCTGGATAAAAACTTTTTGAAATTTTATACTTGTTTCTTCTTTATCATTGTCAGTTAAGTTCTTCTTTTCGGTTTCAGTGAAATTCCTTGAATATTTTTATGGAGAAATATCTGATAATAATGCTATCTCCAGCAGATCGTCCATCTTTCAAAGTAACATCAATGTAAAAGTCACCGATCGTCAAACAATAGTGTATGACATCTCGCTTACACTCAGAAGTGTACATTTTTCTTCTAATTAACGTATCAAAATACTAGGAATCAACAATTTTAATAGACTTTCTAACAAATAATTTGTCCCGAATGCTAAAGCAATGGGCCAAGGTCTTACACCTACCATCACCGTTCTGATATGCCTCTACTACTTGTCTTTTCATAGTTAATCACTAAAAAGCCCCCTAAGTTAGACCAACAAATCTAACTTAAGGGGCACACAATATGATACAGAAGGCAACTTTTACTATATTGCCGAATCACTAAATCAATTCGTTTCTTCCTCTTATCAAGTCAGCCGTGTCATACGATCCAGGTGTCCCGAAATCTCCAAAAACTTGCTTGACTTATAAATCAGAAATTTCCTCCAATTTTTCTTCAATTATTGCTAGCACAGCTTCTCTGGCGCTCACATCATCCACAAAATCTAAAGCATCACCATCGATTTGGATTTTCGGACTTTCAGAATAGTCTTCAAACCATTGCGTATATCTCTTATTCAGTTCTTCATAATAACTATAGAGTGATTCATCATACTCGATTTGCTCAAAAGGACGCCCCCGTTTTTTGATTCTGTTCAGCATTGTCTCAAAAGAAACATGAATATGAACAAGTAAATCCGGTCGTTTCTTTTTTGTCGCATAAGGTAATTCTTCCATCATATTTTTTAAAAGCTCATCGTAAACTTTTACTTCTGGAGCCGATGCACGACCGAGATCAGCATTCAAATGAAAAAGTAACGAATCCTCATAAATAGATCGATCCAATACATTATTATCCTCAGCCAATGCCATTTTTATATTTTCAAATCGCTTGTTTAGAAAATACACCTGTAGTAAGAAGGCGTATTTCTTAGGCTCTGCGTAAAATAACGGCAATATATCATTATTGTCTACCGATTCATAAAAAGCATCCGTTCCTAAACGGTCTGCAATCAGCTTCGTCAATGTTGATTTTCCCGCTCCAATGGTTCCTGCTAATACAATCACACTCATCAATCTCCCACTTTACTAATTATCAAAAAACACAATATATAGTGTTTTTAATAGTTTTTTTTAACAACTAATACAATATACAGTTGCCTGTTAATTTTGTCAAACATTACTCATTTTGTTTTTTCCCAGCAATCTAGAAAGATGTTACATTATTTTATTGTCCTTCAAAAAACCTCTTACTTTGTATATGAGATACAAAAGCAATTGCTCACCATAACATTTTTTGACCATTTTCCTAATAAAAAACCTCAGGTATTCATTTACCTGAAGTTTGAAAAAATGACCCTCATCCAACAAAAATAAATAATTGCTTTTAAAATACCAACAATAACCACTTAATTGTCTTTACTACAAGGTTCTATTTTCATAAAAAAAATCGCTCAAGCTAATGAGCGATTTTTGTCTCTGTCTAAAGGTTGCTATACTTGAATAAGCCATCGACCATGAGTACAAACTGTTGGTCAAACCACTTTTTCAGCAAAAGCAGCAGAATTTATTACATATTCTTGATTATCCACAGCGACTCTATAATAAGGATTCCCTTTCGTCGAAGGATAATATCCAATAACATGAATAGTTTTACCATTCAATTCTAAATTCTTGGTTGTTGTATGGTTTGGTACACGTTCAAAATAATGATTGACAATCACGTCATCATTCACAAGGTACACGTTATAATTCTTTTCGCCCATCAACAAATATTGATCAACAAGCTGTTTAGATTGAATATAATTCCCTTTAAAGTCAAGCTCAGCACCATATGGGACGGATGAAGTGATCACTCCATTGTTATAAAGAACAGATGCCTCTTCCTCAGAAAATAACCATGAAGCTACTTTTCTAGGTTTTTCCCATGTCAAACCAGCCATTGCCAATGCTGCAGCATCTATTTTACTGCTTCTAACACCCTCGATATTTTCCAAGGGACTTCCAATTACTCCCACGGCCCACGAACACATAAATTCTGTCCCTAATACATTGTCTCTGATTGCATTTTCACCATCGGAACCACCACCTAAATGGGGGATGCCTAAAGCATGACCAATTTCATGAATTAAGGTTGCTACCTTCCAATTATTTTTGAATGCTTTGGGTAAAGCTGTGCTGTCTAGCTGCCAATGATTGGGGTAAAATAAAATGCCATCACCATTATAAGATTGGCCTCCTAAGGGATAGTGCAATGTCCCGTTCACCCAAATTCCGTTCGCATCACTATCACGAATCGTTTCATCACTTTCGGCTTGCGTAGCAACGATTTCCACGATTTTAGCACCTGCTAGTTTGTTCCAATAAGCAGCAGCTGACTCAGCCATCTGCATCGTCATCAATTCTGACGTATTGTACAATTGTAAAATACCATCGCTACCAACAAAATTCGTCAAATTGGCACCCTCTAACTGATACACGTAATCAGTTGATACCGTATCCAAGCTTGTATTGCCATTATATACATCTCCATGAGTAATACTGGTCAATTTCTCAAGCTCAGGTTGAGAATACATATTTCTCGTGATTTTTCCACCTACATTGCAATACGCCGGTGTTAACTGGTACTCTGAAGTGCCCTGATAAGTAGCCCCATTCTCCGCAAATCCATCCATCGGTCCGAAAAATAAAACTACTAACGCAGCAGAAATTGAAGTTAAAACTAAACCACGCTTTTTCATTTCCATTCCCCATTTCTTTTATTCTAAATACACTATATATTTTACTACAATATGTGACCTAGAAAATGGAATATTTAAAAATTTTAGCATGCTTCAATTAGCTGATAAGCCCCAGGAACTCTTGATAAACAGCTTTAACATGTGCGCCAAACGTTTGATTCCCATCCACAAGCCAGTTAGAAAATGCTAAATGGAAGAATTGCAATGCTACACGCACAGCCAGCTCAGAATGATTTTTATCAAATATGACTGACTCTCCATTTTGGAATTGTGCGCCTTTTTCAATCATCTCACTTGTTAAAAATAGTGCTAAATCTTCCATTTTCAACAATTCCCGTTCTCTAAGATCCGGATGCGACTGTACGATTTTCGTGCGTGCAATACTTTGTTCACGATCCTTGTCAAACACTTGAACTTGAATCAACGCCTTTACCAAAAGCTCAAGAGGATTGTCACTGAAGGCATCATTCTCAGATAAGTAACCGGCAATCTCCTGTCCCAGCATATTTTCCGAGTCAAAAAGTACATCTGATTTATCCTTAAACTGTCGATAAAATGTTCTTTCTGTCACGCCTGCTCCTTCCGCTATTTCTTGAATCGTTGTATTCTCATAGCCTTTACTTTTGAAAAGCTGAACTGCAGCTAAGTATAATTTTTGTTTACTTTTCATTGCTCCTCCTAAAATGTCAGTTTATGACTTTTTTATTGACAAATTTATTTCAAAGATATACAATTCATAAAATGTCAGTTTATGACATTCACTATATCAAAAAATAAACGGAGGGTCAATTTTATGAAAGCTTTACAATACAATTCCTTTGGAGGAATAGAAAACCTCAAACTTACAGATATCCCCGAACCTACAGTTTCCGAAAATAAAGTACGTATCAAAGTCACTGCTGTTGGGCTTAATCCTATGGACTGGGCAATCATGGGCAATGAAGCACTAGCACAAAATTTTGGTGTCCAGCTTCCCATGACATTTGGCTATGACTTTGCAGGTATTATCGACCAAATCAGTGAAGACGTCACAGATTTTGCTGTTGGTGATCGTGTTTATGGTTCCACATTGACTGGTGCAGCTGCTGAAAAGATCATCATGCCCGCAAGTGGCCAACAGCTGTTTCATACACCAGACAATATTTCAGATGAAATTGCCAGTACATTGACTGTTGCCGTAAGTACTGCCGCCGTAGCTATACGGAAGGCTAAAATATCCGTAAATGATACACTTCTTGTTGGCGGTGCAGCAGGCGGCGTCGGTACATTTGTTGTTCAGATTGCTAAGACTCTTGGTGCAAAAGTAATCGGAACTGCATCAGATAGTACCGCAAGCTATCTTGCGGAGCTCGGCGCAGATCAAGTCAAGTACGGAGCAGGATTAATAGATCAACTGACAGAAAAGCACATTACAGCTGCAATTGAGCTCCATAATCAAGAGGTTGTCGATACCGCACTGGCTCTTGGCATACCAGCAAATAGAATCACGACGATCATCATGTTTCCTCAACCACCTGAAGGGGTAACAACTTCAACAGGTAGTGAGGTAGAATATGAAGAGTTCCAAGCTGTGATTGATCAAGTTTCGGCTGGTACTATCAAAGTTCCTATCGCAGCCATCTATTCTATTGAAGATTATGCCAAAGCTATTTCAGCCCAGGCTGCTCGCCATGTACACGGTAAAATCGTAATGATATTTTAATAGTTGATGTAGCGAATTCAAAATAGTAATAGAAAGATTTATACCTGAAAAAAAAATGTGCTACCCACCTAAAATGTCTCAATGCCAAAAAAAGCAACTGTAGGATTAGCACTCACCCTGCAGTTGCTCTTTGAACATCGCTTATTCAGTTTCAAGGTATTGAGACACGCATATGTCACACCTTTTTTTCTCCTCACATGTTTTCAACAACGTGACTTGCCTGTTCCGATCCTTTTGAATCTATAATTTGCTTTTTTATATTCTCTTAACAAAATCCAAGAAATCTTGCTGAGCATTCTTCAAAGTAAGGATCGGTTGTATTCGAAAGCTCCATTTTTGTCCTCGTCCTTTAAACTTCCAACTATTACTTATCAATAAACCATAGTTAATCGTGCTATCAGATAGTTCCTCTATATTAAATTCAACCTTTTGAACCACCTGCTCTGTTATCCTACTGACAAATAGAATAATAAGCTTTTCGTGATTTATCAGTAAAATCGCTTGTCCTGTTATTGCCGACATTCCTTGTGCTGTTGCGAAACACGTATGCATATCGGGCGATCCGTACTTCAATTTTTTCTCGGTTATTTTTTTACTGCTTATGATAAACACATTTGTACCCCTTTTCACTACCACTAGGACAATCAATAGCTGAGACAACAATATAGAAAAAGGACACAGATCAAGATTCACTCCTTAGCTGTGTCCCGCTTATTCGTTAAACCATTTTTCCAGACCTACTCCATGATCAATCCTTCAATATAGCCAACAACTCATCCAACTGCTCGATTTCATAAGTTGGTTTGATTTCTGCTGTCTTTTCCTGCTTTGTTGGATTCAACCATACTGTTTGAATATCCGCCCGTTGCCCCCCTGCGATATCGGAATTCAGTGAATCACCGATAATCAATGTTTTTTCTTGTTCAAATGCAGGAATCCGCTCAAAAACATAATCGAAATATTCCTTCATCGGCTTTTGATAGCCAACCTCTTCTGAGACAAAAATATCATTGAAAAACGGACGTAGCTCGGAATCATCCAATCGCTTGTATTGGATTTTAGCAATGCCATTCGTCACGACATAGAGATCATAATCGGGGTTCAGTTGTTCTAAAATTTGGCGGCTATTCCCCAATAAATGGTGCCCCTCACTCAAAAACCGCTGATACTTCAAGCCCATTTCTTCCCCATCAACAGTTCTGCCAAATTGTTCAAACAACGCTTTGAATCGTGTATTGCTGATGGTCTCTTTGCTGATTTTTCCTAATTCAAACTCTTTCCAAAGATTACGGTTGATTCTCTGATACTGCTGCTCAACTTCTTGTGTTAGCTCCAAATTTTCCTCTGAAAACAGCGTGTAGAGCGCTTGCTTCTCAGTTGCGCGAAAATCTAGCAGTGTATCGTCGACATCAAATAATAGTGTTTTAAACTTCATTTTATTCATCTCCATCTTTTCTTTGAAAGTAGGGTCTCAGCTGCTCCAGCTCGCTGTCAGTCAGCTTACGATAGGCGCCCGGCATTAGCTCAGGCGATAGCTGCAATGGCCCCATACTGATTCGTTTCAAGTAAATCACCTTTTTCCCTACAGATAAAAACATTTTCTTTACCTGATGGAATTTGCCTTCTTTTATATCCAGATACGCCCGACTCTCTTTGTGTGAGCTGGACAGAATAGTCAATTCTGCCGGTTGACACCGTTCTCCACCAGTAAAGATGATCCCCTCTAGAAATTGCTGTCGATCCTCTTCGGCAAGTGCCTCATTTACAACCACTTCATAGCGCTTCGTTACCTTTTTGCCCGGGTGCATCAACTCATAGCCCAGCTGACCATTATCTGTAATCAGCAAGAGGCCTTCTGTATCACGATCCAGTCGCCCGACCGGATAAAGTTTCGTTGTCCGTTCTTCTTCTTTAATCAAATCAATCACAGTAGTATGCTCACCATCTCTTACAGCAGTCACTGCTCCTTGAGGCTTATTCATCATGAAATAGGTATGGCCTGAAAAAGAAAGGATTCTTCCTGCTACTTCAACTTCATGAAAAATCGGATCAACATTCAGTCCTTCCACTGTCACCGCTACACCGTTGACCTTAACCAGCCCTCGCTTAAACAAGCGGCGAACCACTTTTTTTGAGCCTATTTTCTGCTCCTCTAAAACCTTATCTAAGCGCATAACTTCTCTCCATCACAATAATGCTAAATTATACATGAAAATCGTGAAAAAACAACTTAGTCTGCTTTTCATAGTACCGATTTTTATAATAAAAAACCAGAAAAGCAATTTGCCTCTCTAGCTTTAGTATTATTTCCGATAATTAAACGCCATCTGTAGACAAATAGTCAATTCCTGTACAGGCAACGCATCATGAACAGATAAAAGAACTGCTCGATTTCCTGAAAATTTTAAGCCATCACCAAACAGCTCACGCCATTGCTCAACCAGTGTCGTTTGACAATGAACAAGCAAAGCAATCTCATCATCAGAGTAGCGATCTATCCTTACTGGAGTTCCATTCGAAGAAGCAAAGGATAATTGATTCCACTTCAAGCTTTGCGTGAGTTCCTCATCTACACTTGTAACAATCAGCTCATACAATTCTGCTAGCTTCTCTTTTTGCTCAGTTGAATAATTAGCATATAATTCAAAAATATCATAGGCTGGTTTCATGATTTCCCTCCTTCATTATTTAGGCTAATGCTTAAAATCAAGTCATTTTATTTCTCGTTCATCGGGCACACTGTGAGCCATGCTGCCTCCGCTTGCATCACACCATCTCCATCCAGTCCCCATTGTCCTTTATAGTCCAAATCGATCATGTCCCCTTTTTTCAGATTGGCTATCGGAAATGCTCGCCCATCTAAATAGCTACACGAGATTTTCGTGGAGGCTTTTATCTCTGCTTTCGTGTCAGTGTTGACATAAACTGCAGCTATACGAATTTCATTTTTGTCTGAATCCACAACAATTTCATCAACATATCCTCTAAAATCAAGAGTTTGTGCTTTTGGAAACAGCTTATTTGGTAAATAGACAATTGCTAAAATCAGACAGATAGACAAAACATACAACACGATCATCTTTCCATTTCCCTTTTTCATGTAACACACTCCAATCGCTCACTTTCAATCTAGCATTTGTTTAAGAATAGTACGGAGGGATCTCTTCTTCTTTTGGCTCGCGTACATACTGAACGAGCCTTTCTTGACAAGCACCAAATTTTATAAAGTTCTTCTCTCCCTCTTGTAAGGTCAGACTACGATTACAGGCACTTTTATGTGTATATTTTTTCAAAAATACATCATTCTCCCAAAAACAAACGGGACAAATATAGCCAATTGCTTCTCTATCTGGCACCGGCAAGGTCAAGTACCCACAGCACAAACAACGATACCCCATCTTATCCTCCTATATTTCTTCATTTAATTATCTACATTATACCCTATAAAAAGGTGGAAAAAGCATTGATTTATCTGAAAGCTATAGTAACCGGTTCGCTGTAAAGACAATGCACTATTTTCCAAAACAGAGGGTAGTAACTAAAATCACTGAACAAATTGAATACTTTGGAACTTTTCTATCTTGCTTAAGTTGAGCCTGATTCCTTTTGTTTTTGCTTATTCAGGCGTCCGATTCACCCTCTAACTAGCAATTTCTACACCGCTATTCTTTGCTACGACCAAACAGCTTCTCTTTCCACACAAAAACACCTCTGAAGTAGCCATTTTAGCAATGAATACTTCAAAGGTATTTGTACAAATACAAATCATTTTTTCAATAAGACTTCTTCCTATCCACAACCAGATAATAATCAAAACTCATCCTCCATCACAAGCTGCTGCATATTTTTTAAGGTTTGAATAGAGTGCTGCATCTGCTTATTTTCTTCCTCATCAAGAGGTGTCTCAATGATTTCCCGAACACCCTCTCTGTTTAGTACCGCATTTGAGCCAATGCAGACATCTCTGCTGCCATATTGCCCGTCCAGATGGACCGAAACTGGCAGTACGGCATTTTCATCTTGTAAAATTGCCTGAGTGATTCTTGCTAATGCAATGGCAATGCCATAATGAGTAGAACCCTTGTAATTGATAATCTCATAGGCCGCGTTCTTCACTTTTTCTGATAGCTCAACAAGTTCTTCCTGTGAAAATTCAGGATGCTGTGCCAACCATTCCGTGATTTTCAATCCGCCAATATTCCCATGGGACCACACAGGGAATTGTGTATCTCCATGTTCTCCTAAGATATAGATGTTCACATCTCTTGGATCTATCTGAAATTTTTCTCCTACTGCACTTCGCAGCCTAGCGCTATCCAATGATGTACCTGAGCCAATCACCTTATTTGGAGGAAAACCAGTCAATTTCATCACGTAATGTGTGAGGACATCTACTGGATTACTGGCAATTAAAAAGATTCCGTTGAAGCCATTCGCCATGACTGACTCTACAATAGATTTCATGATCTTCGCGTTACGTTTTACTAAATCCAGTCTCGTCTCATTGTCCTTTTGCGCAGCACCCGCTGTGATAACAACTAAATCTGCTTTAAAACAATCAGAATAATCTGCTGAGTATATATTTTTGGGCCCAACATAAGCCAGTCCATGTGTCAGATCCTGCACATCTCCTGCAACCTTGTTTGCATCCAAGTCAATAATTCCTACATCGCTGCCCAAGCCTTGCGCCATCAATGCAAAGCTATAGCTCGAGCCTACATCTCCATTGCCTATTACGATAATCTTATTCATAGTGGTTCCCCCTTCTATCTTATCCGTCCTATTTTACGTTCTTACAAAAATCAATCTATCCGTTTTTCTCTTTAAAGTATCGGAGCAAACAAGGCACTGATTTTTTCCTTTGTTTTCGTCAGAAGTGTTCGTCGTTCTTGTATTTCTTTATTTATCCTTAGAGACTTTTTCAAATCGGCTGAAAACTGCTCATCCAATGTTTCTACCGCAGCTGAGGGTCCATAAATGAATAGGGACAACTCATGATTGAGATAAAAACTGCGAATATCAAAATTCGTTGAACCAACCGTTGCTATATGCCCATCAATGATCATACATTTACAGTGAATAAATGAAGTACGATCATAAGCGTACACCTCAACTCCTGCTGAAAGTAGCGTATTGATAAAAGAGTTTGTCCCATGAAAAGATACGCCGCGATCTCCTTTTCCTGGAATAATCAGTTGTACCTCGATGCCACAGCGTGCGGCTCTTCTCAGAGCTCCCAGAGTCTCCTCATCTGGAATAAAATAGGGCATCGCAAGTCGGATCGAGCGAGTCGCTTTTCCAATCAAATCGACAAACGAATCCTTAATTACTCGCTCCGGATCATAGGGACCTCCATACACGACCTGAACGATTTCTGAATCGCTCGTTTCGTTCTTTACTATAGGAAAATAGTTTGTGCCTTTAGCAAGAAAGTATTCAAGTGTTTCTTCGCTTTTATCAAGAAACAACCAATCATAGATAAAACATTCCTGTACCTCGATCACCGAAGGGCCCATCAGCCGTATATTGGTGTCTCGCCAATTCACGAACCTTTTTCCTTTCCCTCTGTACTCATTTCCAATATTCATGCCGCCAACATGAGCGATTTTCCCATCGATGATAACCATTTTCCTGTGATTTCGCCAATTGGCCTTATTACTGAGCAAGGGGGAGTTTAATAGATCATAAGTTCTTACCTCGACTTCCTGACTACGTAGGTCATCCAACAGTTTATTAGGAAAGGCGATCGATCCCAGACTATCATACATGAAGCGTACCTGAATCCCTTGCTTGGCTTTTTTTACCAATGCTCGAGTCAGCGCTCTACCCGTCTCATCTCCTTTGATGATGAAAAAAAATACATGTATATGATGTTGCGCCTGTGCTATATCATCAAGCAATTGGGTAAAAGCTGCTTCCCCTTCATTCAGTACCTGCACGTTATTTGCATTCGTCGGATATTTCGATGAAAGATGATAGATTTCCCTCGATAACTCATGTTCGTTACGAATGATTTCCGGATGCTTCTGCAGAAGCTCAGAAACAAATCGTTGCAGTCGTTGTTCATTCTCGATCTGCTGTACCGGCAGTTTACGTTGATGAGGTTCTTTGCCTATCAGAAAATAAAGTATAATCCCAAAAAGCGGTAAAAAGAGCAGTGTCAGTACCCAAGCAAACTTTGAAGAAGCTTCTCTTTTATCAAAAAACACTAAGTAACCACAAAGGACGATTGCCAGAAGCTCAAGACCACCAAGAATATAGCTGAATTTGCTAAAAAATACTGCCAACAAGGCAACGACGAAAATCAACAGAAATAAAAGTAGTTTATACCGCTGTAATTTACTTTTCATACCCTTTCTCTCCAATCATACATTTTCTAAACTAGACAGAAGTCAAAGGTAGTTACGGAGAAGGTTCCCCTAACAGCTTCGAGGTCGGTTATATCCTTCCTCCATTGTTTTCTCTGTCTACGTACTTGCCTGGCTCTCGATCTGTAAATACTGAATGATCTCTTGGATGTTATTGACTGGAACAATCTCCATCTCTGATTGTAAAAAGTCTCTGGTCCTTACTGCTTCTGCATAGTTAGAGGTCATCGTCAGCTCAAGATCCGCCAGATCAGGGACGAAAAAGATCTCAGCGCCTGCCGAGTGGGCGGCAGCTACTTTTTGAGAAATACCTCCGACCTGACCAATAAGGCCTGCTTCCTCAATCGTTCCTGTCCCTGCGATGGTTCGACCATTTAATAGATCTTGTCCGGTCAGTTGCTGATAAATACTCAGTGTCAACAGTGCCCCTGCAGAGGGTCCACCAAAGCCCTTGGAATCGATCGTTAGGGTCGGTGTTTCTTCTTCAATCACCAGTACTCCGCTCAGCAAGTAACCCTTCGCAGAAATTTTCTCCACAGGCAGTTCTATGGATTCGCCATTCCTATTAACTGTTAAATTCGTCGCTTCTGTTTTAAGGGTCTCGGTCAAGGTCAACAGTGATTCCCTCGTAATTGGTATCCCATTCACCGCAGTCAGCACATCATTGACTCTAAGGCCGTCTAAATTGGAGATGGCACGATTCACGGCCATCACACGGATTCCTCGGAACGAGAGCTCATTCTCGATATCTGCTGCTCGATAAGCCTCAACAATAGCTGTTTGCTGAGAATTTGCCATAAAAGCTTGTTGGATATCGCGGTTATCCTTTCCTACTAATCCTTGGTTCGTATGATCCGTTTTTACATCTGAGTAATAAGAAGCCAAAGCAGCCAGATAACTAGCTAAAGTAGCCGGTCTTCTGCTGACAGTTGTCACTAAAATTCGTCCATCAGCACTTTCTGCTTCATTCTTTACAGAAACCATTTGAACTGCATCTCCTAAAGGACCGGGCTTCAAAACATACCTGTTCGGTAGTTTATAAAAGAATAGGAAATAAATTGCTGCTAAGCTTATGACCAAGATCACTAAATATTTCTTTTGTTTGTTCATGTTTCACCTCTTATCCTGATAAAGACGAGTGATTGAATTGCATGATTTTGTCTCTTAATACCAACATGTCCTGATCAAGCAGGTGAGCTTTTTCAGAGCAATGCTTCAATTCTTCTATCAGTTCCACGTCTTTGTGCTCGTTCTTATATTTCAGCTCATGCTCCAGATTAGCCCAGAAATCCATTGCTGCCGTACGAATCTGAACCTCCACATTTATGTTGGTTTTCATGGTTGATAAAAACACCGGTATCTGGACAATCAAATGAAGACTTCTATAGCCATTTTCTTTTGGCGACTGGATATAGTTTTTTTCTTTGATCAGCACCACATCGTCTTGCCCCAAAAACATGTCTCTTACTCGGTAGACATCATCGACATACGAGCAAATAATCCGTACTCCGGCACCATCACAAATCCCATTTAGAATACTGTCGGTCGTCACAGGTAGATTTTTTCTTTGGCACTTCTCATAAATCGAACGACTGCTTTTTACTCGAGCACTTATTCTCTGAATGGCCGTTCGCTCGTTTCTCAGAGAAAGCTCTGAAAGCAAGACATTAAATTTTGTTTCACATTCTTTTTTTACACAATCAAAAAAGAACTGAGCATTTTGAATCTCTAATTGATGTCTGGAAAGTAGCTGCTCCATTGTTTCAATCCTTCCTGATCAAGCAGCACAACGCTTCAGCTGCTTGCAGTAATTTTTATATTTTTTCGAAGAGAAACTTATGGTACAGCGTTTCCCCTCCATGAGCAGCAGTGGGAAACGAACATCCAGTCTCCCACTGCATTTTTTCTATCCTATCTAGCTAGCCACCGATCATCAAGCCAACAATCAGCCCACCTGTAAGAACAGAAGTGATCGTGATAGTTGAGAATCCCGCCGTCACCATGATCGGTAGTAGATTCTGTTCAATCACAGCTATCTCTTCTTCTGTCTCTCCAACTGCTGCGGCAGCTTCCTTTGTCAGTACCATCGTACCCGGAAAACCAAAGAGAGTGGTCATTCCAACTGCTATAGATAATGGACCAGAATAACCAACTGCTTTTCCAAGAAAATAAGAAGCTATGAAAATGACCAATACCCCTGCAACAAGGTAGAAAGCAATCGGTCCAATCAAATTCAGCAAATCAGCTGGAACAATATCAGCTAACGGACCAAATGCAATGACCATTATTGAAATCATCAGCAAGCCAAAACTATCTGTTGACGACAAGGCATTAGGCTTCAAAATCTTGAAATGTCTTAAAATGATCCCAAGTAATAAAGCAATCACAAATGTGTTGACATAGCCGTTACTCAGGTCACTTAGTAGGCGGGCAACATATACAGTTGCTCCTAATAGAAACAATGTACCGTATGCCGTCTGTAAAAACTCTGGAAGAATACTTTCTTTCCCTTCTTTGACATTTTCCTTTACTTCATTTTCATAGAAAGTCAAATTGCCCTTTCTGTATTCACCACGAACCCGAGTAGCTTCCTTTTTCAAAATATTTGCTGTGACCAAAAATCCGACAAGATTCTTCAGGTTAAGTATCAGCAATGGGAAAACAGCTAATAGGTAGCCTGTCAACAAGCCCAAATCACCACCAGCGCCCATGATTTCAGCAACCTTATCTTGCACCATCAGTATCGACAAGGTCCCTCCTGTGATTGCAGCAGTACCTGCTACAGCAATATTTCTATCAAAAATAAACTCTCCGATAAAAATCAAAACCAGCGTCAGCACAACGACTGTAATCGAACCAATGACAAAGGTTCGCCATTGAGCTTTCAAATCTTCAAAGCTCATCATCGTACCCAAATGTACAATAATGATTCCTACTACTGCATTCCCTATACCGAGTAATCCCGAGTTTTGAATCAGATCATGCGGCAGTAAATCAGCTGCAAAACCTATCAAAAAAATCATAGAAGCAACCAGCATCATTGAAATCAGTGCCTTCGTTTTAGATGAGACAAACTCCCCAACCGTCCAAATCAACATAACAATTGTAAAAGCCAATATTGGTTCCATTTTTATTCCCCCTTGTTTGGTTATTGTATTGGATGATACGTAAAGCCCAGTCCGTGAACTTCAGCAACATTATAAGTGATAACAAAGCTCTCAGGATCGATCTGATCAATGACCTTTTTCGCCTGCGGGTATTCCTGATTTGCAACAACGATCAGAATCATCTCCCGGCCATAATCATCTTTTCCGCCTCGAATATCAAAGATCGTCATCCCACGATTCATTTCAGTTTGGAGCTGTGTCCTCATTTCCTCCGCATGAGTCTGACTGATGATCATAATTGCTTTCCTTCGTTTTAACCCAGTCTCAATGTAAGTCATAACAGCCGATGTGATCCCTATTGAAAGAATGGCAAAGAGAAACTCTTCAAAACCAAAAACATAAAGACTCATAAAGACAATGACGACATCGGTCAAAAATAATCCCAAAGAAGTATTCAGTCCAAAGTATTTTTCAAAAATCAGTGGCGGAATCGTTGTCCCTCCACTTGAAGCCTGTATTTTATACAAAAGAGCAACACCAACAGCAAAGATGATACTCCCAAATACCACAGAAAGTAATCGATCCGTTGTCAACATAATTTCAGGAACCAGTCGCAAGGCAATTGGAAAAAGGATACTGCCATATAGTGTATTCAAAAAGACTTTTTTCCCAAGGGTAACTGCCGCTACAATCAAGAGAACAATATTGAATCCTAAAACAACCCATGCACGATCAATGCCTATCATGTGTTCAAGTAGAATCCCAATACCACTTACACCACCGGCCGCAATATGATGCGGCCCCAAAAACATGTTGATACTCAAAGCCAGTAGCAAAACGGCCACTACTATTTTTAAAATATGTTTGATCTGCTTTTCCATTACTGCACCTCAATTCTCCTCGGAGAATGCTTCGCCAGTTCAATGACCAGTAAAACAGCCTTTTCCATTTCTTCAACTGGAATGTACTCTTCCGTGGTATGGATTTTTTCGTAACCTACTGAAAGATTGACGACTCGCTTTCCATTCGCATTAAAAACATTCGCATCACTTCCTCCACCGCTTGTCTCTCTTATGATGTCATAGCCAAGCTCTTCGCCTGCAGCCAGAAGGACTTGCATGACTTCCTCATCGTCACTTACATCAAAACCTGTTGCCATCTTTTTAATATCGATTGCCACCGTTCCACCGTGAAGAGAAGCTGAAGTTTCAAATGCACCAATCATTTCAGTGATCAACGTATCCGCTTGTGCTGGATCAATGGCACGAACCTCTCCTTTTACTAAAAGAGAATCCATTACGATATTGGTTGCCTCTCCTCCTTGGATGACACCAATATTAGCTGTTGTCCGCTCATCAATTCGTCCGATCCTTATATCCTTTAGCGCATCAGATAAGATAGCAACTGCTGAAATGCCTTTTTCCGGTTCAAGCCCAGCATGCGCTGCCTTTCCTATTATAGAAACTTCATACATGAATAAAGTAGGACTTGCAATCGTCACACGGCCTACAGAACCACCACTATCAAGAACGTAGCCCATATCCGCTTTTATGCTTTCCATATCCAATGCCGAAGAACCAATCAAGCCGATCTCTTCGCCTGGTGATAAGACAAACTCCAAATCACCGGTATCGATCTCTTCTTCTTTTATTCTCTGAATCGCTTCGAGCATGATGGCAATTCCTGCTTTATCATCCGCGCCAAGAATCGTTTCACCTTTTGAATAGAGAATCCCGTTTTCTTCTATCATTTGAACACCATTTCCTGGAGTCACTGTATCCGTATGAGCTGAAAACAATAATGGTTTTCTTTCGTTATTGCCTTTAAGAGTTGCTATCATATTATTTGCACCTAACCCCGTCGTCCACATGCTTTCATCTTCATTTACATCCAATCCAAAAGAGAGAAATTTCTTCTTAAGAAAATCATGAATTTCCGCCTCATTTCCTGAAACCGAATCAATTGTTACCAATTCTTCAAACATCTTCACTAATCTTGTTGTACTCATTTTGACCACTCCTATTATTTTTAATTATTTTAAAAAGAAATTTAAAATAGATATATTCCTTCTTCGATTTAAACTATAACAAAATAATTAATTAAATTAGGATCAGCTTTTTCACAAAGAACTGAAAAAAACGACTTCTATTCTCCAGCTTTGAGTCAGTC
This sequence comes from Enterococcus sp. 9E7_DIV0242, assembly GCF_002140975.2. Lineage (NCBI taxonomy): Bacteria > Bacillati > Bacillota > Bacilli > Lactobacillales > Enterococcaceae > Enterococcus > Candidatus Enterococcus clewellii. The sequence goes on from NZ_CP147247.1 coordinate 1,958,965, forward strand.
AAAACAAAAATATCCATATAGGTCCAAATTTTGATTTGAGTATAGTCCTTAATGAAAACGCGGTCAAAAATTAGGATTTCTCTCCTATTTATTGATAATATTCAGTAACTTCTTTTATTCTTACCTCTGATAGTTTCATCGATTTGCCCACAGGCTATTGATTTTGCAAGCTTACTAGTATGAAATAACATTAGTAATGAGCTTTTTTAAAATTCTCACAAAATTCAAATTTATTTAATAAATTAAACATTTTTTTCTAATATAGTTAACTTATCACTAAAAGAACATCTGCGAATCGCATACCTGATTCACGATGCACATAGAAAACGACATAGAACAGCACATATTTTAGTGATACATTCATTATGAAGGGATGTGGTAATACGAGTTATCTTAGATCAGATGCATTTCATATTTTTTTGCACCAACATAGTTCGAAGAATGCTTTAAACACCCTCCTTACTGGCAGGTACTATGAAAAGAATTTCTCACAAAACTCTTTTTAAAGGAACTGCAGCATAAAGAATTCTGAGTTCTCCTTAAAAAACAGCCTAACGAAATCTTCAATGATTTCGTTAGGCTTTTACTTTGTGTGATAATTGCCACCTTTAACTTCCCTAAAATGCTAGCAAAGCTACCTGTCCTCAGCAAACCGCAAAGATATGGCTTTTGCACTTACAACAACCTCCCTGTTCTCTTTCATCAGGCACTGAATAATACCAAGAAAACCAGCTTGGGATTACTAATTCCACTTGTCGATCAAAAATAGAAATAGTCGCTTTGCTTGACTTCATGTCAAAACCGCGTTATGGTTAAATAGTAAAGTGAATATCATAGGTTTCTCAAAAACAGCGTAATGACCTGGAAGAGAGAGGTATCATAGTAGAATTTCCAGGGGACGATTATGTTAAGATCGCCCTCTTTTTGTATAGTTGTGAAATTCTTTTATGTTGCATTTTGGTTAACCAAATAAATTCACTCACTATTGAAGGAGGAATTTAGGTTATGTCAGTTTCGTTAGAAGTTCAAGAAAGAGCCGTCCGTCCCCGTTCACTTAGAAATGAGCTACGTCACTCCGGAAAAATCCCTGCTGTTGTATATGGTTATCAAATCGAAAGTACACCAATCACGGTGGATGAAAAAGAGTTAACAAAAATCCTACGTGATAATGGAGCCAATACAGTTATCACACTTTCTGTTGGTGGGAAAAAAATCAACACGTTAGTATACAAAACACAGCTTGATACATTCACAAGTAAAATCAAGCACGTAGAATTTTTAGCTGTAAACATGTCAGAAGCAACTGAAGTTGAAGCAGAAATCCTATTGACTGGTGAGTCTACAGGTGTGAAATCAGGTGGTGTGCTTGCACAAAATCTGTATTCTGTCCTTGTCTCAGCAACACCGGAAAATCTACCGGAAAGTGTCGAAGTTGATATCAGTAATTTAGCGATCGGTGATGCGATAACCGTTGCAGACCTTCCGAAAAATGATAAATTTACGATTGTAACAGACGGTGAAGAACAAATCGTCAGCATCGTGGAAGCACAAGAAAATATTGAAGAAACTCCGGCTGAAGCTGCAGAGCCAGAAGTAATCGGAGAAGATAAAGAATAAAAAATACCTCAGCTAAACAGCTGAAGTATTTTTAAGAATCGATCCATATGACTTTCCCTTTGGGAAAGTCATATGGACTTTTCTTTTATTCGATCTGATACTTTACTTCCCATCGTTCTTATAGAACAGTTCATCATAACGCATGATTTTCTGCTCTTCATTTTTTCACTCGTTCTATTTTTCGATCATTTAACCACCAAAGATAGCCAATGAAGCCACCCATACAAACAACCAATAGCAAAGCGCCTACAAGCAGGCCTTCCGGAAGAAAGACAAACTCGATCGTATGCTTTCCAGCGCTTATCGGTAAAGTTAATAAAGCTTGCTTGAACATTGGAATCTCAACACGTTTTCCATCTATATAAGCTTTCCAACCTTTATCGTAGGGAATACTGGTAAACAGTACTTGATTTTGCTCTAAGTCAACCTCAGCAGCAGCTTTTCGTCCAGCTACCTTCAGCTCTACACCTTTTTTCTGTACAGTTTCTACAGCACGGACAAACGTATCTGTATCTAATAATGCTACATCTGGTTGAACGATTTGAAAAACATTCTTTTCTTCCTTAAGATTCGTGATCTTCATTTTAAAGGTCACGCTCTTAGCCTGCTCATAGTAGCCTAAGGAATAATATTGTCCGGTCTCTGCTACTGAACTCTCGTAAGCCACTCCATCAACTTCCAAGTTAATCAATGGCGCACCAAATGTGTAGTAATCAACAGGATAGATACTCACGTATGCTTGTTTTTTCGCAGGAACCTCTACCGTCCACTCCAGTTCGATTGGTTCCTCCCAGTTTTCAGGTGAGTAAGTAACCACATCCGTCACGTTTATTTTATCCTTATCTATTTGAACATTTTTAGTAGAACGTAGTTCGATTTCCTTAAAAGTAAAAAAGTCTTCATTCATTTCTGCAAGATGATTTAGAAGTGTTGCTTGTGTTTCCACTGCCCCTTCTTTATAAATTCCCTCATCTGTCAAAATGCCTAGTGGTAGAGTATTTTCATTTTCATAAAGACTAAAGTCACCATGAGTGCCAATTTTTTTATACCCAAACTTCAAGCTATCCTCTCGTGCAATATTGTACTTTATACCTGTAAGAGAATCCATCAGCAAGGTATTATTTGCATACCGGATATTCAAGTTCGTCCCCAACGATCGATAGCCTAAAGCGTTCAAATAATAGGAAGAGTGACGGTTACGAATAGAGGAAAACATATTTATCCCGCTATACCCATAATTAAATCCGTCATTTGCCGAAACTGGATTCAGATTTTCCATTCGATAGAAGGAAGTATTCTCTTCCTTGGTTTGATCAACTAATGTCTTAATCGATTCATAGGGCTCTGCATAATATTTACGACTGGGATAATGCCATTCTACTGCAATTCCATTAATGATACCATACCCATTCATCCCCGCCTCCAAACAGACGATTAAAAGTAAAAAGCAGCCTAGCCATTTATGTTTTTTTAGCTTCTTGATGAAAAATAAACTGAATAGATATAACATAAGAAACACTACAGTCAAAACAAAGCTAAACCAGCTTAAATAGCTGTAATCCTCATCATTATTTGTGATTAAACGAACGACTAAATAGGCACCTAAAAGCCCCAAAACTAGTGTAACCAATTGATCAAAGTCTTCTCGTTCATATTTTTCCCAACCATATCCGGCAAGGGTCAACACAAGAAATGAAAAGAGAAAGCTGAAACGGAAATTAAACATATTCGGTATATGCATTCCCTGCCAGAGCAAGTTCAATGGTTCGATATAAAAACTGATAGCCAACAAGAGCAGTAGACCGCCAAAAGAAAGCTTGGTAAGGCGCGGTACTTTTTTTGTTAGAAAAAAGAAAAGGCAAAATAACAAGCCAAATAATCCAACATAAATAAACGGTGTGGAGTACAGCTTTGTACTATCGTAGATTCCAACCATGTTCTTAATGACCAGATCCCAAGGTCCAGTCGTTTGTGTCTTTAATTGCGAAATTTTACTGAGTGCCTCACCATTATTTCTCAAATCAAGAATCGTTGGTAAAATCATGATCATTGAAGCTCCGCCAGCTAGAAAAGACGTGATTAAATACATCGGAATACTACTCTTGTAACACTCGCGATCCGTCAATAATCTAGCGATAAAATACAGGAGTGAAAACACACCGACCATAAATGCCATGTAAAAATTTGAAACAAATAACAAAAAATAACTAACAAACAGCACTATGGGTTTCTGCTTATCCATAATGCGATGGATTCCTAGCGTAATCAAAGGAAGATACATCAATGCATCCAACCACATAATGATTTCTGAATAGGCTAGTGTAAAGGACATTAACGCATAAGAAACACTAAGTATTACATGCCCCCATTTAGGCAGATGAAAGGTCTGAGAAGAAAATATCCAGAACCCTCCGCCAATACACCCAATTTTAAGTAATGTCAAAAAATAGAGAAAGTCCGGCATTTCGATATTTTCAAAGAAAAGTACTAGTGGGCTGAAAATCCCCCCTAAATAGTACGCAATAAACGCCCAATAGTTCAACCCCATTGAGCTGTTCCAATTATAAAAAATACTTTGTTCGCCTTTAAAAACATTATTTAGGCTGGCAAAAAAATTGGAATACTGTGAAAAAGCATCACTGGCTAGAATCGTTCGTTGCTCGCTTCCTAGATAAACACCGATTTTTGCATAGATGAGCACCATAATGAGCATCGGTAAAAGTATACTTAAACCAGCAAATGCTCCCTGCGTTTTAATGAATGAGCCCATTTTTTTCTTCATATATACTCTCCAATCTTTAGTGAACAAAACCGAAACGGTCAAACGGATAGAAGCGAAAGTTCACAACACCCTCAATCTGTTCCAGATCAATCAGGCCAATCGATCGGCTGTCCTTAGAATTCTGCCTATTATCACCTAAAACAAAATAAGTCTTTTCAGGTATCTGCACCAAGTGTGCCAACTCCCTTTGGCTTTCTTCGGAAAGCGCAACGATCGTCGTACTATCTGGCAACTGTCTCGCCTCAATCATTTGAGCTATCTCTTTTTGACTGATACCGTTTCGAAATAAATAAAGACGATCGTCCTTGATATAAATAGTATCTCCTGGTGTCCCATACACACGCTTTACAAAAGATGAGCCAGGTTCTTCCTTTGGCTCAAAGGTAACAATATCATAGCGCTGAATCTCTTTTCCCTTATGTGTCAGCAGTCGTTCTCCATCTCGAAAAGTTGGAAACATTGATTGTCCATCGACTTCATGGGACCGAAAATTGAGCATAAAATAAAAGCAACAATAGATGAATAATAGGAAGAGCAACAGCTCCATTATTTCTGAAGCTTTTTTTACTCGCTTTCTCCAAAAAGAGATATGCTTTTGCCGTTGCATTCTCATCTTTTCTCCTGATACTTGTTTTCTATACTTTCGTTGTGGATTCGATGGACCTTTTTTTCGGACGTTCGCAGCCTCCGATGTACGACGTCTTTTCTTTTTATTCTCCATACCTAGACCTGTCTTCCTTACAATTTCATCATTTCATGAAAGGGAAAAATCTTCATTGATGCGACACCGATGATATCCTTTGCATCGATCAGCCCATAAAAACGACTATCCGAAGCAAACATTCGATTATCTCCTAATACAAGGTATTTTCCATCTGGAATCACACCTCGTTCTGTCCCTGAGATCTCTTGGCTTGTAAAATCTTCTGTCAGCCGATACCCCTCTTTCCTTGCAAGCTGTACTTGCTCAATCAGGAACCGTTCCACCTTTTCTTCTCCATTTACCCATAGCCGTTCTTCCTTGTATACCAGCTCTTCTCCAGGAAGTCCGACAATGCGGCGGACGGACACCTCGCCTTTGCGTCCCGGTACTCGAAAGTAAACAAGGGAAAATCGTTCGACTTTCCCTAATCGGTTGACAAATAGGCGGTCTCCTTCTTCAAGCTCATTCAGCATGCCGTATCCCTTTACCTGTGGCATCGTAAAGGTAAATAACGAAATTACATAAACAAGCAAAATAGCGATTAAACTGCTTAACAACAGTTCCAAAAGAAGCTTCTGATAGTTTCTCCTACGCTTTTTTCCTTTTATAGTAGAAATACGATATCCACAAAGAAGATGATTTGTCCCATTTTTAGTTTTCAATTGCTTCTCTCTGACAGTTTTTTTCTTTTCCTGTCGTTTGTTCAGCATTGTATCCGGACGCTTCTTTTGCTGTTTCTTTCTCTTCCTTTGAATATATGCTTTTGATGATGTACGCTCGGTGTTCTTTTTTGAAGATTGGGTCATCAAAAAAACTCCTTTACTTCAGACTCACTTGTTTTCCTTCAGAGAAGACTCGTTGATTCGGAAATATTTGAACACCTTTTTTTGATTTGTTTTTGTTTTTTTCATATCTGATAGATACCCTGATAACGTATCTTGATCACTCAGTGTTTCAAAGGTTTGGCTTCCTAGGTTCAGTCCCAATTCCTTCATATTCACATAGAGCCGATTCAACTCTTTTTGTCCTTCCATGCTTAAACGTCTATCTGCGGTCCGCACCCCATAATTAGCAAGTCGGGCCGCCAGATCATAGATATTCTCCTGAATTTTTTTAGGGTTATCCGTTTCATGAATTTGATTCAACTGCTCTTCGATGTTTGATAAAAGATAATGACCTTGAACTAGCGCCTCGGTATCTTCTTTTCCTAAATTTGTCGCTTGATAGTAACGAGTATAAAAAGCAGTTCCTCCGCCCAAACAAGCTATGACAAAAAACAATACAAAGAAACGAATAGAAGCACTCTTTTTCTTTTCAAGTATTCGGCAGGTACGACGCCAACGTTTTCGTTTTCTCTTTTTTCTTGGTTTTGCTTGTTTCCACTTTTTCACTTTGGAGGTATTTACAAGAACCAACACAAAATAGACCCAGGCAAGAACCAGAAAGAAAATTGCAGCAGAACATGTACCGATAAACAACCAGTCAAGTATCTCCATTTTTAAGCCTCCTCCGTCAATCTACTTTTTCTTTTTTCGCTTTGAAGAGGCATTTTTTCTTTTGTTTTGCTTATTCTTCTTTTTAAGAAAACGAATCACTAAGAAGATGATCAAAATCAATAGTAGTAGTCCGCCAACGATCATCGCTATCAGCAACCAATTAACACCAGCATCTTGAACCAATGTCAGGTCCTGATCATTAAACTTATCTGCTTCCTCATCTGTAATCTTGAACGCTTCTTCCCATTGCCATTTACCACCAGCTTTTGTTGTTACAAGAATCTTTGCTCGATATTCTCCCGGAACCATTCGCTCCCCGTTCATTGAAACCGGAAAATCAATCAATGAATTCGGTGCCATCCGCATGTTGGCTTTTTTCGTATCATATAAAACCTCATCAGATGCCTTCCCCATGATTTGAACATCAACTGTCATATCTTCTGTGTAAACAGGCTGAACATTGGAAAAATTGATAAAAATGGCATTTCGAAAATTATTCAAATCAGGATAAACGCGGTTTAGCTTCATATCTTGATTTATTTCATTTGTATCTGCCTCACTCAACAGAATACCCGTTTGATAGGCAAGCTTATTGATGATCATCCCTTGATTCGTATCTGTTTCCTGTCCTTGTGCATCTTTTTGTTGGATAGTGACTGCTCCTGAAATGTACCCCTCAAAAGAAGCTTCCGGCATCGTGATCTCCATATTCAGCATTTCTGAACTATTTGGTTGAATGACTACTTCTTCCGGTGCTTTGACAACATCCACAAAATCATACTTTAGTGATGCATCCTTCTCAATGTCATTTTTACTGTATTCAATAACCCCATTGCTATTCGTTTTAGCTCCATTTAAACTGACCAATATAGTAATTTCTTCATCCGATGAGTTATTAAGCTGCATTTGGATCGTTTGTTGCTGACTCGGCTCCATACGTAAATCGTAGTAACCTACCTCAGAATTATGTTGATTTTCCGGTAAAATCACCTTATAAGAAAATCCCTTTAGTGCTTGTTGATTTTCTGCTGCGTTTACTGCTGTTGAAAATCCCACAAGCATTCCTACTATGTAAATAAAACCTAATAGCTTAACCGCTTTTTTGATCATTCCGTGTTCCTCTCTCTTCTCTTAAAAATAAGACGAGCTTGAGACCTAATAAATCCTCAAGCTTGTATCATGCACTACATCTGAAAAAAGGACGGAACAGAAGCAACTCTTTCATAAGTAAGTAGAAATTTATCTAAAATTTGTAAAGCAATTTTCATAAATTTTTTCTTCTGTTAAAAAGCTGAATACTTCTGTCCCGACCACGACTCTTCAATCGCTAATTAAAAAAATTAGTTAGCGTCTGTAATGGTCCAAGTGATTTCTGCTGTATATTCACTTGCTTTCAATACATTTGTTCCTGGTACGTTTAGTGTAATACCATCGTATGTTCCTGCTTTTGCATTTGCGTTAGTGTCGAACATCAATTCAAATACACCGAAACCTTTACCAACTTCTTTGTTTGTGTAGAAAGGTTGTACTGTGTTTAGAGCCAATGTTTGAGTTGTTGTTGCAGCTAAAGATGGTTTTGTCGCAGCATTTGTTCCTGTTACTAATGAAATTTTCTTGTAATCCAATGTTGAACCGTCTAATGTTTGACCAGCAGCGTTTGTGAATTGTTTTGTCAATTCAGCATTCACTGTCCACCAGTTATTAGCTGTTGCTGCATCCGCACGAATATCTTGGAAACGAACAAAGTGAGCTGTTGTTTGAGATGAACCTGGATCAGTAAATGGTAATGCATCGTAAGACTTATCCGCATCATTTGCTACGATTTTATGTGTATCGAAGTCCATGCTTGTTACAGAAACCAATTTCAATGCCCCTGGATTAGGGTTTTGAGAAGGCTCAGTCATTGGCGTACCAGTAGATTCACCTGGCGGTAAGTTTGTTGGATTGGTTGTATCATCTGTTGTAAATTTGATTTTCCCTTCGCCAACACCAGTTGTTGCATCTGGATAGCCCGGTGCTGCTTTTGTAATTGATGGTACTGCAAGTCCTAGTCCTAGTACTGCTAAAAGTGCAGCGCCAGTTAATTTGTGTGAAGTTTTCATGTGTGTTCCTCCTAATTTGTGTGTGTTATTTATGGTAGCTCAGATAAAATCCAAGTTATCACCGTTGTGTATGTTACCGGATCCTTTTTAGTTGCCCCCGGTATAGACAAACTTAATGCCTTGTTTTGATAAATCGCTTTATTATCGTATGCCGGATCTGTTACGGGATTGCCGTCAGCATCCAACCTTGGAATCAGCGTGTCCTTCATACCATTCTCATTTTCAATAGATGCGCCAAAAATGATCGACCAGGTACCTTCTCCCGTGTTTGCTTTCGCCTCAGCTAAGTTGTATGTCTGACCGATATTATCGATTCGAATGACATCTTTTTGAACAATCGGTGCCTCATCGGCTCCTCTAGTCGAATTCGCCCATGAACTTCCAAGGGAGATGACCGAGCCGTCGAGCTCTTTATTTTCTGCTGTCTCATTTTTAAACTGTGTTTCCTGACGAAGCTGCAGCAGCCAACCTTTCCCCGTTCCACGAAAATCTGAGACTTGAACAAAATTCCCTCTAGCTCCCGTATTTCCATGAAAAAGCTGCGCGTTTCCGTAGACCAGCACATCTTCATCCACTTTGGCATTTGCCCAAAAGTTGAACTGAGGAACAAAATCGATGCGCAATTCCCCGTCTGTTGAAGGGCTTTCGCCTGGATCGACCGCTTGGTCTGGATACTCAGGATCCTTGATTTCTTTTTCATAGGAACCTTCAAAACCGATACTTACTTCACCAGACCAAGAACCGGCTTCTGCTGCCGCTGTTTCAGAGAAGCTGAACAGAGCTGCAGAGAATAGTGGTAGCAACAACATTGTTGCTAGTTTTACTTGCTTCATGCTGTCAATACCCCTTTCCTTCTCCGGATGCCTGTTCTTTTCTCCGTTTCACGTAGAATAGAATCAAAGCGATCAATAGCAGTGCCGCGCCGCTGATTCCTAAACTTTTCTTTATCAACTCACCTGTTGAAGGATACTTTCCTTGCGGTTTTGAGCCAGAAGGCTTTGTCGGTTCTGTTGTAGGAATTGTTGGTTCAGTCGTCGAGCTAGGCTCTGTTGAACTACTTGAGTCTGTGCTTTCTTCATAGAAAGAAATGACACCGTTCGTCTGTACTGCACCACCGTTTTCTGTTGCAAACCCAATAGCTGGTTTGCCCAAAAAGATAAACGCCATGACAACAACAGAAATAAAGAGCGATGAGAATAGCTTTATTCGTTTCATGTTTCTTTCCTCCATTGTGTTATTTCGTTTCTCCTAAGGTCCAGACAATTGTTGCCTTGTACTCACCCAACTCGCGAACTGCTCCCGCAGGAACCTCAAGCTTAAAGCCACGTTCTCCGGTTGCCCAACGTTCACTGACATCGTATTGTCCTGGGGCGTTGTGCGTGTCAACAGTAATCGCCTGGTCTGTATCATTCAGTATGATTTCACTGTCTTTTCCATCAGCCACTCGATAACGAATCGCATCCGGCAACACTTTCGTCCCTGTTCCGCTTCCGCTTGTCAAGTAATCTTCCAAACGCGCTTTTAGTGTCCAGCTTGTTGCATCTGTACGATTGTCCCAAATGATTAAATTATCATCGAAACTTGGGTTATCCACACGGACACCAAAAATCCCCGCATTTCTTGTTCCGAAATCAATTGATGTCGGATAAGAATAGATAAACAATGTGCCGTTGAAGACATATTGAACAGTCGATGGATTTTCTGTCACTGGAATAGCATCTTCCGGTGTCGGACGTGTCTTCACTTGATAATTTTCTCCAAGTAATTCATTTACCCTATCCTGAATCGCTGTATTCGTGACTAAATCAACTGTACCGCCGATATTCCCACTAACAGGAATCGGATCACGTAATTTCTGGCCCTTGTCATCGACAAATTCCACATTTACAGTAGAAATGCTCTTATTGATCGTTACTGTTATCTCTTTCTCAACTTTAGATGTTCCACTTCCATAGGAAAGTGTTACTTTGTAAGCACCATCTTGTACGACACCGCCACCTGTTACCGGACCTGGCAAGGTACCTTTATCAACAGTGATCAGCGTTGGATCAAGAGCTGTAATAGATGTCTCATCAAATTCCCAAAGAGCCAGTTTTCCTTTATCATGAATCATCGTTAAAATTTCTGCCTCACTGGTCGGGTAATCTTTTGCCGCTACAGCAAAGTCCAGTCCATCCAGAATATACTTATCACTTGAAACTGCCTTATCTTTGACAAAAATCGGTATTACAACTTCTCCAACATTGCCGGCTTCATCGGTCAAATTGACAATAAATGAAGCATTGCCCTGTTTTGACACGATATTTGCGATATCCTGACCTGGTTTCAATGAAGCAGTAATCTTGTCATTCGCAGAAACATTATCTGAATAATCCTTCAGAAATACTTTGTAATCAGCAGCATTTTCAATCGCATCCTTACCAGCAGCGCCCAAATCAACAATCGTAAATTTACCAGTTCCTGTCGGTTTGGTTTTATCATTGAAGGTCACATAAATAGTATGTGTAGCTGTGTCCCCATTCGATGCGACTGTCAATACAATTGGATAGGCCTGTTCTTCATCAGTTCCTACACCAGAGGCATTGATTGTCAATTTGGCTTTATCATCTGTGACATTTTCCAACACATTATTTATGACTTCCAATCCACGAACATTTCCTTGTGCGACTACATAAGCTCTTAGTGCGTCAGCTGTCGCAGTATTGGCTGTCCACTTCGAGCGATCCACTCTGAAATTACTTCCTTCAACGGCAACTGCGCCATCTGGCATACTGTCTACCACATAGACGGGTATTTTGATTGGTGCACTATCGTTGCCGGCCAAGTCAGTAAGTATCACAAAGAACTCACTGTCTCCGGTATTCGCGACAATTGCATCAAAATCAGTATTCTCTGCAAAGCGAACTGTTACTTGATCCTTTGGTGTGACATCGTCGCTCCAGTCCAATAGGAACTTGGTCAGATCTGTTTCGTCCCGAAGATAGGCAGCATTTCCTTTTGGTGCTAGGGTCAGCTTCCCTGTTCCGGTCGGTGCTACTTCATCACGAAATGTCACAGTGATGACTTTCGTCAAATCTGTTGCTAATCCTGAATCTGCAGCTCTCACTGTCAATGTCACATTGTAAGAACCCCCAGTAGAGCTCGGCGTTAGTCCGCCTAAATCAGTCACTTGGATTTTATCTGTCAGGCTTGTCTGCACCCCATCTACAATCTTGTAGGAGGATGCTTCACTTTCTTGAATGATGTAGGCCTTCAGTTGATCTTCTGTCATACCATTCAAAATAGTTGCACTAGCCTCAATATCTTTTGCAGCAAGTGCATTCAACGTCTCATGAATAACCAACTTAGATTTGATTTTCGTTTTGTTTGGAGCTAGAGCTCCCGTCGCATCTACTGCTTCATCCAAAAGATAGACATAGATATCATACTCTCCTTGGGTAGCCATCATTGCTGCAACCTGTGCTGGTGTATTTTCTTCTGCAAATTCATAACCAAAGTTTGGCGTTACAGGATTGGTATCCGTTGGGTTTTGAACAAATTCACTCGGTTCCGGAGCGACCTCCCCCACAGCTGAATGAACAGTTCGAGGGTCTCCTTCCGGCGGTGTTGTATCCAAAACCGTTTTGATATCATATGCTTCTTTCCCGTTCAACCAACCAACTGCTTTTATCTTTTGCCCCGCTTTCAGCGTGACATCTGCCGGCAAGTCAAAACTGAACGAGCCTGTAGTTGGATCAGCAATCGTATGGAACTTTCTACTATCTCCTTCAATTGGTGAGTTAACTTTCGGTTCAGTCAGTAAAACATCCTTGCTTGGATCATTTTCATCCACAACTAGATAGAACAAAATCGACGTCCCGTTCATATAATCTGGATCGGGATTTACAACACCCGAAAGAACCTTGCTGGATGTTTCCGCCGGATTATCTGTCGGTTGATTCAATCCGATGATGACATCTGGAATATACTCATAAAGAACTCTTGAAAAACCACTATGAGGAGACCCAGTTGCCGTCGTTCTGTAATTAGTTAAGAAATCCGTTGTAATAGGTGTGGTAACACTTTGTCCAACAATGTTTGTTGTATTTCGTCCATTGTATGTTACATCCACTCCATATATCGGATTCCAAATTTTATATGGGTCATCGCTAGCAGGTGTTTTCAACCATGAGGATACTTTTTGAACATCCGCAATAAAGTGACCTGGATTGGTCATATTCACTAGATGTGCATTGGTATTGCCTCGTGCATCCAAATCAATAGAATACGCATCAGCAAAGCGGAAAACTCCGTTTGCCCCGATGTTAAATAAGTTACGTACACCGGTACCATCCTCTAATTTGATATTGAAAGTTGCTTTTTTCCCAACAACAAATTCGCCACGAGCCCCGGCGTTTACAACATCTTGTGTACTCGTTCCTTGGTTCCGAAGATTGATCGTCATGCTACCCTCTTCAGAGACATTGAACTTAGAATCACTTCCAAGATTTAAAGCCGTTGTTCCAGCCATATTCCCTTTTATCTCGACGCCCACTTCTGCACCTTTAGCGATATTAAACGTGGTATCAGAATACAATTGAATTCCGCCACGAGTAGTAGAATCGCCGGTTCTTGCATATACTTTTGCGCCTTCTGCGACCGTTACATCACCTTTTCTCAATGACATAACATAGTTTCCAACATCCCAAGCTTCTCCTGCATTCCCATTGGTCGTGATATCCACTACAGCATTTTTCTCAATTCTGGCATATGCCGATTGATTAGATGTTGTACCGGTGTTTCCAAGATAGCTGGCCAAAATAAAGCCGTTACCATTTTGTACAGTAACAGTTGTATTACTGTCTTCTTCATAGATAGCTCGGAAAGCTTCCAATCCGGATTGGTTCGCCCAAGTATTTTTAGTCACACCTGGTCGCAATGGTGCTTCATAAGAATTCACTGAATGAAACTCATTGGTCCCTTTGAAAATCATTGTTGCCTGCCATGAAGCACTCAATTGAGAGCCTCTGTAATAAACATCCTCATAAGTGATCGTTGAAGCAATGGTTGCATAATCCCCGATTGCAAATGGTCCGTATGCACTTTGCCCATACATTTTGATATTTTTCACATAAATATTTCTATCTCTAGTTGTACTGGTCGCCCACGAAAATCTGACTTGGTTAAAGTCAACCGTATGACCCTGCCCATCGATTACATAATCGATACGAGCTGTCGGAGCATCCCTTCGTGTATCCCCGGTTCCATTATTTCCCGGATTTTCGATATCTGCAGTTACTTTGATATAGTCCGCATTATTTTTGTTTGTCTCCGTTCCTGTGTAGGTGTTCATCACCGCTTTATACAGTTCATCCCATGTAGAAACTTCAACAACATTTGTTGCTGCGGCTTCCGTCCCCCAGCCTGCTGCAGCCATTGGTGCGACCGTAGCGAAGGGTTCCACCAAAGCTTCCGGAGAAGCCATTTCCGTATCACTGTTTTCAGATACATCTTCCTCATTTGAGCCCATCACGTCAGAAGTACTTGCTTCTTCATTCGCTTTGATCGGTTCAGGAATATGCCAAAAAGCTGTTACTAGTAAGCCGGTGAATACAAGGCCTATAAAAGTACCTTTTTTTCCGATTTTCATTATCTTTTTCAACTCCTCCCTTGTATAGATAGTTGTGTGTAGTAAAGAACACACTATATTTCAATTTTTCATTTCACTTTCTCTATGAATAGACACTTAATTTCGTATTCTACAAAGAAAATGAAGAAAAAAAGAAACCGAATAAATTTTTTTGTATCAGTCAAACTGAACCAACTACTCTAAATAGTTGATGCATAACCAAATCACCATTTTCGCAATTATTTGCTTTTCCTTTTATACTTGCTTTATGTCATATTAAGAAAGTATCCTTTTGAACGTACCGTGATAATGAAGTACGGTTGTTCTGGATTTTCTTCCACTTTTTTTCTCAAGTGGAAGATTAGATTTGATATTCTAAACTTGTAGTTCTTATCTGGTTTTTGCCAAAGTCGTTCAAATAATTCTTCATAAGTAAATGCCATATTCGGTTTACTATGTAAAATTTTTAAAAGTTGATACTCCAATTTCGTTAAAGGAATCTCACGGTCATTATCAATCATGACACTAAAATTTTGATCAACTAGCTCAAAGCTTCTTTTGTAAATTTTTTTTGGTTTGGTCTCCGTTTGAATGGATTTCTTACTTTTAATATGACGATCGAGGGCATTATTGATAATTAGCTTGAATTCATTTGGATCTACAAGAGAATTGAGATTCCCGTCTGCGCCCAACTGAAGAAAAATAAGTCGATTGACCGGATCAGGCTCTTTAGTCATAACCCACACCAACGGATTCTGCCCTGCTTTCAACTTCATAATCAAGCTGCAAATCTGAGCGACATTTTCCTGAGTATCATCATTAATAATGACTGCATCAACCTGCTCTATTTTTTTGTTAACTTCAGAAGGGAGAACTTCTATGACTTTCGTATCACCATTTTCCAATACGTCTATGTAATTATCCTGAATGCTACCTGAGACTGAAATTACCCCTATGTTAAACATGTTTTATCCCTCCAAAATAGAAAATGAATAGTAAAAAGCACCAATCTGTTTTCTCGTTTTGTGTACAAACGAGAATAATCTACATGATTCTTATATTCACTGCAATGCTAAAATCATGACGGCGAATCTGACGACTATGGAAAAATATTCTTCTGAAATATCATAGAAATAATAGTTTTTTTCTTTTCATTATTTTTTTATAAGCTTCTTTGTAAAAAGAAAGGCATAGCAAATAAACCGCTCTTAGTAATTTTTTCTAACAATAGCGGTCTATGTACTGAGCATAGAATCATGTAATTTTAAGTGATTTATTCAGCAATTAACTCAATTGCCTTTCTTTCGTTATTTCTATTTGAATTCGCGTAAATATCCAGTGTCGTTTTTACTGAAGAATGGCCTAGTAACGTTGCAACAACAGCGACACTTACCCCTTTCTCCAAGCACTTACTGGCAAAAGAATGTCGTAGTGAATGAAAATTCACACGTTCTAAATTCAATTTTTTCATTATACTTTTAAAGTAATTTGTTATCGTTCTGGGCTCTGTCGGCTTATTTTTAAAGGAGATCACGTATTCTCCTACATTAGCTATCTTTCTTGTTCTTAAGCGCTGTATCATTTTCTCTGATAATGGGATTTCTCGTCGAGATAAAAATGTTTTGGGTGTATCCTCAATCACATGTGTCCTGTGTTTTTCATGATCCTGTATCCTTTGGCGTGTTCTGTTGACCACCAATGTTTTGTTATCAAAGTTTATATCTTGCCATTTCAGACCAGCGATTTCACCAATACGTAATCCTGTTTCTAAAGCCAATAAAACGGGCAACCCCTTCTCTTCTTCGCTAGCCAAGCATCGTATTTTTTGTTCTTCTTCCGAAGTTAAGGTCCGTATTCTTTTTTTATGAATTTTTGGCAGTAAGATAAATTTTAAGAGATCTTTTTCTACAAAATTCTTCTTTTCTGCTTCAAATAGACCTGTCTTCAACACTTGGAATACAGACTGTACCGAGCTAGGCATCAACTTTTCTTGTATATTTTTCATAAACGTATTTAAATCTACTGTAGTCAATTTACTTAATGGAATCTCTCCCAAAATTGGTTTGATATGCTTTTCGATTTTGCTTTTATAGCTGCTGTAAGTGCTCTGTTTGATTTCTTTTTTTATGAGCGTCTCTATCCAGTAATCAAACCAATAACCAAGATTCCCTTGGAACTCTTTGATTGAAGGGTCTGTTTGACGAAGGATGATTTTTTGTTCAATAATCTTATCTTTTGTTTCACGATAGGTTCTTGCATAGACATAGCCATAATGAATTGCTCCATTTGTTTTTCTCCCTTTTATAAAGCGACCTTCCCAGCGCCCATCTTTTCTTTTGTAAATATTCTCACCTTTGCGACTCATAACAATTCCTTCTTTCTATTTTCATTGATTTTGACGGTATTTTTGACGGCTAAAAATAATCATCAATAAATATCTTTTTGTTTTTCTCTCATTTTTTTGTTTTTATTAACAAAAATTTGATAAAACTTTCTCAAAATTTTGTTGTATAATATTTTTTGTAGATATTCAAATAGAAACAACATAATATTAAAACTTTTTTAAACTATTTTTTTAATTTCTTTATAACATTTAACTAAACAAACAACTTTTTCACTTCTCGTTTGTACACAAAACGAGAAGTTTTTCCTTTTCCAAAACCATCTCATTCATATTGAAAAAATTTAAATTTTATCTTCTTCCGAAAAAATAGTACATAGTTTTTTAAAAAAAAGCATTAACATTTTATGCTTTGTCTCATGCATAAAATGTTATTGCTTTTTTATCAAGCTAGCTAATGCGTTTATTGGATTAAATTGCTTCTATTGCCTCTTCAACATTATTGTTTTATTATTTAACCATGAATCTTTTGGAAGGAGATCAACATGCTAATTGAAAAAAGAGATGAGGAGAAGCTTAAATTACTCTATCTCCTTTGGAAGTACAATAACTATGAGGAAGTACCTTTGCAGAATTTTGCTTATGAACTATCTATAGACAAACGAAGTCTTCGTAGACGCTTGGAAGAATTGCTTGCAGATTTAGAAACTGTTGATAACAATTACGGTTCAATCCTTGTATCCGATGCTAGTCTGAAAATCTCATTTTCAAATGTATTTGATGAAAATAAGCTTATCGCTCTTTATTCTGAACGGTCTGTTCTTTTCAATCTGGCTTTATCTATTTTAATGAACGATTTTGAATCTGTAGAGACCTTTGCAAAAAGGAACTTTATCTCTTCAGTAACCTTATATAGAAAGCTTCCTGTGCTGAAAGAAGAACTGGATAGGCTTGGTTTGCGTTTAGATTTAAGAACAACAGAAAAAATTCTTGGTAACGAACGTCAAATTCGACTATTTTACTTTTACTTATTAATAGGTATCAGTGATTATCTTGATATCTTCTCTAATAAAGATGAATTTGTTGAAAATAGTTTTCATCCTTTTTTTAAGCTGTGGTTGTTGATCACTCATTTTCGTTTAGCTAATAACTATGTTATTTCCACTTATGACGATATTGATAGCATTTCTACTTTTCTTATCTCACTTGATCAATTCCAAGCATCTTATCTGCCAGAACTTGACTCTTTTCTATCTCCTTACCAACTAGATAACTTCAATAAAAGCAGAGAAATTCATTCTATGTACATTTTTATCTCTCATATATCTTTGATTTATCTTTCTCAAGATGAACTATCAACCATCCATCTTAATAGAGACAAAAGAAATTACACCAATTTACTTGAAGTGAGAACAATTATCTGGATTGAAAATTTCTGTGACTATTTTCATTTTTATTTATCTGACTATCAATTTGCCTTTATGTTTTATCTGATTCTGCAAACCCAAATAACTGAATACTACTTGGTTACTATTGATACCGAATGGTTTTATGGCCACTCATACAAATTTTCCAGTTATAATGGGATAGGGGTATTAAATGATAAATTGGATGCTTTTTTTGATCATTTAAAAAAAGTAGGGTGGTTTGTTACTAACTCAACAAGCTACTCTGTTCTCGGTTACAAAGAAAAACTCTTTTCTATTATTCCAGAGCTTT
This sequence comes from Enterococcus sp. 9E7_DIV0242, assembly GCF_002140975.2. Taxonomy (NCBI): domain Bacteria; kingdom Bacillati; phylum Bacillota; class Bacilli; order Lactobacillales; family Enterococcaceae; genus Enterococcus; species Candidatus Enterococcus clewellii. Next base: position 1,977,333 of record NZ_CP147247.1, read on the forward strand.
TACAACCCGTAAACGTGACTATCTTATCAAGATACGATTACTCACACAGATACTTTATCAAAAATATGCTGTTATCGATCAGTACGGTCAAAATAGTGTTTTCAGATGCCATCACTGCGGATACTCAATTCGTTATACATGACTACCCTTTACAATTCAATCACTCAATCAAGAGTATCAGAATCCGAATACACCCATTTCCTTCGGAAATAGACTATATAAAAAGAGCGTTAGAAGATGAATACTACAATCAATTATAGGACAGTTCCAGCCCTATCCGAACAGACTGACCTTTAGAATTCTCATAATCTGCCTTATTCAGTAATCTATTACAGCTATATACTGGTATTTTCTCTAATCTTACCTTAGTAAAAGATAAGGTTCTTTGACAGCCTTATTTTTTTAACGAATCGTTCCTACTCCCAAATTTGTGAAACAAATGTACTTATATCGATAAGGAGCGCTTATCTAAACTTGCAATTTACTTTTCCTCAGAGATAACTTGCTTAACCAAAAAACAGATATGGGGAATCTTCTTTCATTTTGAGGTATACTAATAGTAAGCAAAAAGGGAGGGGTTCTTATGTTTGAATCATTTGACAGAAGCCGCAGCCGCTACGCTTCACTGGGGGTTGTCTCCAGTTTACCCGGAGAGCTGATCGACAGTATCTGGCTGATCATTGATCTGAATTTAAAAGGTGTGATACCTTTGACAAACATGCTTGCATTTGACGTATTCAATAATAACGGTCGCGTAACATTGAGATTTTCTCAAGAATTCAGTGATGTTGAAATGGCTGTAGATTTGGCCTATGCTTATTCTACTTCATTTCCTGAGCGAGTTTTTGCCTTTGATGACGGAACAAGAGAAACAATTCTATTACCGACAGAAATCTCGGAACATTCTTGATTTCTAACTGAAACATTTAATTTTAAGAAGCACAAAAAAGCTGTAATCCTTAAGGACCACAGCTTTTTTATTGACACTTTTTTTATTTAGCTATTCTATTCTTCTACATAAGCGGTTCGATATGAAACTGTCCGACCAAATGAAAATACTTGTAGATCCTTCACTCGATCGGCTTTCAAGTACCCAATCGCTCCTTGATACAAAGGCAACACAGCAGCGTCGTCTTGAACAAGGATTTTTTCAAGATCCAACAATGTTTCCCAACGTTTTTCAGGCTCATTTGCTAAGGTAATCCGAGCATCATTCAAGCCTTTGTCATAGTCCGCATTATCATAACCAGCAGTATTCAATCCACTCTTTGAATCATAAAACTCTAAAAAGTTGATTGGGTCCGCATAGTCTGGCGTCCAGGTCCCAAATACAAGATCAAAATTCCCCTCTGTCTGTAGATCCAATCTATTTTGCAGCGGAATAGATTTCAAAACGATTTTCAATCCATCCAGATTTTCCTGCAGCTGTCCTTGAACAAATTCAATCGTCTTTTTAGCAATCGCTGAATCGGCAGACATCAATTCCAGTTCAATTTGATCCTTGCCCAGCTCTTGCTTCGCTAATGCCCATTCTTTTTTAGCAGCTTCCAAATCATAGGGCAGCAAATCCCCATTTTCTTCTCGGAAATCCTCTCCGCTATCTGGATCTTTTGCAAAATCTTTTGGAACGAACCCATTCAACGCTGTTGAGCCATCGCCCAAAATATCGGCAGCAAAAGCCTCTTTATCAATGGCTTGAAGAATTGCTTTACGCGTATGAACATTGCCAGTCACTTCTCTTTTATGATTCGGACTAAGGTAACCGACCATCGCTTTCGGAATAAAGTATGCTTGTGGAGAATCTTTATATTGTAATGCATACGTATCTGCCAAAACAGTATAATCTAAATCGCCACCATCAAAAAGGTTGGTCCCCGTTGCAATTTCCTTAACAACTTGAACATTGATCGTATCTAGCTTCACACTCTTTTGGTCCCAATAATCAGGATTTTTCGTCAGCTTCCAGCTTTCAGTAGTCCCGTCCCAGCCAGAAATCAGAAATGGACCATTCCCTACGAAGTCATCTGTTGATGTCCCATAAGCTGTCCCTTTCTCATCAGCAAATGCTGCATTTTTCGGCATAAAAGGAGTTCCTACCAACGCTTGAGACAGATAGGGTACTGGATATTCCAACGTCAGTTCTAAGGTTTGATCATCAATAGCTTTCACACCAAAATCATCTAGAGTCATTTCTCCATCACGGATTTTCCGACCATTTTTAAAAATATCCATTTGATTGCTGCTACTTGATCCATAAGCCGGATCAACTACATTTTTGAACGCATAGACAAAATCATCTGCAATCACCGGATCGCCATTTGACCATTTCGCCTCTCTCAATTTGAATGTATAAACGAGACCATCATCACTGACCGTAGGTTCTTCAGCAGCCATCGCCAACTCTGGATCTTGCTCCTTGTTCAAGCGATATAGCCCTTCTGATACTTGACCGATCATGTCTGAGCTGTAAACATCTGTATAATGTGCACTGTCCAATGTAGAAAGCTCTCCACCAGACGCAACATTGATTTCCTGCTTCACCTCATTAGCTCCGCCGGAAGAATCTTCCTCATTCTTCCCTCCAGTACTACAGGCACTAAGTACCAGAGCTGATACGACCATTAATAAACTAAATTTCTTCATTCCCTCTCCTCCTTTGAATGACAAAGTCACTCCACTCTCCTATATTTGCCCCAAATCTGATTAAATCACAGGCAGCTTTCTTCAAAATACTCTGACGTTTCAGCAAGACTTCAGCATCAACAAAATGACAGAGTTGTATTGAAAAAGTAAAAAGTTAAGAACCTCACAAAAGCATTTCTGTTCTTGCTCTTCCTACTATTTTACCTGAAAAAAATTGAATCCTTAACTTATATGCCTGAATTTTACCATATTTTCCGGTTGACAGAATCAAATGACGATGATAAAGTAAGTAAAAACAAAGAACAGAAGAGTAACTTGACGATTTGCTAACAGAGAGTCTTCAATTGGTGGAAGAAGACACAGATCAAAGTGAACCACATCTGGGAGTTGGTATACTGAAAAATCAGTAAGTATGTCCGGGTAGGCCCGTTACAGCACAAAGTCTATGACTTTACGAGGTTGTTATCGCGAGATAATAACAAACAAAGGTGGAACCACGATATTTCGTCCTTTGGCATGTATATGCCAAAGGACTTTTTTATTTCTAATTATTCATAATGAAAAACATATGGTCGGAACAAGTAGCTGCTATCCCTTTTTTGAAAAGAGAGTGCTTCATTTGCTGAGAGAAGCATCAGAAAACAAGTAGTGAACACATCTGCACCCAGTCAGCTTCTGAAACACCTAGTAAGAAGCTGCGGTACTCCCCGTTATCAGAGGAAGCACTTAATCACTTGAGTGCTCATGAGACTGTTCTCGCAAGATAGCAGTAAATTGAGGTGGAACCACGGTCTAACGTCCTCTTGGCAGTATTGTCGAGAGGACTTTTTTTGTTATTCTGCTGCGTTATCGGCAAAATAACAGATAGATATTAATTGATATTGGAGGATGTATGATGGATTATGTATGGGAAATTTTACCCGCTTTATTAAGCGGAGCCGGAATGACAATCAAAGTATTTATTTTTACTTTGCTTGGTTCGATTCCTTTAGGGATTTTGGTCGCTTTTGGACTACAAACACGTTTCAAACCACTGACCTATCTGATCAATGTGTATATATGGCTGATGCGGGGAACGCCATTATTACTACAGCTGATCTTTGTTTTTTATGGCTTACCACTGATAGGAATCGTATTTGAACGTTATGATGCCGCCTTGTTTGCCTTTATTTTGAATTATGCTGCTTATTTTGCAGAAATTTTTCGTGGTGGTATTCAATCGATCCCTCAGGGTCAGTATGAAGCAGCTAAGGTATTGCGACTGACAAAATTGCAGACGATCCAAAAGATTATTTTACCTCAAGTAATCAAAATTGTTTTACCCTCAATCGGTAATGAAGTAATCAATTTAGTCAAAGATACCTCCTTGATTTATGTTCTTGGACTTGGTGATCTACTGCGGGCTGGAAAAATAGCAATGAGTAGAGATGTAACCATTCTTCCATTAGCGTTGGTCGGTGTCATCTATCTGCTGTTTACAGCAGTTCTAACATTACTTTCCAAAAAAATTGAGAAATATTACCAATACTACAGATAACGAGGAGGATACAGTATGCTGACAATAAAGAATTTAACAAAACGTTTTGATGAGCGAACAATCATAGATAATCTGACTCTTGAAATACCTGACGGTGAAATCTTGACGATCGTCGGCCCCTCCGGTGGGGGAAAAACGACTTTACTACGCTGTCTCGCAGGCTTAGAAACCATTGATTCCGGTGAACTATTGATCGATGGAACCACTTTTGATCCGGTGGCTATGGATAATGCGGACCAAGTCGTTGGCATTGTTTTTCAAGACTTTCAATTGTTCCCTCACCTTTCTGTACTTGATAATATTACACTTGCACCTGTTCTATCTTTAAAACAATCAAAACAAGAGAGCGTGGATGAAGCACTTCAGCTTCTTGACAAGTTTGACTTATCCGGTAAAGAATCCCTATATCCTTATCAGCTATCTGGTGGGCAAAAGCAGCGTGTCGCTCTAGCCAGAGCTTTAGCAATGAAGCCTAAGGTGTTGGGCTATGATGAACCAACCAGTGCATTAGACCCCGAGCTTCGTCAACAAGTGGAAGCTGTGATCCTCGGGTTGAAAGAACAAGGAATCACTCAAATCGTCGTAACCCATGATATGCAATTTGCAGAAAATATTGCCGACCAGTTACTGACTGTCGCGCCAATTCAATAGAAGGGATGCATTCGTATGAAGAAAAATATCTATTGGCTCCTACCTGCCATACTGCTCCTCTTTCTGATTGTGGGCTGTGGTCGTAAAAAAACAACTGCTGACCAATGGGAACGAATCAATACGGATAAACGGATCATTGTTGGGCTGGATGATTCATTTGTACCGATGGGCTTTCAAAATAAAGCCGGAGAAATCATCGGCTTTGATGTCGATTTAGCAAAAGCAGTCTTTGCTCTCTATAATATTGATGTAGATTTTCAACCCATAGACTGGTCCATGAAGGAAAATGAATTACAAAATCAGACCATTGATTTGATTTGGAATGGTTATTCAAAAACAGCTGAGCGGGAAGAAAAAGTTCTTTTCAGTGATGACTATATGAAAAACGAGCAGGTCGTCGTCTCCCTTAAAAAGAATGGCATCGATCAATTCTCTGATATGAAAGGGAAAATTCTTGGCGCTCAAAATGGTTCCTCCGGCTATCACAGCTTTGAGGAACAGCCGGAAATCCTAAAAAATTATGTACAGGATCAAACACCTATTCTTTACGATGGATTTAATGAAGCTTTTATGGATCTAAAAAGCGGACGAATTGATGGACTGCTGATTGACCGTGTGTATGCCAACTATTATCTATCTCAAGAGAACAGTTTAGCGAATTACTCCATTATCGCCGGTGGCTTTGACAGCGAGACCTTTGCCGTAGGCATCCGAAAAACCGACCTAAAACTGGCAGAAAAGATCAACGCAGGTTTTGACACACTACGTGAGAATGGTGAGCTGGCAAAAATTTCTGAAAAATGGTTTGGCGAAGATGTGACTGCTCCTTAAAAGACGACTTTATATGAAAAAGCTCCGCCATGGATTGAGCTACTCTTAGCGAGCTGATCCATGGCGGAGCTTTTATTTATTTCCCATCTTTTAGCATCAGTACATCCGAATAACAGCCAGTGATCTTCGTGACCTTCTGTTGATTGATCAACAGAAAGTGCTGGAACATCTTTTCCAGAAAATATCGATCATGAGAAACTGTCAGCAGCGTTCCTTCGAACGTTTCGAGAATCTCTTCAATTTCCTCTCTGGTCTCAATGTCCAAATGATTTGTCGGCTCATCCAGTAGTAAAAAATTGACTTGCTTTTGCATCAATTTTGCCAACTCTAATCGCACCTTTTCACCGCCACTTAAAAAACGCAGCTGCGTCATGACGTCATCCTTATAAAAAGAATAGCCAGCCAATATCCGTCGACTTTCCTGTTCCCCCAACGAGCATTCATACATGAACTCCTGCAAAATCGTTCGTTGCGGCTGCTCAAAATCGATCATTTGAGGCAGATAGCCAATCACTACATTACTACCAAGCTTTAGCTCTCCGTCGTCTAGCATTTCTTCACCCATGATCAAGCGCATCAAGGTTGTTTTCCCAGCACCATTTTCGCCGATGATCGCCAGTCGTTCCTTCCAGTAAAGTGAAAAATCACTTTCGGTGAACAAGGTACGCGAGGCATAGCTTTTTTGTATATGTTTTCCTACTAGTACTTCCTTACCTGAACGATCAGCCTTCTGAAAATTCTTGTTTCCAAGGTTATTGGTTTCTTCTTTCGGTTTAGCTATTTTCTGGATTTTTTCAAGCCGATGTTCTAATTGCTTCGCTTTTTTAAAGAACTTTTCGTTGTCTCCCTCGTGCCCCCATTGACGGAACCTTCGTATCGCCAGCTTCATTTTCTGGATTTCCTTCTGCTGTTCCGCAAAATCTTTTCGCAGCTTCTCTAACCGTGCTTCCTTCAATGCCTTATAAGCTGTATAATTGCCAGGATAAGTCCAACCCTGGCCATCCTCTATTTCAACAATTTTTTCTACAACATTGTTAAGAAACTGCCGGTCATGAGAAACAATGATACAGGCCGTCTTTTCATGGACCAGATATCCTTCCAGCCATTGAATCCGTTGAACATCCAAATGGTTTGTTGGCTCATCTAATAGAAGAATATCCTTTTGCTGCAAAAGGATGCGAGCCAGATTAATAATCGTCTGTTCTCCTCCACTCAATGCACTAAAGGTTTGACTTAAAAGATGCGCCACAGCTAACCCATTCGTGATCATTTCCAATCGACTCTCAACTTCGTAGCCGCCAGCTGCTTCAAATGCTTCTTGCACCTTACCATAGCGAGCTAGCGTCTTCTCTATATCCTCTTCCGGGTCACACATCTGCTGCTCCAACACCTTTAACTGCTTTTGCAAATGATTCACCTGTTCAAACGAAGCCAACAGATAATCCCTGACGATTGTCTGCTCTGCTTCTGGCACTTGTGCCAAATAACCTACAGCAGCATTTTTCCTGATACTGATCGTCCCTTTGTCCGCTACCTCCAAGCCCATGATCATTTTTAAAACAGTCGATTTACCGGAGCCATTCGTTCCTACAAGACCAATACGCTCTCCTTCTTCTACTTTTAAGCTTAAGTTTTCAAACAATGGGTACGTACTATAGTTTTTTTCTATTCCTTGTAATTGAATCAACATTTTATTCCTCTTCCTGCCATTCAGTATCGTTCTACAGGAATCTCAACACTCGTTGAATTTTTGATCAAAAAAAGCCACAGGAAATATACCTATGACTTATCTTGTTATTTAATTCATTTATGGAATTCACATGAATAAGTCTGAATGGTCTCTTTATTTGATTTTTTCTTCATTTTTAGACACACTAATGCCTTGAACGAAAAAATCGGAAATAATGTTATAGCAAAAATAAATGAAGCCAAGAAAATCGAAAACTCTATATGTTATTTTTGACATAACGACCATCACGCTTATTCACCACCCTGTTCTTTTTTTGTTATTGTATCATGAAGCAAGTCTAACTGCAATCTGCTTATTTGTTGTATCGTCTCAGGCGCTCCTCTAAAGTACCTGTGTGAAGCTCAAACAAATGGTTGTCATAATCATAAAAATAGATCGACTGTCCTTCACCCGAAACACGGCGCCGCTCATCTTTGATCGTCAAACTAAGTGTTCGAATTTTTTCAAGATAGATAGGCACTTCTGATGTCTCTATTTTGAACGCAATATGATTATAGGTTTTAGATGGCAGGCTCTCCCCCTCCATTATAGCGATCCATAGTTCTCCGATCAGAAAAAACTTTTCCTTAGCTATTGAAAAAGTATCTGTTCCACTTGAATAAACCTCTTTGGCATCAAAAATCGTTTGAAAAAAAAGGGTTGCTTTCTTTAAATCATGAACTATAAATGTCATGTGGCTTAATCCTTGCAAACGCCTCTCCTCCTCTACTTGGTCAACTGTTCCAAAAAGAAGCAGGTGGGGAATTCCACACACTGCTTCCTACTATACTTCATTAATTCGCAACGATGTTTACTAGCTTATCCGGAATAACAATCACTTTACGGATCGTCTTTCCTTCAAGGAACGGCTTCATGTGTTCTGACGCCTTTGCTGTTTCTTCAAGCTCTTCTTTGCTCAAACCACGTGCCACAGTGGCTTTATCTCTGACTTTCCCATTGACTTGGAAAACCACTTCGATTTCGTCTTCAACCAATTTACTTTCATCATAAACCGGCCAAGCTACATAAGTCAGGCTCTCTTCGTTTCCAAGAATTGCCCATAGCTCTTCACTGATATGTGGTGCAAGTGGTGCAAGCAATTGAACAAAGCCTTCAATATACTCATAAGGAAGAACCTCTGCCTTATTCGCTTCATTGACAAACACCATCAGTTGAGAGATTGCTGTATTGAAATGCAGCTGCTCATAATCCTCTGTCACTTTTTTCACAGTTTGATGATACACTTTTGTCAGCTTGTCATCATTCATTGTTGTGATACGGTCACGCATTTTTCCATCGCCATCTACAATTAAACGCCAAACACGGTCAAGGAATTTACGACTGCCTTCCAGTCCATTTTCACTCCAAGCAATGGCTGCCTCCAAAGGTCCCATAAACATTTCATACATACGCAGTGTATCTGCACCATATTTCTCAATGACATCATCAGGATTGACAACATTTTTCAACGATTTACTCATTTTTGCTGGCGCTTCTTCCAGTTGTTCACCTGTCTCGATATTTACCCAGTTGCCTTCTCGTTTTTCAACCATATTTGTTGGAACCAGTGCACCGCGGCTATCACGGAAGCTTTGTCCCAGAATCATTCCTTGGTTAAATAATTTTTGATAAGGTTCTTTTGTTGGGACCACACCGATATCATACAAGAATTTATGCCAGAAACGTGCATAAAGTAAATGCAAGACTGCATGCTCTGCCCCACCAATATAAATATCTACTGGAAGCCAACTTTTTAGTTTTTCAGGATCAGCAATCGCCTTTTTGTTATGTGGATCGATATAACGCAGGTGATACCATGAACTTCCTGCCCATTGCGGCATTGTATTCGTCTCACGGCGTCCTTTCTTACCAGTCTCCGGATCAACGACATTGATCCAGTCTTCAATGTTGGCCAATGGTGATTCGCCAGTCCCGCTTGGTTTGATATCGTCTGTTTTCGGTAGTACTAATGGTAGTTCAGCCTCTGGAACGGTGGTAGTTGTTCCATCTTCCCAATGAATCACAGGAATCGGTTCACCCCAATAGCGCTGACGTGAAAATAGCCAGTCGCGAAGACGGTAGCTAGTTTCTTTTTTCCCAACACCTTGTTCTTCCAACCATTCATTCATTTTCTTGATTGCTTCTTCCTTGTTCAATCCATCCAAGAACTCAGAATTGATGTGGGCGCCATCACCTGTATAAACAGCTTCCTCTACGTTTCCACCAGCTACCACAGGAATGATTTCCAAGCCAAATGTTTTCGCAAATTCATAATCCCGCTCATCATGCGCCGGAACAGCCATGATTGCGCCAGTTCCATAAGAAGCCAGCACATAATCGGCGATCCAAATTGGAATACGAGCACCATTGACTGGATTTATCGCATAGGCACCTGTGAAAACACCTGTTTTTTCTTTCGCAAGATCTGTACGGTTCAGCTCTGATTTTTTAGAGGCTTCGTCAATATATGCTGCTACCTGTTCACGCTGTTCCTCCGTCATGATTTCTTGGACAAGTGCTAATTCTGGAGCCATTACCGCGTAAGTAGCACCAAATAGGGTATCAGGACGAGTAGTGAAGACAGTGAACTCCTTATCTGTTCCTTCAATTTTAAACGTTACGTTCGCACCTTCAGAACGACCGATCCAGTTTTTCTGCATTTCTTTGATATTGTCTGGCCAATCTACTAGCTCCAAATCATCTAACAAACGATCTGCATATGCTGTGATCTTCAACATCCATTGACGCATTGGTTTACGGACTACGTCATAGCCACCACGTTCACTCTTACCATCGATCACTTCTTCATTTGAAATAACAGTACCCAATTCAGGTACCCAGTTTACAGCAACCTCTGCTTCATAAGCCAAGCCCTTTTCATACAGCTTTGTAAAAATCCATTGTGTCCATTTATAGTATTCCGGGTCGGTTGTATTGATTTCACGGTTCCAGTCATAACTGAAGCCCAATGAATTAATCTGACGTTTAAATGTTTCGATATTTTTCTTTGTAAAATCAGCCGGATCATTTCCTGTATCCAATGCATACTGCTCAGCAGGCAACCCGAATGCATCCCACCCCATTGGATGAAGCACATTATAGCCTTGGCTTCGTTTCATACGTGATAGAATATCTGTCGCCGTGTAGCCTTCCGGATGTCCTACGTGAAGACCTTGACCTGAAGGGTAGGGAAACATATCTAATGCATAGAATTTTTTCTTTCCAGGCTCATCATGAGTATTGAACAGATTATTCTTCGCCCAATATTTCTGCCATTTTTTTTCGATTTTCTTGTGATCGTAGTTCATGTTCTTCCTCCTGTTATCATTTATCTGCTGCCATAAAAATGAGACTTGTTTCCCGCCTAGATACACCTGACGATTTGACCTTGGTTTAACGCCAGCTTGCTGATGATCACGTGACCTCAAATAAAAAAGTCCTATGGGAAATAATCCCATAGGACGTTGTGATCAACGTGGTACCACCTAAGTTCATTCGTCTTTTAAGCAGACGAATCTCGAGCGTTTTAACAGCCGCCGCCGTCCTCACCTACTTCATTTCAGCAAAGAGCAACTTCAAGGCGAGTTCAAAAGCTTCTGTGCGCATTTTCACCAGCCATACGCTCTCTAAAACAGAGTTCTTTCTACTACTCCTCATCATCGTTGTATTCATATATGAGATTCATACTATCAAATTTCTTACGATAATTCAATCGTTTTGACGATTTTCTCTTGGAAATATCAACAAAATGAACAGCGTTTTAAAAAGAATCAATGCTTCAATGTATTTAAAATCGTCCGTAATTCTCCAACCGGAACCTGTCCAGGCGCAGAGGCTTGTGCAGCGGCACCAAATGTCGCATCTGAACCAAAGGTCTGTCCTGACACACGGCTGACCATTCCCAAAGCACCCATAGACATTGTGATCAAGGGACGATCTGCATACTTACGCTTCATTTCTTCCGTTGCGGCAAGAAGTGTCAAAACATCTGCTGGACTTTGAGGCATCACGGCAATTTTACAGATATCCGCACCTTTTTCCTGCATCATTTTTAAGCGATTGACGATTTCAGTCTGTTCAGGCGTTGCATGAAAATCATGATTACACATAACGATTTTCACGCCTTGCGCTTGAGCTTTGGCAATCAATTTTGCGGACGCTTCAGATGGCATAAACAGTTCTACATCGATCAAATCGGCACTACCTGAGGCAATCACTTCTTCATAAATCGAGAAGTATTGTGCATCCGACAGCTCTAATTCTCCGCCTTCTTTTTTTGTACGGAAAGTAACCAACAATGGTTTATTTAAACATTCTCGAAGCTGCTTAGAAAGCTCTGCCACTTTTTTCTCGTTTGTTACCTCTTCAAAAAAATCAATGCGCCATTCAATTATGTCACAATCCAGTTGAGCCAATTTCTTTGCTTCTTCTAAAATCGCTGCTTCTTTTCTTTCTACTAAAGGAACAATGATTTTGGGTACTCCCTCACCAATGACCACATCAGCAACTTTCACAGTCTTCATCCAGTTTCGCTCCCTCTTTCATTAAATCTCATATAGCGACAGGTCTTGTTTATTAGTTTATTAATCCAGACCTGTACATTTCAATTGATTATCCAATAAGTCAGGCCTCTTACACTGCTTGACGATTGAGTTTCTTAATTTGTTTCACTGGTATCTACAGTTTGACGATAGCGGATAAAAATCACTACAGCCAATACAAAGCCGATCCCTGCAATGATTGTATCAAATAACATGATGTTACGAACACTGCTTTTCGCGATTTGAGCAGCTGCCACTGGAATAACAAAGGAAGCAATACTACCAAAGGTATAAAAGATGCCCGTGATCGTCCCTTTTCCTGCTGGGAACATCTCTCCCATAACTGTCAAACCAAGCTGCATCACACCACCAGCTGCAAAGAAACCAACCAAAGCGGCACCCACAGTACAAACCAATGGCGTAGGGAACATCCACATTACCAGAATCGTCGCAAAGGAAACTAATGTGTATAACAATACCAAATACACCGGACGAATTTTTGCTGCTACGATTGCCGTGAATGCCACACACAATAACGAGCCCATTGAATAGTAAGAAACCAGGACACCTGCATCAGCCGCAGCCATTCCTGCCGCTTTTTCTCCATACGTACCGATAAATTGACTGATTAAATAAAAGGTTGCCTGTGAAATAAAGCCATAAATGACAAAAGCAACGCCTTCTACCCCCATCTTGGGTTTCGATTTGAACTTAGTGGTTGGCGCCTGCTCCGCGCCGCTGTTTGTTGCTTCTTTTTCATCTTGATCCGGAAATGAACGTTTCCATAAATAAAGGCTGTTTAATACTAGCATAGCAGAAGCAATAATAAACGACCAGCCAAACCATAAGCCGGAAGACATCAAGAATTTGATGATCAACGGTAAAGCAAACTGCCCGATTTGAACGAATGCCTTAATCAAAACATTGGCTGTTCCTGCTGTTTTAGGAAACGACTCCATCAGCGCAGGATACGTCCCAGAATCCAAGAATGAATTGGATATCCCGGCAATCACGGCGAAGAACATCGCTAGCTCGACACTTGGGCTAAATAATATTCCAAAGAAATAAGCAATATAAGTCAGCATTCCCAAATAGACAAACGGTTTTCTCCCAAACTTATCAGATAAACGCCCCGAAATCATTATGGCAATCAAACGACCGATCCCCAGCATGGAGATTACTTTGGCAATTCCCATTAGGTCGGTATCCCACTGTGTCATCAGCGCATTTTGATTCTGAGAGATAATAATAACACCCATCCCATGAACAATATAATTGATATACAACCCAATCGCTGTCGGCATATATTTGTTTTTCATTTTCATTCCCCTTAATCCTTAAATAGTAATTCTTTGATGTATTCTACCGGCATCTCTTCACCCGTGAAGAGATTGAAGGCTTCTGCTCCCTGATACAGCATCATGCCAAGGCCATTGATTGTTTTCTTTGCGCCATTCTCCTGAGCAAATTTCAACAGCTTTGTTTCTTTTGGCATATAGACCACATCGAAGACCACTAATTCTTCATGAATCATCTCAGGATCATTGATCAAGCTTTCATTTTCTAAAGGCTTCATACCCACACCGGTCGCATCGATATAAATACTGCTTTCGGCAATGGATTGTTTGAAGGCTTCTTGATCATTTAATGAAGTAACAGTCGCTTTACAGTCCGTTTTTTCATTGATTTTTTTCATCGTTTCTTTGGCTGTTTCAAATGCTGCATCTTCGATATTAAAAATCCGCAACTCTTTCACGCCATCTAATGCCGCTTGGATGGCAATTGCTGTCCCTGCTCCTCCAGCACCAGTCATCGTCACGATTTCCCCTTTGACCTCCACACCTTCTTCACGCAAAGAGCGCATTGCACCAGTTCCGTCAGTAATATGACCAACTAAATGCCCTTTTCCATCTTTATTAACAACTGTATTCACTGCACCTGCCAGCTCGGCCGCCGGTGACAGTTCATCTAAATAAGGAATAATCGCCTGTTTATTCGGCATAGATACATTGGAACCGCGAATACCTAATGCCCGAATGCCTTTCACTGCATCCTCCAGCTCTTCATTTCCGACTTCAAAAGCCAGATAAGCATAATCCATCCCCAATTTGGCAAAAGCCTCATTGTGCATCGTTGGTGACAAACTATGTCTGATCGGTGTCGCAATCAACCCAATCAATAATGTGTGTCCGCTTAATCTTTCTGTCATGCTCAGTTCCTCACTTTTATGTTTATTTTGATGGGACTGGGAAAATCGGGTAAGATGCCGCTAAAAAATTAAGGTGTTTCATAAAACTTCACGCTATATTTCTTAAAACGATTCTTCTCATCCTACTCAGAGCTGGCTTATAAAGCCAATGGACTCTGTATTTTCTCAGTCCCTATTTCCTAAATCAAGCTTCTTTCACTGTTGAAAAGACTGCTCTCTGTGTGAGATCATACTCGACTTTCTCAATCGTTTTCAGTATGTCTCTTGCCTCTTTCGTTCCTTCAATGATTCTACGGGCAACTTTACTATCACCGATGTTAACTAATGCTGCATCATTCAAGCGAGCATATTGTCTTAATTCATCCATCAATGGCGCTTCGGCTTTCATACCTAGACAAATAAATCCTAAATCAAAGAAGAGGTCTTTTGTTTCACCACTTGGCAGTTCTACTTTGAAATGATCTGCATTCACCTGCATCAGCTTAGTAGAAGTATAAACATTCACTTCATAATCTCGAACAATCTCCATCATGCTTAATTTCGTAATCAAATCCAGATCTTTCGCCAGCTCTGGCTGCATTTCAACGATACTAACGGATTTTGCTCCTCGCTCAGCATAATACTCGACCATATCGAGACCGACTGCACCACCGCCGATGACCACCACTTCTTTTCCTTCAAACTCATTGAATTTCGCCATATCTCCCAGTACATCAAAAATAGAGAAGACCTTTCTATTTTCCTCAGCTAGTACAGCATGAAGTCCGTCAATCGGTGGAAGTAATGGCTTCGCTCCACTAGCGTTAACGATAATATCCACATCTTTGCCAGCTAAATCAGCCATCGTAAACGAATGATTCAGATGAATGGTCAAATTCTCCAACTCATCACAGCGATTCTTTAGATAAGTAATAAAATCATTGATTCTATTTTTATCAGGCAACCGAGAAATTTCTTGCCCTAAGCCGCCTAAATAATCTTTTTGCTCATACAAATCAACAGTTACGCCAACCTCTGCGGCTGTTGCCGCCGCTTCAAGACCAGCTGTCCCTCCACCGATAACAACCATTTTCAGTGGCTGCTTCACTTGATGTTGCTTGTACTCATCCTCATAGTAAAGGTCTGGATTCACTGTACAGCGAATGGGACGTGATTTATTGATTCGATGATCCGCACAGCCAATATTACAAGAGATACATTTTCTTAGTAAATGCTCCTGATTGTTTTCCACTTTGTTGATCCAGTTTGGTTCTGCAATCAGCCCTCTTCCCATCGCAAGTAAATCGGCAGCTCCACTTTCTAAAATCTCAGCAGCCTTTCTAGGGCTACGGATATTTCCAGAGGTTACAATTACCTTTTCCGGATATCGTTCCTTCACAGCCTTAGCCATATAAGAACGCCAACCGTCTTCTAAATTCATTTTATCGATTTGATACTGTAAATTATCATTTAATGCAGCAGATACATTCAAAATATCGACTTCTTCAGCAAAATATTTCAAAATGTCGATCGAATCATCTAATGTATTTCCACCAGCCAATAATTCATCCGCGCTAAACCTCAATGAAATTGGGAAAAAAGGTCCTACTGCTTGACGAACAGCTTCTATAACAAGCGTAGTGAAACGTGCTCGATTCTCTGCTGAACCACCAAACTGATCGGTTCTTTTATTGTATAAAGGCGATAAAAACTGACTCAATAGATAGGAATGACCTGCATGGATTTCCACACAGTCAAAGCCAGCTCGCTGTGCTCGAGCCGCCGCTTCGCCATAACGAGCTACGATGCTGTATATTTCATCTTCTGTTAAGGGCCTTGGTGATGGATTACCGGTTTTACTGGGTATATCAGATGCAGAAACTGCTTGCTGACCATTCAAGCGCAACCCATATGCTGAAGCTCCTGCATGGTTAATTTGAACAGATGTTGCTGCTCCATAGGCATGCATTGTTTCGTTAAATTTCCACAGTCCCGGAATATATTGGTCATTATCGATCCTAAGCTGAGATGTTCCATTAGTACCCATTGGATAATCAAAGCAGACGTTCTCCAGAGTAATCAACCCCGTTCCGCCTTTCGCTCTTTGTTCATAATAGGATAGATGTTCTTTATTGAAGGTTCCGTCCATATTGGCAAAATTTGTTCCCATTGGTGGCATAATCACTCTATTTTTCAGCGTCATACGTCTGATGGTCAATGGTTCAAAAATCGCTTGATAGTTATTCATGATTATCCTTCTTTCCTCAAATTAATAATTTCACAATCTAGTCATGTATAGTTTAAATCATTCGTTCAATAAAAACTAATACTTTATTTAAGGATATTCGATAAATATGGTTTATCAATAAGAGAGAGATAACAAAACCAACATTCAAAAAAAGCATTCCAGAAGCAGATAGCTACCAGAATACTTTTTATTTACTCATCCAACTGTAATACATGAGGTCCCTTTATCATCGTTTTATACCGAACCGCTATAATGATTGCTGCGCCAAAGCCAATAAATGTCAAAACCGCATTATATAAGAAGACAGTTCGAATATCAGACTCAGCCATGATCCCAGTTATATAAGGAGTAATCATCACTGAAATAGATGTCGCTAACGAATACAAACTAGTGATACGCCCTTTTCTTTGAGGGAAAAATTCTAAAATCAGTGCCAAACCCAACTGCCAGATACCTCCCGCTGCAAAGATTCCCACACAAAGCGAAGCAATAACCAATCCAATGAATGATGGTTGCAAAATCATGTAGATCAACGAGATGGCGGTAACGCCTGTACAAACAACCATCAAACTAGTAACACTGGCGCCCTTCTTGACGATCATTGACGTTAAAAATACAGAGATAAATGACCCTACACTGAAAACACTCACAAAAATCAGACTATCCTGCTGGCTGACAATATTCATCTGTTCACCAAATGTAGGAATCCATAAAATGAAGATATTGAACATCGATACAGAGACAAACGAAAAGACAAGCAGCGCAATCCCATCAATCTTGAATTTTACGCCTTCCGGTCCTTTGATCT
The DNA here is from genome assembly GCF_002140975.2 of Enterococcus sp. 9E7_DIV0242. Taxonomy (NCBI): domain Bacteria; kingdom Bacillati; phylum Bacillota; class Bacilli; order Lactobacillales; family Enterococcaceae; genus Enterococcus; species Candidatus Enterococcus clewellii. The sequence goes on from NZ_CP147247.1 coordinate 1,994,509, forward strand.
CTGTTTCTACATCCTCGTCCTTGACTGTGGTCAATGGTGGAAACGGCTGCTTTCGTAAGAATAATAAGCTGCCAAATAAGCAAACTATACATAGAATAAATGGCCAGCCAAAGTACAGATTCTCCGTAATAATAATCCTCGTCAGAAAAGGTAGAATGAACTGCCCTAATGAAATAAAGGCTTTATTCAGTACGCTAAGTGAGCTATTGTCTTTCTCGCTTGGATAAGCTTCGACCAATGTCGGATATGTACTCGTATCTAAAAAGGCATTGCTGAAACCGCCAAACATTGCTACCACTGCTGCCATTTTGTAATTGGGGCTCAAAAGAATGCCTGAAAAAAATACAAAATAAGAAACAATCGCAATCAGCACCGTTTTCTTTCTTCCGTATTTATCGGAAAAATAGCCGGAAAAATAAAGGCTGACGATCCGCCCAAATCCAATGGCACTCATGACCAATGTCACTTGTGTTGTTGACGCCTGCCATTGCATTTTCAAGGCGTCCATGTTTTGAGATAGAATAATTGCTGCCATTCCTTGAAAAATATAATTAAAATAAAGACTGCAAATCAATGGGAAATAACGATTCTTTTTGCCTGCTCCCTTTGACATTGTGATGTTTTTCACTTTATTACCTACTTTCAGATGCTGTAGCTTTTACACTAGGATACCTGATTCGATTCAGAAATACCAATGCTTTTTTTATCTCTATATGATAAAATTCATTTATCATTTCAAAGGAGAAGATAACGATGAATTTTCGACACCTTGAATATTTTGTTAAATTAGCTGAAAACGAGCATATGAGACTCACTGCTGAGCAATTGAACACCTCGCAGCCTAATTTGAGTCATGCCATTTCTGTTTTAGAAAAAGAGCTAGGGGTGGCACTATTTGAAAAAAAAGGACGAAACATTTATTTAACAAGATACGGTAAAATATTCTATGATTATGTATCATCCGGCCTTCACCAACTTTATTCCGGTAAACAAATGCTGCAGGAAATTGCCAGTCCGGAAATCGGGCAGATTCAATTGGGGTTCATTTATACCATGGGCTCATCCCTAACACCGATATTAGCAAAGCAATTTTTATCAGTAAAAGAGAATGAACATATCCAGTTTCGCTTTTCTCAAGGGAATTCCAGTGATATCCTTCAACAACTAAAATCTGATGCAATCGACATCGCCATTTGCTCTAAAATTGATGAGGACCCTGAGATTCACTTCGACATTTTAGCAGAGCAAGAAATCGTTGTCGTCGTCCCAAATGATCACGTGTTAAGCAAACAAAATAAGGTTACACTGAAAGCTCTTGCTGAGTATGCCTTTGTCTACTACAACAAGCAAAGCGGGCTCCGACCATACATAGATGAGATTCTTCATAAGCAAAATATTCAACCAGTCGTTACCTGTGAAGTCGAGGAAGATCACAGTATGCTAGGCTTTGTCGGCTGTAATTACGGCGTTGCAATCATGCCGGATATCCCCTCGATCTCTGCTTATCCGGTAAAACGATTGATGATTTCTGATAAAATTCCTTCCCGCTATATCTACCTCGCTACTAAAAAGAGCAAAAAGAAAACACCTGCCGTACAAAAGTTTTACGACTATTGTATAGAAAAAAGCTTGACTATAAAAACAGATAGATTTAGTTGAAGAGGGACCATAGACAACTCAAAAGAGAACTGATACGGCATTGTTTCAATCGTATCAGTTCTCTTTCTATAGTAATAGCTTACGCAACCTTCAGCTGTTGCCCAATATAAATGACATCACCTGAAAGACTATTCAAGCGTTGTAATTGTTGAATCGATGTTGAATACTGAATCGCCAATCCCCAGAGTGTATCTCCACTCTTCACGGTATGCGTCTTGCCATTGCCGGTGTTTGTTGTACCGCCTGAGCTTGAGCTCCCCCCTGTATTACTACTTGAAGAACCGCTACCTTTTTTCACAATTAAACGTTGGCCTGGATGAATGATATCACCACTGATATTATTCCAGCTACGCAGATTCGCGATACTCACACCATTCGCGCTTGATATCGCCCACAAACTATCTCCGGATTTTACGGTATAGTACGTATCTGTCGTACTCGTTGATCCTCCAGTGTTACCACCAGACGATGAGCCGCCCGTATTGCCTCCCGTGCTGCCACCTGATGAGCCGCTGCCTTTTTTCACGATCAGGCGTTGGCCTGGATAAATGATATCGCCGCTGATATTATTCCAGCTGCGCAGATTCGCGATACTCACACCATTCGCACTTGATATCGCCCACAAGCTGTCCCCGGATTTTACGGTATAGTACGTATCTGTCGTACTCGTTGATCCTCCAGTGTTACCACCAGACGATGAACCGCCTGTATTGCCTCCCGTGCTGCCACCTGATGAACCACTGCCTTTTTTCACGATCAGGCGTTGGCCAGGATAAATGATATCGCCACTGATATTATTCCAGCTACGCAGATTCGCGATACTCACACCATTCGCGCTTGATATCGCCCACAAGCTGTCTCCGGATTTTACGGTATAGTACGTATCTGTCGTACTCGTTGATCCTCCAGTGTTACCACCAGACGATGAACCGCCTGTATTGCCTCCCGTACTGCCACCTGATGAACCACTGCCTTTTTTCACAATCAGCTTTTGACCAATGTAAATTGTATCACTAGACAGATTATTCCAACCTTTGATAGAGGCAATTGTTGTACCATATCTGCTTGCCAATGCCCATAAGCTATCACCGGAAGCAACTGTATGAATCGTGTCATTCGCGTTGCTTCCTGTATTACCGCCTGTACTTCCGCCTTCATTTCCACCCGTATTGCCACCTGTATTTCCCCCAGTTGATGGTGTATCGTACTGAGTTAAATTATTCGCAGCAATCAAAGAGTTTAATTTTGCCCCATAGCTTGGATCTGTTGCATATCGGCCAGTCAACCAAGCCGTTGCATCCATATAAGAGTTCGTATTGCTTTTCCACGTTCCTGAATAAAAGTAGACACCCGATTGGAAAGAGGTATTTCTCAGTACATAGGCATTATCATAGAATGATTCCGTATAAGACGGATATTTACGAAAAGCCGCATTAACAATGACATCCTGCCCGTTGATCACTTCCCAAGTATTCATATAGACACTTTGCCCATTATACGCACCTTTGATACCAAATAAGTTGTAATTTGGTGCTTGAGATAACGTACTGGCACCTGAACCACTTTCCAGAATCGCCTGAGCAATCATGACAGAAGCATACAGATCATTCGCAGCCGCAACAGTTTGCGCCTGACCGGCAATACTGGCAATAAACGATGAAGTACTAACAGCACTTCTTGCGGATGCAGCAAACGAGCTAATTCCGGCGAGAGAATCAATTGTTGTTGAGTCTTCTTCTGAAATAGCCGGCTCTTCCGAATTTTCCTCAGAAGACTCAACCGTAGGAACCTCCAGATTACTTTCTTCTGTGCTTCCTTCTACTTCAGAAGAATCAATTGTTTCTTCTGTTTGACTGGTTTCTTCTGTCTGAGTAGACTCTTCAGTCGTAGCTGTTCCTTCATTGCTACTTTCCTGTATGTTGGCTAACCCATCTTGCATTTGTTCCGTATATGTACCAACAGATGGGGTGATTTCTGCGCTGTTTGCGCCATCTTCGGTTGCCTCAACAAGGAGTGGTCCCACCACAGTTGAACCGGCGATGGATGAAACAGCTAAAGCTGAACTAAATACAGTAGTGCCCTTTTTCAAGTGTAGAGAAGCTTTCTGATATTGTTCCGCTTTCCTTCTTTCTTTACGTGATCGCTTTTCCATTATTAAGTCCTCCGTATGTTAATAAAAGCATGAAAATCTTCAATAATTAGTATACCTCTTTTCAATATAAATTTAAAGTTATATCACAACAAAACGATTCTTATTAATTTCCCATATCTTTAACATTTAAAAACAAAATTTTGTCCATTTGTTCTTTGACTTTCTTCTATTTTCCTTTCATTTCTGATCATAAAACGCTTCTCAGACTTTAGACTGATTTCCCTCTTTACCTTAGACCGATTTTGCTTAAAACCTCTTGTTATTCCGGCAATAAAAATTTATAGTGTACATGAGAGAAAGATAATAGTAAGAATAGAAATGAGGGAAAAAAATGAATAAAGAGCACTTTTTAATTGAACTTAAAATATACTTAAAACCCCTTTCCTATCAACAACAAGCTGCCATTTTGGATAAATACGAAGAAATCTTCGATGATCGTGTAGCAGCAGGAGAGTCAGAAGAACAGGTAGCAAAAAGCTTAGGCAAACCACGTACGATCGCAGAAGAAATTCTTCAGGAATTCGATATCGATGTTCCAGAAAAACGTCTGACCAAAGATGGTTGGCAAGAGATTTCTTCATCTCAGACATACGATGACTATAATCAACCTGAAAACGAGCACCCTTATGATTATTATGATGAGGACCCTTACTACAAGAATAGACCGCAAAATCCAAGGTTTAGAGCACTAAAAATCTGTGCATTATTGGCTTTTGATTTTCTATTTATGTTCTGGATGTTTTTCGCCTTTGCAGCGGTTGTATTTTCACTTTGGCTAGCAGCTGTCATTCTTGTCTTGTCTCCAATTTTAGGTACTTACTCACTAATTATCGGTTTCAACGATGCAGGGTTATTCCAACTGTTCTTTAGTATTTTCCTTTGCGGAGCAGGAATTATCGGCACAATGATTTTACTGCCATTGACTAAACTATTCTTTTCATCATTAAAACGTTACATCGCTTGGCATGGTGTTGTGTTCGGGGGGAGAGCTTAAAATGAAAAAAACGACTATTTTCTTCTTGCTTACTGGTATATTAACAATGGCTGTTGGAGGAATCGGCAGTGCCATTTTCTATCAACGAGCACAGACCACCATGATAGAACATATAAATGACAGCTATACTATCAAAAATAAGGACAAAATCAAAACGCTTAATTTGAAGCTTTCAGGTAATGCTGATTATGTTATTCAAGGCACCACTGACAGTGATGTCTCAATGGAAGCACGAAGCAGTGTGACGGAACCCTTAAAAGGCTCTCTCGATGTTGAAGAGTCCGGCGACACGCTAACGGTTTCTGTCAACGGGAAACAAAGCAATGGGACCTTTGATAATTTTCGATTTGGGTTCCACATAGAGAGTTCTCAGATTGTGTTGACAGTTCCTAACGATATCGATATTATAAACATTAGTGATGATGCATCTAGCTATATTGATTTATCCAACTTTTCAAACAAAGAAATTTCGATGAAACTAAAAAATTCTGACGTCTCTGCAAGCTCACTGGCTTCCGAAAAAGTGAAGATTACTGGTAAAAGCAGTGATATCAACTTCTGGGGCGATTCAAAAATCGATGAGTTGACAATAGAAACAGAACATGGTCAGATTGATTTGAACAACTTTGTTGGTAGCAGCGTTGATTTATCAACCTCTTCTGGAGATATTTATCTTTCTGAAGTAAAAAGTACAACAACAAATATAACTTCAAAAAATGGTGAGATTTCTTTATATAATCTACGCGGCGAAGCTGATGTTTCCGGTAATAACGGATCGATTTATCTTTACGGAGAAGAATTCCCAGATAAGCTGAATGCAACAATGGAGCATGGAGATATTGAACTTTCCCTTTATGGAGAAATCAAAAATCTAGCTATCGATATTGACACAGACCTTGGCGATAAAGAGATTTTCGGTGAAGAAAGAAGCTCTTATACTATAGGTAGTGGAAAAAATGAGTTCAATTTAAAAACAAAAACTGGTGATATTAATGTCTACGGCGATTACTATTACGACGAAGAATACACGGATGAAGACTAGGATCACATAATCATGAATTTTGGGAAGGTTGGGATAAATATATCTCAGCCTTTTTGATTTTAAAAAAAAATTTTGAGCCCACTTTCTACATCGGTGTTTCATTAACATTTTATTAAACGGCAAGTAATCCAGTATTTCAAATCCTCCACATGAGGTATACTTGTAAAGATATGCAAAAAAAGCAGAATTTTTTTCGAAAGGACACATCTTAATGAAACATAAAACAACTTATCAATTAACAGGAAGCGCCTTTCTTCTGGTATTTATCCTCTTAGGAACGATTGTCAAATTCTCACCTGAACGTCTAAACGGTTTCGATCAGACACTCACAGCCTTGATTCGGACACCTTATCCTGCACTCAATCAGCTTTTCATCGGATATACAAAGCTTGCGAATCCTATGACAGTTGCGGTTATTGCAGTTATCATAGGCTGTCTTTTGGCTTTGAAAAAGCATTACATAGAAGCTGGCTGGTTATTGATCAATACAGGCTTTGCAGCAGGTATTTTGAATTCACTTATCAAGCTTGTTTTTATGCGAGAACGGCCAACATTGGAACATTTGGTTGTTGAACATAGCTATAGCTTTCCAAGCGGTCACTCTACAGGTAGTATGTTGCTTTATGGTACAATTATTATGCTGTTGCCGCTATTTATTAAGAAAAAATCAATCTGTCGCTCATTGCAGCTTTTGCTGGGGATCGGCATTCTGTTTATTGGTATCAGTAGGATTTATCTTGGTGTACATTTCCCAAGCGACATACTTGGCGGGTTCAGCTTTGGCCTGTCGTGGCTTCTTCTTACCTATCCGCTCTATCAAAAAGCACGGGGCAATTGGCAGACTAAATACAAACAAACGAAGAAAGAAGAATCTTAATGAAGACATTTACTTATACAGACGATTCAGCGAAACGTTACCATTCATGGAACTATGCGCTTCGCCAGCAATTTGGTGGAAAAATTTTTAAAGTTCCGGTTGATGGTGGCTTCGACTGTCCCAACCGAGATGGAACTGTAGCAAAAGGCGGTTGTACTTTCTGTAGCGTCTCTGGTTCCGGGGACATGATTGTTGCGCCTCACGATCCATTACCTGTTCAATTTCAAAAAGAAATACAGATGATGCATGGGAAATGGCCCAATGTAGAACAATACATCGTCTACTTCCAAAACTTTACAAATACACATGCACCTGTAGAAGTCATTCGTCATCGCTTTGAACAGGTCGTTAACGAAAAAGGTGTTGTCGGTCTGGCAATCGGAACCAGACCAGATTGTCTACCAGACGAAGTGGTAGAATATCTTGCAGAGTTGAATGAACGTTATTATCTATGGGTCGAGCTAGGTCTGCAAACAACCTATGAAGACACCAGCTCCGCAATCAATCGCGCCCATGATTATCAGACTTACCTTGATGGAGTCGCAAAGCTTAGAAAGCACAATATTCGCGTCTGTACCCATCTAATCAACGGCTTACCAGGAGAAAGCATAGAGATGATGCGGGAAAACGTGCGCAGAACCATTCTTGATTCTGACATTCAAGGAATCAAGCTGCACTTGCTCCATCTTATGACGAACACAAAAATGATGAGAGATTACAATGAAGGGCGTCTACAATTGATGACCCGCGAAGATTATGTCACTGTCATTTGTGACCAATTGGAAATGATTCCACCAGAAATCATCATCCATCGTCTAACCGGCGATGCCCCCTATGACTCACTAATAGGACCTATGTGGAGTTTGAAGAAATGGGAAGTCCTGAATGCCATTGATAACGAGTTGAAAAGGCGTGACAGTTATCAAGGAAAATATAATGTTCGTTTAGGTAAGAAGGTGCTTGTGTAATGCTGCAAACAGCACTTCATTTTAGCCATACACTCCTAAAAGAAATTATTCAGCCTAATGACCATGTGATTGATGCGACGATGGGCAACGGAAATGATACGGCTTTTCTAGCAGAGCTTGTTGGAAAAAACGGAAAAGTTTATGCGTTTGATGTTCAAGAGATTGCCCTTCATAACACAGAAAAACGGCTACAAGAAAATGAGTTATCCACTCAAGCAATTCTTTTTCACCAAGGCCACGAATCGATTGGAGAAGTAATTGCAGATGATATCCCTATAAAAGCAGCCGTGTTTAACCTTGGCTACCTACCAAAAAGCGATAAAGAAATCATTACGCTACCCAATACCACTAAAATAGCCATCGAAGCTATTCTTGATCGCTTAGTTTCGAAGGGACGGATCATATTAGTCGTCTATTATGGGCATAAAGGCGGTGAGCAGGAGTTGGCAATGGTCAGTGAATTCTGTCAAACACTCCCTCAAAAAGAGTACAATGTACTCAGCTATCAGTTTATCAATCAGGCCAATCAGCCTCCGATTCTATATTGCATTGAAAAGAAATAGAATGTACACATAGCTAAATGTTTTTTTACGAAAGAGCAATGAATTCTTCTTGGTGGATTCATCGCTCTTTTTATATGTCTGCTAAAGAATTTTACTTTTACAAAATTCCTTATACACATTTTAGTTTCATCTGAGTCTAAAAATTTAAAAACCTATGCACTAGTGATCATGCTAGCGATCAGCAAAAGTATGTTTAACAGGAAAAGAATGGATGCTCTATTTATACAATCTAATTCTCAATTGTATTTTGTAGTATCCACTTAAACGTCTTCTTCTCTTTGCAGACAGAAAAAATCTTTCGAATATTTTCTAATGATAATCACAAAATTATTTCTCTATTTTCAGCTCAGTTTATTGATTAGTCATGTCAGAAAAGCAAAAGTTTGGGCAAAAACTAGTAAAATAATGATTTTTACCTAAAACAAGTTATTCATCTTTTGAACTAATATAATCTCATCTTTTCTGCTGAAAAACATAATAAACCAACACCCCTTTTCCAGTTTCTCCCTCTAACCGAGTCCTTCTTATCTAAAAATGAACACAATAATTTTATGAATTTTCTGTCAATTTATCTTTTCTATCATTATTTTTTAATCATTTTGATAAATCAATCATTTAATCTTCGTAACTCTTTCATTATAAAAATTGTTAGACTATAATTAAAACGGATGAAATAATCCAATAAAAATTAGGAGGGACAATTATGAATAAGTTTGTGGAGTTTATGGAAAAACGCTTCATACCTGTTGCATCAAAAATTGGTGCACAACGTCATTTGGTTGCGATTCGTGATTCATTCATGGTCAGTATGCCATTGATGATTCTGGGTGCCTTAGCAGTTATGATCAATAACTTGCCAATTCCCGGATTCCAAGAACTGATGAATTCTATTTTCGGCGGAGAAGCTTGGAAAGGATTCGGTGGTGCTGCCTGGAACGGAACGTTTGCTATTCTTTCTGTACTGATTGCATTTTTACTCGCTTATAATTTAGCAAACCATTACCGTAAAGACGGCGCTGCAGCCGGTGTTATTTCCTTAGGTTCATTCTTCGCATTAGGTGGAGCTTTAGGAATGAGCTCAACTGGATTGTTTATTGCAATCATTGTAGGAATCATCTCAACTGAAATTTATGTTCGTTTAGCTGACAATCCAAAATTGATTATCAAAATGCCGGAGGGTGTACCACCTGCAGTAGCAAAAGCCTTTGCTTCTCTACTACCTGCAATGATCACGATTTCACTGTTTGCGTTAGTTGCTGCGATCTTCGCAGGATTTGGCGTACCTGATATCGTTGGTGCATTCTACACATTGGTTCAAGAACCTTTCATGGGCTTGGCCAACTCTTATCCATCTGCACTATTGTTGGCATTTATTGCACCATTCCTATGGTTCTTCGGTTTGCACGGCGCAAACATGATCGATCCATTGATGCAAACAATCAATGCTCCAGCAATTGAAGCTAACGTAAAGGCGATCTCAGCTGGTGATCCCGCACCCTTCATCGTTAACAAACCGTTCTTTGACAGCTTTGTTAACTTAGGAGGAACAGGAGCTACAATCGGTCTTTTGATTGCAGTTTACTTAGTTGGACGTAAGAGCAAAGCCAACATGGTTATTGCTAACCTGTCTATCGGACCTGGGATCTTCAATATCAATGAACCAGTATTGTTCGGTTTACCAATCGTACTAAATCCGATTATGTTCATCCCGTTCATTCTGACACCAATGGTTCTGGTATCTGTTGCTTACTTTGCAACTAGCATGGGCTTAGTACCAGTAGCAACTGTTATGCCACCATGGGTAACACCGCCAATCATCGGTGGCGTACTAGCTACAAGCAGCATTGCTGGAGGCGTTCTTGCAGCAGTCAATGTGGTTATTTCTGTCCTTATCTATGTACCTTTCGTCAAAATTTCTGTTATGCAGGAAGAAAAACGAGCAACGACAGAAGAACAAGCATAGCAAAAAAATCCTCGCTCTGAAAAGGGCGAGGATTTTTTTATTCTAATACAAACTGATTGTCAATTCATCATCAGTTGACATACCTTAGATAGCCAAAAGAGGCATTAAATAGCCCTTTATATCAGCATTTATGTTTATTGTATGTCAATCGAATATCAATCATTTTTCTATTATGATTCTTTTTTTGCCCCTTTTTTGCCCCTTTTCAAAGTTCAATATCACATTTTCTTATCATATCGTCGCCCCTTTAATTCTCGACAAAGAGAACTAATGTTCGTATAATGTTTTTGAGGTGATTATATGAGATATGTAAAAACTGTTCATCTCAAAGAAAAGACAACAGCTTATACTTATTTCTATAGAATGAAAGTTCAACCATTCAGACGGCTATCAGCGGATCAATTCAAAATCGATGATACTTACTATCAAATCTGGACTTTCAACTCTAGAACTGAAAGGAACTACATTGCTGCTTTTCCTGTCACTCATGCTGATCACTTTCATATTTTCGAGCTAGCGCTTGAGGAAACAGGACACACACAATTCAAAAAAGAAAGTAAGCTATCAGACTTTTCAACTAAAAAAATTATGCGCTATAGCGATCTAAGAGAAGAGATATTTAGGAAGGAAGGTATTTCGTATGAATAAAAGAGCCTGCACCGGAATAGCAGATAAAATCAGACTCGTTTCTGCTTTTCCTAATATGTTAGTCAGATTTACATTGCACACTCGAACAGAAGACATCAATTGCTTTGTCGCAAAACGTGACTTAGCAAACCTAGTAATGTTCTTGGATGATAATACTTTCGAACTGTCTGTATTCGGTCATTACAACAATAGAAATCAATTAATCATCGAGAAATTCGCTGTAAGGAATCCAAATTCGTTCATCAGGGAATTTGTGAGTAAGCCTCTCAAGGCGATTGCTCAATGAATCTGATAGATGAATACGAGGCTCATTTAATCAGTTATGAGGAGTTTCAACATCATTTGTGGGGATCTGGGCAACAGCTGATAAACGCGGTGGGTCTTGATAAATTTATCTTCTATCTAAATGCTGCAGAAAATGAATATTATAAAGAAGAGGACTAGCTTTTAGCTGTCCTCTTTCGCATATCTATAAGTAACATGACCTCCATGTGTTGCCTCTCCAACAATGCTCGTCCTATCTTCCCTCTTCGTCCAAGCTTCTCTAAATAGAAAGAATTCATCGTTTGATACTTTTAGCTCGTCGATCTCCCCAGACGCAAGCTGTTCTAACAGTTCCTCGAATTTGTTTACCACTTTTACCACTCCAATCTAGATGATTATACTACAATAGGGCAAAAAAATAAGCCGGTCTCTTTTACAGAGACCGAACTTTCCTTGCTATTGAATTTTCAAGAACCACTCACTAAAGTGGATATCAGAATGGCCACCGGCAGTATTACCAGATGCATCGTTGGTGCAACGTGCCATTACATAGACTGTCTTTCCTTTAAATCTATTAATGTCAAAGTGAACATCAAATCCAGCTTTACCATTTTTAGTCACATCTGGGCGATTTACTCCTGGGGCTTTAACTCTTGCAAGTTCACGTTTAGTATTTTTGTCCATGATAAAAATGAACTCATACTTGTAATTTCCAGTATGCCATCCTGCCACATACAATTTTCCTTTCGGTTTCTCACCAAAACGATCGAGATGTGCTTTTGATTTGCTTCCATCTATTTTTACTGGATTTCCGGCACCCGATACTGTTCCATCTACAGGTGCTTTGTTCACATTGTTATTTCCATTATTCACAGTTGCTAGACTACCTGACAACCTGAATCCCTCTGCAATTCCATCACAGATAGCTTGAGCGATTGCCTGTTTGTTCGCTTTATATTTTGCTGCATCAGAAGCATTTGAAACAAAGCAGACTTCAAGCAAAGCACTACTCATCCCCATATTTTTAGCCGTTTGAATAACTGTAAAATTGGTTCTCTTAACACCTCTGTTCGTAAAGAATTTACTCAGTTTCTCCATCACTTTCTGCTCGACTGCAACAGAGTTTTCAGAGGTTGTCACATAAATTTCAGTACCATGTGCAGAAATATTCTCAACGGAGTTAAAGTGTACTTCAAATACATAATCATAACTACGCGCAAAAGGGATCGAACCACTTTGGATATTCGCAAAAGCATTGATAGATTGATTTAATACAGTAACATCTGCCCCTTTGGCTTTTAAAAGAGGTGCTAGCCGATTAACAACATCTCTCGTTTCAGTTGCTTCTACAAGTCCGTTCCCTCTAGTCCCTGGATCGCCTTGACCATGCCCCGAAATCAGTAAAATTTTAACCATTATTTCTCATCCTTTCTAAATGCACTAACCCCTAAATCGTAGAAACCTCCGGCAGACAACCCTGCAACCAAACCACCCCAGATGAAGATAATTAGCTCATCAGGAGCGAATGATAAGCTCCATCCGATACCTACTGCTAACCCTGTCAGTAAATTAATTAGAGGCAACCATTTGCTTTCCACACCTATCATTCTCTTAATGAACTCTGTAAATGCCAAAACAAAAACAGCGATCGTCGTCGCTGCAATCAAAATATTATCCATTTTCTGTTTCTCCCTTCAATTCCTTGTTTTCTGTTTCAAGTCGTTTGATCTCTTTTCTCAGTTCAGCGATTAGTTCATCTTTCGCATTCAGTTTCCTTTCAAGCTCGGCAATCTTTTTATTTTGCTTATCGACTTTATCATCGAACTCTTTCATAGCCTTCTCGACATAAGGTAGATACACTTGATCTATTTCGGAACGACTCGTTCTTTTGGTACCCATATAGGTAAACATCGCTGTGATTATCGTAGCGATAACCGTAGGTGTGATCCAGTTTTCCATCACTCAAACACCTCGTATCTCGCGGCTAGATAAATAGCAGCGTTATAGCCTAAAAAGAGTGCCCACGATAGATTAGGCACTCCTGAAACTTCATTTATAATTAGAATTGCTGTATATGCTGACCAAATCGCATTCATACTCACAAGCGACCATTTCTGCAGTTGAGATTTCTTTTTGACTAAAGAACAAATCAATAATAATCCTATCAGGATTGCTACTGAATAAAACGGCCAGCTATTTACAAAATCTAAGTGTTTGAAGCCTCTGACCTCGTTTGTGTAATTCAGTTTTCCGTGATGGAAAGCAAGCCACAACCCGATTGCCAATGACTGAACAGCTACTAAGTAACTCATAGCATTCTTTCTCATAATTTAGCGCCTTCTCGCTCAAGTTCGTCCAATAAGCGATCATACATTTCTGCATCGCTGCCAGACAACTCACTATCATAGTTTTCTAAGGCTTCTTGCAGACGTTGTACATGTTCTTGATATTCAGTAGTAACGATAGTAACTGTCTCATTGAGGAGGTCTATGCGCTCCCTTGCCACTTCGAGACTATTTTCTTCTGATAGACTAAATGTATTACTATCAATCATTATTGGTTGTCCAGATTCGTTTTTCTCTGAATAATGTTCAAGCAGTGTTCGCTCATCATTTTGAAGTTCCTCTAATTTTTTTGATAAGAGGATGATAATTTTTGAACGCGCTCGTGATGCTTTCGCTTTCAGTTCTATTTTTTGTAAAAAGTTAATCGCTGGGATTATTTCTTCATTCTTAAAATTCATAATATTCCTCCTATAATTGAACGACTTCAAGACGATCATTTTCATATCCCTTACGTTTTGCTTTGATTTCCCATGCAAAAGAAACGACTGGTTTATTCGACTTCACAATAAAGAAATCTTTTTCTCTATCTTCTACCCAAACTATGCCACCATCAGAATACGAAGATAAAAAAACATGGTATTCAATATCTGTATTTACTACTTTGCCAAACAGGTTCTCTATACTGATTTTCACTATATTCTCTTCTGTTGTGGCGGTCCCGATATCGCCTAAGTAGCTCTCTGCTGTTTCATACGCTGGTGTTGCAATCCAGTGGTTGGGTTCAATTTCATGAATGGCGTTTTTGGTTCCTGTTACTGAGAAATTACCTCTTGCAGTAATAGTTCCGTTTAACGTATACAAGGTTATTGCTGATCCCATTACAGTCGCTGCGCTACTTGTATATCCCAATTGCAATGATTGTCCACTTGCACTGCTGACAACAGTAGCCCCCTCTGCAGATACTGTCATTCCCCCAGCAAATGTTGATGTTGTGCCTCCTCCAACTGCAGTTTGCTTGTAACTACCAACTCGCACACCGTTATTTCCTATAATTTCAGGCATCTGCCCTCCTGTTGGATAATAACCGAACATCCCAAAACCTAATTTCAACTTAGGATCAGTTTTAGAAATGAAGGATGTTGTAGGTTCACCATCATAAATAATCAAGCCGTATTCGCCGAAAAGTGTTGAGAAATTGGAACCTTTATAAAACATTAGATTATTATTCAAATCGATGTTTATTTTACCGGTTGAGTTCTGAATGATTCCTTTACGAAAAAGAACTTCACCAGTAATTAGATTCATTGATAGATTAGGACCAGTTAAAGTTCCTGTCGTAATATTGCTAGCATTCAAATTAATGACGTTCACATTAGAAGCATCCAATGTCCCTGTAGTCATTTTGTTAGCTGAGACACTTCCTATTTTTGCATCAGTTATTGTAGCATTAGCAATCATCGCAGTCTTTATTACACTGTTTTCGATGTATGTCTGTCCTGTAATTTGGATTTTATTACCTGCAATTAGAATAGATTCATTTGAAACATTTATCTGGTTAACTACATCATTCTTTGAAACTCTTAAATTTATTTGATCCGATAGTTGGGTAATTTGGCTTTTCTCGGCTTTGTTTTCGACGGTCAATTGAATACTATTTATTGTTTGTTCAATGGTTGAAATCTGTGTTACTGTTGCGCTGTCTTCAGCGGCAGCAGTCCAATCAGAAACTGCTACACTGCCTTTGATTAAAGAAACCTCTCTATAATGATGAACAGCAGAAGTATTAGTATTTCCGTTGTATGGAAGCACTCTAAGATAGCCTGATTCTGCTACAGTAAAAGTATGTGACAATCTTTTCCAGACATTTACCTCTGTTGCTTTAAAGTATGACTTTGTATACAAATGTACATTCTGTAACGCATTAGCACTTGAATTCGCCGTATCTTTTTCTGGAAAAATTCTTACTCCAAACAGTACAGCATTCCTTGCTGCATCCCACATGTTTGTTTTCACATCAAATGCAAGTGTGTATATGTCTCCTTTTTCAACATAGATAGGCTCACTACGCATCTGTGACGTTCCTGCTGTAGTAGCCCCACAGTACAATAGTGAACTTGATGCTTTATCCTCTTCCGGTGATTTAACATATCTGCCACTAGCAAACCCAAGCCAACCCCCGTCTCCTAGATTCCATGTTGAGTTGAATAGAAGATTCCTGTTGCTTACATTTTTTATGTCAGACTCCACCTGACTAACTGAACTAACTAAACCAGCGGCAGTCTGTTGTAAACTTGAAATTTGAGTGGTATGACCATCGGTTTTTGTGGTTAATGCAGTAATCTGACCGGATTGAAGAGTTAAGCTTGATTCTGTTTTAGACACTCTATCTTTTAATGTATCAACGTCAGTCTTGTTCGCTTTGAGTGATATCGCTGTTGTATTGGCAGTAATTGCTGTCCCCTGCGATGTTACAGTACCTTTCAAAGCGTTATAGTCTGTCTGAGATACTTTTGCTGATAGTTCCCCATCAATTCGCTTAACTTCTGTGGAAAGCTCCGTCTTCACACCTGTGATTTCTGATAAAGCAGATGCAGCGTCTGCCTTTGCTTTCAAGGCTTCACTCGCAGCGTTTGAAGCATCGGTTTTAGCTTGTTGGGCAAGCTCTTTGCTATTATCAGCCTCAGCTATCGCATCATTGGCTTTCTCGGTAGCCAGTTGAGCTTCTTCCGCAGCTTCATTAGCAAGTTTTTTTGCCTGATCAGTTGCTTCTTTGAGTTCTTTGTTCTCTTTCGTATCAACAACAGGAACCCATTCTGCTCCATTCCATGTCTTCATTACAGTTTCTTCTCCAACTGTTTGAAACCACACGTCACCAACCCTACTTGTCTTTGGTTCATCCGGCCCATAAAATATTGTATTTTTCCCATTTGCAGACACTGCCGCCGTGTTTGCTGTGTCTTTTGCATCTTTTGCAATCTGTAATGACTCAGCAATATCCTTTTTTATAGAGGACTCAGAGGCGTCTATGCGGTCGATTACTCCAATAGAATTACAGGTTACTCTATGTGATATCAAATTCTCATCTATATCGTATTCACTAGAAAACGAAACAATCCGGATTTTCTTCTCAAATTCCAAATCCTTATTAATTGCCATGATGTAATCACCCTCTTGAGGTTGTTCGTACTCATAACCAGCAAGAGTCAGGTCCTCCATATCCAATTGAACAGAAATGGAATAAGAATTTTCTACATCTTCAGTAATTCTACTTAATAAATTTGCAGAAACAGTATATCGCTCGTCAATAACTGGATCGCCCTCTAATGTTCCATAGACAGCTACAAGTGGGCTAGCGTATTGTACCGTTAGCCGGCCTTTACTATGATCCTCTTCATCATAATAGGCTCCATATCCCTTTTTATAGGTGATAAAGTCACCAATGTTTTTTTCTAACTTCAAATCTTGGAGGTTAAAGCCTTTTTTTACGATTGTTGATAAATCAGTCCCGACCTTGTCTAGTATCCGTACAACTTTACCGGATACACTAAACTCGACCCCCGTACTGTTGACGATATCATTAAAAAGAGTGAGTCGATTTTTTAAACCGAAACTTTCCTTTTCAAAAGCAGAAACAAAAGTTTCTAATCTATACAAATACCCCGAATCCTTGAAAATAAATTCAAGATAAGTCAGCATTGTATGAGAACCATTCAACTCTTCATGAACAACACTTTTTGAAAAGTCATAAAAAAACTCATGTACTGCATCGAATTCTATTTCCAGTGCATTTCCTAAATCAATCGGTAAAGCATAGGTTATATAGTAAAACTCATTATTGAACTTAAGCTTCCATCCTCGATCAATTCCTGTTACTTCAGAATTGTCAGAAGGATAAATTGTACCGCTCAATGACTTTTCTCCATTAACTGCTTTAGTTTCTTTTACTTTAGCAAGTGCAGAGACTATATTCCCTTTTTCGTTAATAAAATTAAGCATCAGTCTCTCCTCCCTACTTGTAGAATTCTGTGAAGTTGATCAATTGAACAGTGCCTATAAAAGTAGTAGAAAAAGCATTTCGATTTTCTTCTGAAGGTAGAAGTTCAAAATGCTCATAGTTAGTATGATTATTGACGTTCACACCATTTAAAGTATTTTCCACACCTTTCAATAGAAGAATGTCTCCTTCTTTTATTTTTGCACTCGCAGTATACAGAAATGTTCGATCACCAATCTTTACAGTAAAAGATCCTGTTTGTTCTTGATTCGAAGTTAATTTTAAATACCATGGGTACTCCAACTGACTGCACATAGCGGAACCTTTGTACTCAATAAAATTCTTAGTGATTACCTTATCGACTGGCACTGTTTGTCCAAAGGGCATTTCTGCTGTAGTAAATGACACGTTAAAATTGAAAAGTAGCCCTGCTGTACTTTTACCCAGAAATGAATAGTTGATAGACCCATTTATAGTTACTTTATACCTATATTTATACGGTATATGAGGAATATCAAATAAATCAAAATCAGACAGTTTTTCTCCTGGCCGTTCAAACTCATAAAGAAAGTTTTCCTCTGGATACATCTTCGTTATATAGAACGGCTCTACATCCGAAAGTAGCGCATTGATTACATCTTTTGTTTCTTCGAAATGGTAATTTGATTGGGTAAGCAATCTACCAGAAACCTTGATTGTTTTTTCAGTAAATCTAGCTCCCGCGTAAACACTGCCGTTTCGTCCTGTTACAGTTCTTTTGTTTAATTCAATCGTTGGTGATGTGTCTTGAAAATCAAGTACAAGCAATCCTAAAGAGGAAAGCTTCGTACTTGATTCTCCTTTTTCAATTAATACATCCACTTTGCTTTCCTCCTATGGATTCAGAAACTCATTTTTCAATTTTTTTCTAGCATCCTTTTGCTTGACGATCGTGTAAATCTTATCTCCTATCAACTCGTTGTGCACTTCGATTTTCGACTCACTTAATTCAACATTTTTAACATCATCATCTATTGAATCTAATAATGAAGTTTTCACATAGGAATTAAGATTAGTATCAGCTGTCATTTTTGCATTTGCCTCATAGTCTTGCTCTTTGATGGCATTCGCTAAAGTTTGAGCTTGATTAATTACTGCTTTCTGCTGTGACGCCAGACCGTCTACAAAACCCTCCCCCGTATAAGAACCAATGGCCCTTGTTACTCTCGAAGGTGAGTGAATATCTAAAGCGGCTCGCATAGTATTAGCTACGTTTTGAGCGATAGCATTTGCAGTAGAATAAATTGCACCGGCGGAAGCTGCTAACCCGTTTGCAAGTCCGTACCCAGCGTTTGCCCCGATTGCATTCAACTGAGAGCTCAACTGTCCAAATATACTTCCAATAGTCGAAACACTACTTTGAGAAATGCCGATAGTTTGATTAAACCCACTTTGAAAAGAACTACTAACATTACTCATACCAGTGCTGGCTGACTGCGCCATCTTTCCAGTAGTATTACTTGTATCGTTAGCAAGTGTGGTTAAACTAGCATTTGAGTTCGTAGTAATGTTTGTCATAGCTGTGTCTACGCCAGTGCTCAACAGTTCGAAGTTTTCCACTCCTGATGTAGCTGCCGTGCTACTGGCTTGCGTGATGTCACTTGAAAGATTTTCAATCTCAGAAGCACCTTGTGAACCAGTAGTTTGTAGTGCAGATAGCGTATTAGCTTTCAAGCTTTCGAAATCCATCGATCCAAGTTGGCTTGCTGAGTTTGTCGCGCTCGTTACACCATTTTGAAGATCAAGAGCATATCCTTGGCTCAGATTAGCCATGTTCGACATTGCTCCATTTACATTCGTGGACATATTAGTCGAGGCCGTTGAGGCAGATGCGCTCATTGTTCCAAAACTAGAAGAAGTGCTTGCTACTAATTCATCTGTTTTCGTTTGCATCCGGTTTGCGGCTTCTTCATAGCTGGATGCCGTTTGATTACCTGCTTCAGTTGACTTTCCAGATATCCAATCCCACACAGATGCAAATCCGCTCTTAATTCCATCCCAAGCGCCTTGAAGGACATTCGGAATAGCCTCAAGAATACCACTCGCTAAAGATTTAATAATCTCCCAACCAGCAGCTAATATTTCGGGTAACATTTGAACAATTGATGTTACTAGCATAATCATGATTTGAAACCCTGCACTGATTAATTGAGGTAAATTCTCCACAATCCCTTGGATTAACGCCTGGATGATTTGTACAGTTGCTTCTAAAATCATAGGAAGGTTCTGTACAATGAATTCACACAAGCTTGTGACAATTTGAATCGCGCCATCTAAAAGCATAGGGATGTTAGACATCAAGCCCTGAATAATCATTAGAATGGCTTCAAGTGCCACTGGTAATAGTTGTGGCAATAACTGAGTAATTCCATTGATTAGACTCATTAAAATCTGAATACCAGTTTCGATGATTTGAGGCAAATTACCAATAACATTAGTTACAAATGTATCTAGAATTTGCTGTACTGAAGTTACGATCTGAGGAATATTATCAATTATCCCATTTACTAGGTTAAGTAATAATTCCATCCCAATCATAACCAATTGAGGTAAAGCAGATACTAATGAATTGACTAATGTGGCAATAACTAATAGTGCTGATTGAATCAACGAAGGTAAGTTTGAGCCAACTCCTTGAACGAGCGAAGCAATAATATTTACCCCACCTTGTACGATTGTTGGCAGATTCGCTGCAATCGCAGTTGCAATTGAACTTATCAACTGTGTACCCGAAGCAATCAATTCTGGAAGTTTGCTGACAATTCCTTGAACAAGAGTAGAAACGATTTTCGGCCCTTCTGTTGTCACTGTAGTTAACAGCTGATTGATTTGTTCACCAAACTGTTGATTGATGAGCCCAAGACCCGCTATCACTAAACCAAGAATTGCTGCTGGTCCTATAGCCGCCAAAGCGACTTGTACAATTGTTCCCATTGCGGTAGTCATATTACCCAGTGCCGACATTCCAACGCCAGATGCAGCAGCTAATCCTGTCCCGATTTTAGGAAAAAGACCGATCAATCCGGTTACTTTTGCACCTACACCAGCAGCAATAGGACCCAGCCCGCCAAATATACCAAGAAATGTAGCAAAACCTCCTGTAACAGCTGTTATTGCACCCAAGATAGCCGGCATTTTCATCAAACCTAGAATAATGGTTAATTTAGGAATAACATCCTCAACAGCTTTCTTGATCGCACCGATTGATCCTGCTGTCAGTTCAGCCCCTGTTGCTAAATGATCAAGAACATTATTAATTATTGAGAAAGTATCTTTTACACTCTTACCAATATCATCAAAATTAAGTTCTTTTCGAAAACCCTCAGACATTTTTGCAATTAAATTCATGATATTCGGAATTACTGTAGCAACTTCGCCATATAAAAAATTTACAGCATCTTTTGCTTTATCTATTGTTTCAACAATTGTAGGCATCTTATTGGCTTTTGCTGCTTCATCTATTGCACCAATAATGTTTGCTGTACCTTTGACGAATGCTGAACCTAGATTTTTCCATGAAGTCCTAATTCCAGCCGAATTAATCCGAGCCATTTCAGCAAATCCACCAACGCCATCATTCAGCTCAATTAATTTATCTTGGAATTGGCTAAATGTAATATGACCTTCCTGTAAAGCAGAATAGAAATCCCTCTGAGCGGATTCACCAGTATAACCAAACGCTTCAGCAGTTTTCTGCAAAGCAAGCGGCATTGTCTCTTGTAGAGTTTTCCAAGATTGCATATCTACCTTACCTGTTGAAAGCATTTGAACATATTGTTCTAAACCTCGACTTGCGTCTTCTGTACTTGATCCAGATGCTAGAAACGCATTGTTTAATGCTAACGCCGCATCTGTCGATTTATCAAGGTTTTTAGTAATTGCCGTCATCCGCTGAACATTCTTCGTTACATCATCTAATCGTGTTGGTAATCCATCGATGCCGTCTTTCAGCTTGTTTGTGGAAGCTGCTACTTGTTCTGTACTAAATCCGAGTTGCTCCATCATACGAGGAAAATTATTCAATGTATCATATCTGGAAATCGCGCCATCTAATGAGCTTGTGACCATATTGATTGCTTTGCTAGCAACCGCCATTAATCCCATTGCTGATACGATACTCATGACACCAGACTGTAATTTTGATGTACCTTGCGTAGCTGAAGAAAACTTTTGACTAATACTGTTCAGCGCATTAGTAGCTTTATTCCCCATAGAACTAAAAGAATTTCCTAGGCCATTTAATATAGCCTTACTGACATTCCCAGATACTTTAGAAATATTGTTAAATGCTTTTGTGATTCCAGACACTGTTGTTGTAGCTGCATTGGTCACTGCTGAAAATGCTGTTCTGATTGGTGCTGGGATTCTTGCTGCTACACTTTGCATCACTCCTGAGATTCTTTGAAAAGAACTCGTTACTCCTGAAACTGCACTAGTCGCCATACTTCCTACACGTGAAAAAGCCGACTGAAACGGTTCGGGAATTCGTTGACCGATGCCTGCAATTACACGTTGAATCATTCCGCCAGCTCTAGTGAATGGCGCAGTCATTGACTCAGGCAGTAAACTTAGAATACTTGGAATTGAAGAACGCAACTCGCTCATAATACTATTTACTCGCGAAGTCATTCCTTGCGTTCTATCTGTCGCGATCTGCTGCACTCTAGTCATAGCAGCTTGTGTCTCACTCACTACATCCGCCATAGCTCTCGTGTATGCTGACATGTCAGCACCGATTACAGCATTAATTGCTCCTGATAAGCTCATGCCTTACCTCCTTTTCTTGAAATACTCTAATGATTCTCGAATCCGATCAACTCGTTCTCGATCATAGGCCTTCTCCTTAATGTTTCGAAATGCCTTTTTGATTCTATTTTCTTCCTTGTCTTTCTTAAAAACTTTAGAAACTTTTGGCTTTTTAGCATTCATGACATACCTAAGATTAAATGCCAGTTCTACTAATTTTTCTCGATCATCAACTGATTTAAGCGATAAGCCTTCCAAAATTGCTTCGAGTTCCCACAAATAACAGTTCATAATCTTATCAATATCAGTTAAACCATATCGTGTACAGTCTACTATGAGAGCTCTTTCTTCATTTTCTCGATCAGTTCCTTGACTGCTTCTGCTTGAGTCTTGCTCTCTGCGTCTTCTTTCTTGCTCAAGACTTCGGCCGCTTTTTCCATTTGTTCGATGTACTTCAATATTTTTTTCTTGAAAAAACCGGACACAAGCATCTCCTGCTTCATTTCTTCAAAAAGCATGTCATATCCTGCAGCCTCGTCACCAACACCATGCTCATCAGAATAATTCTCGATAGCCTCGAAGATATCATTCTCTGAGTATTTGTCTTTTGCTGCCAGTTTGATAATATCAATAACTGCTTCATCATCTTGCTCTAGCATTTTACTGAAAAGGATCCCTGCACCATTATTCATAGAATTGCCTTTTTCATCTTTCGTACCCAGTTTTTTGTTGGCTCTAAAAAATAGAGAATAATTAAACTTTATTTCTAGTGGTTTGCTTTTAATATTGATTGAAAATGTCATTCTGTTTTCCTCCTAAAAAATAAAGAAGACTAGCAGCTGCTAATCTTCTTCTACTAGTATTGTTATTTTTGCACTTATATAATCAATTGATAAGTTACTCGGAATCGTTTCATTAGATCCATTTGTTCTAACATTTAATATTACATAGCCATTATCCAATAGATATGTTTTAATATCTATTTCCCTACTAACAGTATTTATTACATCACTAGTATGAGCGTAACCACCTTGCCAAGCCTTTGAATCCCACCACGCTAAAATGTACCTTACACCGGCAGCTCCTGAGCCAAAACCACTTGAGGAAACTTCTAATTTCTTTGCTTGTTCTCTCAAAACGATTGTTTTTTCAGATAACGTTGTTGCCCCACGATCAATAAAATAGTTACGATCATATCTATCTATAGACTCAACAATATTAAGAAATGCAACTGCCTGCGTTGTTCTGCTAGCTGTAGTTGTTTGTAAATTTTCTGTTATGCCGTCAAGTTTATAAATAGAATTGTATCCACTTTGAGTAAATTCATCTGATTCTATATCAGGTGGAGGTACCCATGACGAAACGATCCAACTTGCTTTATTTGGATTTTCTTCTACACTTCCAACTATCTTGTCTTTAAAATCGGCCGTGATCGTCACTTCTTTATACGTGATCTCTTTTGTCGTGAACGTTACTTCGTCACTCTCTCCGATTTTGTTCACAACTTTTACAGTATACTCTGTGTTGCTATCCAATCCAGTAAACATGTAGCCAGAAGAAACATTTTCTATTTTTTCATAAACGTTTAGTTCTAACTCAAATTTTACATAATCAACGTTTAAAGCGCTCGGCGTTGTACTGTCTGCCGCTGGAGCGTATGCTAAAATACTGAAAATTCCATCTGCGTCTATTCTTGCGACAAAGGCAGCGTTCGTGTAACTTCTCTTAACTTCTGCTACTGCTTGTGAATTAGTTATCTGTGAAGCTGTTGTATTTTCCCAGACATTCGTTAGCGTGTACAATACTGCTGTTGTTAGCTTGTTCTCTGCAGCTCCTGAGCCAAAACCGTTCAGACTGTACTTAGCAGACATGACCTCATTTTTCACAATAGCTACTTTCTCAGCAACAGTTGTTGCACCTTCATCAGAAAAATAGTTGCTGTCGTAGCGTTCAATCATTTCTATGACATTGAAATAGTGAACAAACTGCAGTTGATTGTCAGCTATAGAGTTTGTTAAAGAACATATCTTTCCGTCTCCAAGTTCCTTTATACCATCATATCTTGTCTGAATAAATTCATACAAACTTGGAGAATCTGGAAGAAGTAAATTTTTAGATCCTATCATTTTTACAATATGCGGATTCTCCACAACACTTCCAGCAACCTTGTCTTTAAAGTCTGTTGCAAGCTTGACTTTTCTCTTTACTATTACATCCCCTTTGCTACCTGACCATTTCAGAATAGCGCTGTTTTTAGTAATATCTGAAACGGTCAAGTCTTGGGGTTTAACTGGGTGTAGATGGTTCAGTTTGAATACTGTCATAGTCCCCTGTTGTTTCACCAGGCCGTTGGTAATCATACATGTTCGAAATCATATCAATGTCTTCGTCAGACAGAGGAAATGTACCTTCTCTGAGAGTCCCAACAATGTTGAGTGTGTAGCTGGCTTCTACAAAATCATCACCATCACTAAGCTCTAGTTCATCGACAAGCCCATAACCAAACTCTGCTGGATATGCCTTATGATCCCCTTCAACTTCCGCTTGACTTTCATCCACCTCAACGCGCCAAACCTTAACAGATTTTCCTTCTGTTTTAGATTTTTTGATAATATCAATCGATTCATCGCCAGGTACAAAATATTGTGTTAAATCAATATTTTGTTCATCTGTGGATTTCTGAATGATTCTTCCCATCTTTGTTTGTTCGTCAATTACATCGCCACCATATGTTGTTGTCCCCTCTGTTTGAAACGCAGGTAAAACAGCTGGGCTATTGATTGGTGCATCTACTGATTGCAAAAAATACCAAACTCTTTTGGCATTTAATGGTTTTCCGGTAGGTTTTGTAATCCCGTTATTAATTACATCTGCCATGTTTTTTCCTCCTAAATTACATAATTTTTTAATTGAATAACTATGTGATAGACTTCTCTTCCAATCGAGTCATCTATCAATATTTCGCTGGTTACGGATTGCGGACGACCTAGGCAGGCCTTTACCTTGTAAAGCAAATCCTCTATACCTGTTCGGCCAGTCATCGGATGATAAACATCTATCTGAACATCTGTTAGTACAACAGCAGCACCGATTTTTGCGCTTTGACTATCATCATCACTATGACCACCAATAACGATAAAAGGCTCTGGATACGATTCGTCCGGCAATTTATATAGAATTGGAATCTCTAATTTTTTAAGCCCTGTTTCTAAGCTCTTTAAATATTCCGTCATTGGAGAATATTTCATATGATGTCTATCACCCTTTCACAATTTTATTCAAGTTTTCGTACAAGCGAGGCCTTTCTTCATCTACGGCGGGACGTAAAAAAGGTTGAGCAACCATTTTTCGAGTTCCTTTTTCGAGATAAATTGAGTAGTGAGTCGGCGAAAGTATTTCTGCTTTGTACTTTTTGATTTTTCTGACTTGTATTCGTTGCTTTGTTGTTCCTGTGTCAACGGCTACTCGTAGTTTAGCGCCTCTTTCAATCCTAAAAGCCCCGCGCATTACTTCGGCATCCACTTCTGCTTGCACTTGCTTACTTTTAAACCGAACTTTTCTGATAAATTTATCAATACCAATCCAGCGAACCGATACACTCAATTGACAATCACCACCGTAGAATTACGATGGTATTTTCTAGCAACAATTGAACGCTCTATTCCTTGATACTTTATCTTTGAAAAGTCCTCATATTTTCCTTGAATGTGCAGTTTAAAAGCTGATTGCTTGAATGAACCGAAAAATCCTATTTGTTCATTTTGAGTCAAGGTCCCTTGATAACAGCAAACCTTTTCTTCGACTCCACCGACCACATCCTCGCCAAGATACCCGTCTTTTTTCTTGTCACGTATAAGATAGCAACGTTCGTTATAATTCATTCCAAAAACCTCGCTGTCCCTTTTCCTGCTACTTTTTTAGGTTTCGTATATTGGTCCAACAGGTCTTCATATTCGCTCAAATATGACGCTTCCCAAGAAATAGAACGCCCTTCTTCACTATCAGAAGAGGCGCCCTCACTGTTTATCTTATTAAATCGTTTTATTGACACATCTCTGTGAACAAATTTCAGTTCTTCTGGTATATCTTTCACGGGTTCCGTTTCATTGAGTTTGGCAAACATGTTGATAACAGCGATGATCCGATCATTGCTATCCTCAACTATGAGTTGCAGTAATTTATCTTGTATTTCGTCAGTAATACCTAGGAATAGTTTTACTTGTTCAATCATATTAATCACCGCTTGGCGCTGGGACCTCTGCCACTTCAATTGTTGCTTCCACAACTCCTTCTGGAATTTCAGGGAACAATACTAAAGCATTCATAAACAATGATTCAAATGTTGCGTTACGTAATGTGCGTCCTCGTGTAGCAGAAATCAATCCAGTTTCATCGACAAAATCCGCAAAGATATCACCTAGATCTGAAGTGTTCATATTTAGATAGGCTAATACAATATTATCCACAGCTGTTGAATAAACCATTCCTTCTGGGATGGCATTCAAAACGATAACATTTGCAGTGCCTAAGAAGTTTTTCAGCAACGTCATTCCGAAAACATTAGAAGCATCTGCTAACACCGTAGTATCGCCTAAGTAAGTAGCTACATCCATCGGATTTACAAATGATACAAATTGCTCACCGTCAAATTCTTCGAAAGTAGAAAGTTTTCCCCAAGACTGAGCCAAGGCTTTCTGTAATCCTACTGCAGTGATTTTTGTAGGAGCAGTTCCTAAGAAAGTGACGAACTTATCTTTAATTCCTCCTTGGATTTTTCGCAACAGTTTATTGTCAGCTTGATCAATTGCAAGAGAAGCTCCATAACGTGCAATTGCCTCTGCAGATACAGCACGACGCCATTTATTAAATGCTACTTGATAATCCTTGAGTTTCTTACGTGTTACTTTAGATAGCGGAATATCTTCTCCTTCACCGACTTCTCCACTCTTCAGCTTTGTGTCCCAGCCGTACATTTGGATTTTCATATCCTGAGATAATTCAATTTTTCGAGTAACGCCGAGCAAGGTAAGTAACTCTTTAATTCCCGCCTCAAATCGGTTGACAAAATCAATCGATTTGATTTCTCCTAGATCATCCAATTTTGTCAGATCTGTTTCAGCTGCAAACATTTGCAAGTTCATTTTCATAAAATTCTTTTTTGAAATATTTTTCATTGTTTTTCCTCCTAAAATAGATTTCGATTTTCAGCAATTAATTTTTGACGTTCTGAGCTGTCTTTTACAGCCATAATTTCCGCTTTAGTCATTCCTGAGCTAGATGAAGCAATTCTTGGAGTTGACTGTTTTAACCGCTCGTCGACTTTTTTCTCTACAGCTGCATCAAATGTTTTCTTTACAGCTGCAATATTTGTTTTAATTTGTTCCGCGTCGTCGGTCAGTACCATATCGCAAAAATCTACAGGAACACCACTTTTTTCAAGCTGAGTGATTGTTTCAATTCGAAGTTCTCCTAATCGTAAAGCAGCCTCTCTTTTTTCAATGTCTGCTAATCGACTTTTCTCTTCTTCTTTTTCGCGCTCATCTTTTGAAAGTTTTGCCAATCTTGCCGCCTCATTCTTAGCAGTTTCGATTCGTTGCTCTTGATCCTTTTCCCACTTTGCCTTTTCGGCAGACATCATTTTTGCTACATCATCACGAGAAAATGTTTTACCCGTATTTTCATTTTTATCCTGCTCATTATTCTCCGTTTTAGAATCTTTAGTAGATTGTGATTCCTGTGAGCTAGTCGACTGTCCCTCACTTCCGGTATCTGCTGAAAAGAACTGTAAATGCATTGGTAAAAATAATTTTCGTTTCATGTTTGACCTCCGTTTTACGTCCATTAGACGATACTCGTTTAACGCCCGGCGGCTAGACAGCTTTTTCTTTAGCGTCTTTAGCAGTAAAAAGACAATATAAAAAGCACTGACTGAGGCCAATGCTGATTTATTCTAATACTGGTAAAATTGCACTGCGGCAATTTGGATGCATAGGTGGGGCATTTAACCCTGGCTCATAATCGTCTAACAAGAAAACCTTTTTGTTAAACTCTTTGCAAATTTCACTGGTTCGACTATCAATGTGTGCTGAAAACTGGTAACTTGTAAGCCCCATTTCTTTATATCGTTTTGCAGCTGTGCTATTAGCCACCTGAGTAGCTTCTGTACGCGCTAACGTCTCAGCTTGAACTCTTAACACGTTGAACTTCTTTCTTAGTTCTCTGGCAATCTCAATGGGACTTAGCCCTTTCATGAAAGCATCGATCATAAGTTTTCTTATTTCATCAGTAAGCCGATCTGTATTTCCCCAAATCAATGATGAGAAATTATTTCCATTCCAATTCGTGTTTAAAATGGTTTTGATTGCCTCGGCGTCTAAGGTGCTAGGTGAGTTACCATAAACGATTTTTTTGTAAACATACTTGACTACATTTTTTAGATACTCCCAAAACGACTGCTGTAATCTACCGTTCATCAAAAGCAGCTGATATTCTACACTAGCCAACAGTGCTTCGAGTCTTGTCGCTTGAGCTCCAGAGTATTGTTCATTGAGCCTGTCGAGGGCTTGCTGATTGTTTTCAAGCGATTCTCTATATCTGTTAGCATTTTGAACATAGTCGCTTAAATCTTCTTTCCTGAGCTTCTTCATAGCATCTGCAAGCGACATATTATTATCTTTTGCATACTGTTGATAAAAGGAGAAAATTTCTTTCTGGATCTCTTTAGCGTATTGGCTGTATATATCCTGCAATTGATAAAAAAAGTCCATATCTGTTTGATCTAGATGCGAAAAGATATTATCTAAGCGATCTGACCAATATTTTGAATTACTCTTCACCATTTACATCACTTCTTCGCTTGAGTTGGTTGCGAGTAGTTTCATCACTTTCCGATTCTAACCGCTTTTTCTCATCCTCCACATCTACACCAGTGAACTGTTTCAAAAGTTCAAGGCTTGTTTCATCACTGATCAAACCATACACATTTTTCACATTAGTAATTAGCTCATTGATATTCTGAGGTATGTTTGGCATGAAAATGATATTTGTTTCATTGATTTGATCATAACCAGCTGCTTCGTTTCCTTTGATTTTCCACAGATTAACTACGAGCCTCAGCCTTCTCATTAACCCTTTAGCAAACAACCTCTCTTGAATCATACGCCGATTATCACTTGCTA
Organism: Enterococcus sp. 9E7_DIV0242; assembly: GCF_002140975.2. Classification (NCBI taxonomy): domain Bacteria; kingdom Bacillati; phylum Bacillota; class Bacilli; order Lactobacillales; family Enterococcaceae; genus Enterococcus; species Candidatus Enterococcus clewellii. The sequence goes on from NZ_CP147247.1 coordinate 2,023,881, forward strand.
TCAGCTTGTACTTCATTGATTCACCAGATTGAATACCAGAAAAATTATCATCATTTGAATCGATGGTAAATGTAAAACGAAGAATATCGGAAACAAGTCGTTTCTTGTACTCTTCAGCACCTTCCGCATCGTATTCCTTTTTTAGATAAAAGGCATCTGGATCTGATCCTTCTGGGTTGGGGTTATCGTCTAAAATCATTACTCTCGCTTTTTTGAAAGCTCTAACCACTCCAAGCCTTGAATTTCTATTTACGTTACCATCTTCGTCAAACGTCTCCTCGTCAGTCCCTGTGAAGGGGTTTCCTTTTATAACTAGCATTGCATCAATTGTGTCCTGTTGAAAATTTGCTAGTTCGGATTGAGAGAGATCATAAGCGTCAATCGAATCTAAAACAGCTTCATAGGCCCCTGTTCTATCTTCGTTGTTTGCATATTCATTAATTTGAACACCGTGCAGGTGATTCTCTTCTTGCTCGTCTTCCCTGTATGTTACTCCTAAATCTGGCCGGTTCGGATCATTTGAGTATCTATGAATAGCATCAGATGTATAAACTTCATATACTCGTTTCACTTTGTGTTCCTCGTACGGGATATCATAGTATCTGACACCCATCAAAGAATTATTTTTGATTGTATCATCGTAAATGATAAATGTTTGCTCAGGATCAAGTTTTGTCAGTCTGACAGAAATCGCCTTATTTTCTTCATCCGTATAGATGAGTTCATAGGCTCGACCATAGATAGACAAGTCCGTCTTGATTAAGTTATTATGATAGGCTTCATTATTCTCTTGCTGGAATTCTCGAATTTTCATCATTACGTTTTCATTTTTATTTTTATACTCAATAGGCTTTCCAAGCATATATCCTTGCTCAAATGTCGTGATGTACCGGGCGAAGTCACTTGAGATACGATTATCCGCAGCCTCTTCATCCGTCTTGCTTGGTCTGTAATTAATATTATTATCACTAAGATAATACCTTTTTAGTTCTCGCAACCTAGGCAACTGATCCTTCTTATGTCGATTGATGAAGTGCTCTAATCGCTTAATAAATACTTCGCTTTGAAAATCAATTGTTTCGAAATCCTCTGCAGACATCCGAAAAATGTCATTTGAATGAGGATTAAATCGCGATCCTTTTAAAAATTTAGAATCCATGTGAGCTCCTTTCTAAAAATAAGCCTTAACAGCTTGAATTTTATTAGTGATTGTACTTTCCTTAAGTTTAAATATTGCTGTACTTAAGGCATATCGAACAGCATCTAGCGTATGGTTGTATGTGTCTACAGGCTCATTAATGTACTCGCCTGTTTTCTTGTCTTTTTTCCACGTATAGTTTTCAAGCTCTTCGATAGTCTTGAAGCACTGATCATCAACAACAATTTTGTATTGATTGATGAACTGTATTCCTTGCATAATCGATCCCTTACCCTTTTGGACCTTCTGGATTCGATCAATTCCTTTAAGCCTTATCTCTGTAATACTCTTGCTCTCTGCTGAGTCTGCATAAATAAATTCTTTACCATATCCTCGGCTTTTAATCATTTCTGCAATGTCATCATTAAGCATATGCTTCTTGACATATTCTTCCAGGATATACAGGGTTTTATTTTTTTCATCAATCTTCACATGCATAAATGCAGATGGATCATTTTCAAATCCGAAATCGAGACCGAAAAACGACGGTAGATGCCGGATAGATCGTCGATTGATGACTTTTTTCTCATACGTAGGAAAAATGAGCTTGTCTAATGTCGCAAACTCTCCAAGTGCATAAATTCGGTAATATGCTGGATTACGCTTTTCCAGATCCTCAATGACTTGTCTTGTATCATCATCCAAAAAGCGGTTGTTCTTATACGTTGTGTGAAAGATAACAGTACGCAATGGATCAATAGTTTGTTCAAAGAAATATTTAAAAACCCAGTTCAATTTGCTGACTGGGTTGAACATTAGATATATTTGTCGCTGCTTATGCTTTCGCTCTCTCAGCCGTAGTGTTAGCTGTGTGTAATCCTCAAGGTTGAATTCTGTTGCCTCTTCCATGACCACATCAGACAGCCCTTTGATCGATTTTATTTTCTCCGGATCGTCCATGCCTTTAAACAGGAATTCAGCCCCGTTAGGCAATGTTATACGATAATCAGTGTTATTGACCTTGCAGCGGCCTAGAATGCCAAAATCCGACAAACAGGCTTGTACATCCGCAAAGATGGAGTCTTTAATCGATCGGCCAACTTTTCGAGTGAAAAGGACCTTTCTTGGATGCTTCCATTCCTTGCAAGCTTTAAGGACGACCTTCTGAACTACACCGTGACTTTTTCCGGATGATGCACCGCCATAATGAATCTCTGTAAATTTAGAATAATCATCGCGGATATCAAACATGTGCTTGTTAAAGACTTTGGAGGGAAAAGGAAACTCAAGAATTATTTTAGGTTTCTTCTTCGTCTGCATCCCATTCACCGACCTTCACGACAATATCACCTGTATTGAGATCAACTTTATCGGTGAACAATGCATGACGTTTGCCTAACAGCTCAGCTGCTTTGATCCGGTCCTTTGCGCCTACGTCTATATCTATGATCCCCTGAGCACCTTCTCCAACGCCTATAATGGTCTGCTCTTTTTGTTTTCCTTCCATGACGGAAGTGAGATATTGTAAAACCTCAGTACCTGATGCAATAGATAACTCCGTCGTTCGTTCGTCGTAAGCAGCCCTCAGCTTTGCTATAACGGGTGGAATGTGTTCATACTTCTTCACTCCCGTCAGCATATTGGAAGCTATCGTGTTAGCTGTTTTAGCGCTGTAACCTGATTTTTTCGCCGCTTCCGATCCATTGATAAATCCATTTGCAATATAGGCTAGAATGAATTTTCGTTGCTTATTTCTCGCCGGTGGCCATTCTCTCATAAGGTCGTTGGCTAAAATAGCTATCTCTTCAGTCAGTTTTGCCTGTTTTTCATCTGTCAATGTCATTGTCTCACCTTCTTTCTATGCAAAAAACACCCACGGATTGAATAAGAAATTGAGGAGTTGGATCACCTCTTTCTCTATTTTTTCCATGAGTGCTTAATCTGATTTATAAAAACGGCCGTGTGTATGAAAAATGAAAAATGGGTATTCGAATCGAAAAAAGGAGTTTTCACGGCTGTTTAAACTTATTTCACGCTATCATAATAACATGAAACTACTTGCATTTTTTATCATGTTTTTATCATTAAGCAAAATCGATTGCTGCAGTTCCAAACAACAGCACCGACATATCTCGAATAGCAATTTTTGTATCACGATAGATTGTAGCCTGCTCAGTGTTTAATCGATCGCATAACTGCCTAACAGTCAGTTTCTCATCAACCAAATAACGATATTTCAAGACTTCATATCGGCGTTTTTCTTCGGGCAACCCTTTACTGCAATTCCATTCATAGGCTCTGATCATTGCATCTACATGCTTGATCATTTTTACTGTTTTGAAATGGTATTTCTCCAACGTCTCTAAGCTCAAAGTTGCTAAATCAAGTACCGTATCTTCGTATTCGTCTACCTCGTTTTCATACTCTTCAGCCATCGCCTTAAGTTTCGTGTAGTTTTTCATCAACAGATCTGTATTTTTCAGATTCCGTTCGCGCTGTTCCGCTTTTTGACGTTTTTCTTTTTGATCCACATGCTTTGCAGCTTCTCTGCTGGCAACAGCACTAATGATCTCAAGTTGGTGCTTCGTTAATCCTTTAGACATTCGCTTTCGCCTCCTGTATTTTTGCTTTCACTGCTGCCATTAAGGCTTCTTGCCCTGTTTCTTTATTCTTCAACGCCTGTATTACCTGTTCATCGATGGTTCCTTTAGTCACCAAGTGATGAATGATAACTGGATCTTGTTGTCCTTGTCGGTCTAGCCTGGCATTTGCTTGTTGGTAATACTCCAATGACCAAGTAAGCCCAAACCAAACAATGATATGGCCGCCCTGTTGTAAGTTCAATCCGTGCCCTGCTGATTGCGGGTGGGCTAGAAGCATCGGAAGCTTTCCTGCATTCCATTTCTGGATATCTCCGGCTTTTACGTCAAGCACTTTTACCTGTTTGAATCGTTGCTGTATTCTAGCTAGATCATGCTTGTATTGATAAAAGATTAATACGGGTTGCCCCTGTGCGTCCTCCATGATGCGTTCTAGGGCTTCCAGCTTTTCTGTGTGTATTTCCTGGGCTTCGTTGTTTTCGTCGTATATACAGCCATTGGATAGCTGTAACAGCTTGTTGGATAATGTAGCGGCATTGCTGGCCACAACATCGGAGTCGGCCAATTCAAGAACGTAATGGCGTTCCAACTCTTTATATTTCCGCTTGCTTTCTTCCGAAAGTTCAACCTCAACAATGTTATCTGTTCGTGGTGGAAGTTTTAAAAAGTCCTTCGCCTTCATGCTGATACAAATATCGCTGATTTTCTCATAAATTTGTTCTTCTGCCCCTGGGATCAATTGCCAGCTATAAACAACATGGCCATTTTTCTGTGCTGGAACAAAATACCGGTTGCGATATTCTGTAATTGTTTTCCCTAAACGCTGCCCCTGATCCAGTAAATAAATCTGTGCCCATAAATCGATCAAGCTGTTAGGGCTTGGGGTTCCGGTTAAGCCGATCACCTGTTTCATGAATGGACGCACTTTCCTTAACGCCTTAAATCGTTTTGAACTACTGGACTTGAAGCTGGATAGTTCGTCTATAATCACCGTTTTAAACGGCCATTTTCTTCCAAAGTGTTCCACCAACCAGACTACATTCTCCCGGTTGATCAGGTAGACATCCGCTTTTTTATTCAAGGCTTCCAGTCGTTGCTTCTCACTGCCTAAAATTTTGGAAGTGGTCAAGTATTGAAGGTGATCCCACTTCTCTATTTCATCGGTCCATGTTTTTTCAGCCACGCTTAAGGGGGCGATCACTAGAACATTTTCAATGATTTCAAACGTGGTTAATAATTCCACGATGGCGGACAAACTGGAAAGAGTTTTTCCCAGTCCCATGTCTAGCAGTAAAGCACAATAGGGGTGGTCAAGAATCCAGTCTTTTGAATAGTCTTGGTATCGGTGTAATACGGCTTTCATTGCAGCCAGCCCATTTCTTCAAATGTATTTATAAGCCAGTCCGCTTCTTCCTTACTGTAACAATGCCAGACTGAATGGCCCAAATCTCTAAGCTTTTCAGCTATTTTCTTCTGCGACTTACTAACTACGCCGCCCTTCGGCCTCTTCATTTCTACCACTGTGATTCTGCCTTCGGGTAAAAATACAAGCCTGTCGGGTACGCCCCTGGTTCCTGGTGATTCCCACTTCGGACACCATGCCCCCTTTTTTTCTATTTGTTTCTTGAAGTAACTCTCCACATCCTTCTCAAGAATCACAGTCAAACCTCCTAAAAAATATTTCTAACAAATTACAAGGTTACATTTTTTCTGAACTCCTTATATATATATACGTATTTATTATTATATGAGTATATGTACATATACTATTTATATACCCTTGTGTGTGAGATATAGAAAAAAATGTAACTATGTAACTTTTCTTTGATTCGCCTTGGTATGAAAGGATTTTGAGGTTACAAAACAGGGTACATTTTCGCACAAAAGTTACATTTTTTTGTAACCTTTTAGACAAAAGTTACAAAGTTACGTTTTTTCTTAGCTACAATAATTTATATGACTCGAAAAAATTTGTAACTTTGTAACTTACTTAGGTGCCTTATGATTTTCAACTCTCACTTAATCAAAAAATGTAACCTCAAATGTAACTTCAAAAACTGCCATTTCCTGTGTCAATTCCTACCCAACATCGGACGGAGCTTCCCCCAACTTTTACGGGTTTATTCTCATAGCCCAACTCTTCCATTCTGGTTTTAAACTTGTTACGGGTCATTTGCTTATAGCCTGATCCCTTACAGTACGTTACGTAGTCGCTATACGCTTCTGAAACGGGTGTCTTTTTATCCGGTCCGGTTTCGCATTCATCTTCAATAAATAGAGAAAGTACGTCATTCCCTCTTATCCATCGTTGTAGGTCGCTATCCATGCCTTCCGATATAGAAAACGTCCCCCGATCAAGCGCCGCACGTAGTCCCTTCATTGCTTTATTAAAAATGCCGGCCCCTTCCTGCTTCATTGCTTCCAAAGGATATTTCTTTTTCACTGCCGCTGTCAGCTCTTTATCAATACTCAAAATAATCACCCGTCGCCGTAGTCCTCCGGTGAAATCTCGCATAGCTGGCAGCTCATTCATGGCAAACGTCAATTTTGCATAGTTATAGAAGAAAATAGGATCTTGATTTTTACGATCGGCGTAAATCGTGTCTTCACCGGTCAACTGCTTCAATAAAGAACCATCGGCCAAGTATTCCGGTTTTGCATCGGTGTCAAAGTTCGCCGTTTTACAGTGAAGCCAGGCTGGGGCGAACCGTTCCGTCATTAAACTTTTAAGGCTAACAGCGGAATAGCTATCTGAGCCTAACATCTGCTTTAAGATATTTACTAGAGTGGACTTACCTGTCCCACCTCTCCCGTGTAAAAATAGAAGCTTCTGAATCGCGTATTCTCTATAGAAGTTATAGCCAAACCACTCATAAACAAAATCCACATTTTCAGGACCTACCACATGTTGCAGATAACCATCAAAGACTGGACAATCGGCACTGGCATCATATTCGATTGGATGGCTGTTTCTGGCATATAAATTTTTATCGAAGCCAGGGGAAAAGCTGTCCTCTTTCAGATCGTACACCCCATTAGCAAGCACTAGTTTATTGACATCCATCTCCTTGAAACCTTCCTCTTTAAATACTAGATTTTTAATACTGGCAATACATTCACTCATATAACGGATCTTAGATTCTTTTAGAAGTTTCCGGTTAGTCAGATAGCTCTTTAAATATTCGTCGGCGCCATCAACCCAAATGCCTTTCATATGGTCATATCGTAGAAATTCCGAACCATCATAGAAAAACGGAATTTCAGAAACGACCTCCTGTGCCAGTAAGTACGTATTAACTTCTGGATTACCTCGACCGTCAAAGGTCAGCCAGCCCGTTTCGATTGCGTCTGAGCTCTGTTCTAAATCAAGCCCGTCAAAGTCGTCCAAAGCTTCCCCTAGTCGCTCTTTCCGCATCTGGGTTATCACAGTTTCATCTTCTTGCAGCCACTCGTTCATAGTCTGATAGCTTTTCATTTTCTGCGGCGGTGTGCCTGGTTTTGCGTCTTCGTCCAGATCACCAAACAAATGAATACGGACCAGATCGAAAGAGTTCACCAGCTGATCGCCTACCGGATCGGTACCGTGATGGGAATACGCCCATTTATCTTCATAGATTACTAAGCCGCCGGAGGTGGAACCCCCTAAAAAGCTATAACGATCGGCGTGAATGGTTGGCCCGTAAACTTCAGGAAGAAACTTCTCAATAGCTGCAACAATGTCATAGCTGCGGCAGAAGGCACCAACAACCCCTTTTTTCTCTAATGGATCGCCGGCCTTCTTCGCTTGCCGTTCCCTGATCGAGTGCCCCCTGCTGGATTCCGGCCAAAAGCTGCTGTCCTTCCAATCTACATACTGGGCCAGAACCTCGTCAGGATTCACCCAAGGCAGATCTTGGTGATCGGTGAAATATTCGCCGTCTATGCTGTGGCTGGCCCAGTACATCAACCGTTCAGCCTGATAGGTGGTATCATCGAAGTTATCCATGCCGAACATTTCCGCTATTTTTCTGGCCAAGGGTTCATATTCTTCGGCGGTTACTGGCCGACTAAGTGGAAAGATTAACCGGTAGCGTGGTTTCTTACTGGTGTGGCTGTGTGTCGTGTAAACAGCAGCCGCATGGTCAAATAATAGGTTGACCGCTTCCCATAAGTCAGTCGTGGTGCTGTCGGCGTCAAGTGTGACCAGGCTTCGCATTTCAGCGTTGCCCTTCTTCCGCTTCCCTTCTTTCAGAAACCCACCGACAAAGCCGCCCACGTCCTTTATATCGTCCCGGCGGCTCTTGGGCATTGCTGCATAATCGGCCGCCGTTTCTTGGGTAATAGTAGGGGTCTGTAAACGTTGAAGGAACTCAGACCATTTCATCGTCCGATTTTTCCAACGTTTTTCGGTTTTGGTGCTGGCAAGTGAAAGATTCAGTTCACCGTCATAATTCACTTGCTGGGTTATTTCGTCTTTCGGACGTTGCATATAACCTACTTCCTTTCAATTAGTCAGTATTCTTAACGCTTCTCTCTAATTCTGCGTTGATCACATTCATGATTCTGCTCTTGTCATTCGCTTTTGCAATAAGAAGTGCAGCTAAAACGACGTCTATGTCCCAGTCGCCTTCTAGGATGTATCTTTCGATCACTCGCTTCACTTTGTCTTTATCAGCAGCTCCCAGGATCTCAAAACATTGCTTCAGTGTATTCATTCTTCTGCCTCCCAACCGCTCTGCACCATCTTTGGCTTGTACTCTTTTTCTGTCCACCCGTGACCATTACACAACGGGCACTCGGTTTTTTCGTGTCTAACAGCTGGCGGATAAAACCACGAAGGATCATCATTTGGAATAACAACCTCTTTCATGTAAAAGCCACTGCCTTGACAGTTCGGACATTTGTAAGGTTTTCCGTAATATTCGAAAATGGAGTCTAGGGTTTTATACCCGCCCCATTCATTTATAAGCTTCTTTATTTCGTGGGCCTTCACGATCATTCCCCTTTCTTACTTGAGATAATCACCTGGCAAATATTCAAAATTGCATAATAGATCATGTATACGATGAAAGCTGTCAGATAAGGATGCTCTCCCATGAATTCAAATAAATTCATTCTGTTAATCTCCTATCTATCCCGGTTTATGCTTTTTTCTGAACTAAAACCTTCTGGATAACGCTGTTTCAGTTTTCCAATGTTAGAGGTAGCAATATCATTCAAAGAAATTTCATAGCAGCGGGCAAGCTGTGAGATATACCAAAGGAGATCGCCCAATTCACTTTTAAGTTCCAGATCATCTACACCATGACCATGAAAAACACCTTTCTTTATGAGATCGGCCACTTCGCCAGCTTCACCGGCAACACCTAACGCATAATTTAATATTTCCCCCTCATGAGGGTTCGCTGTTCTTTCCGATATGTCTTGATATTCGTTAAATTCCCTAAGGTTTCCCTCCACTCCTAATATTAATAGCCACTAAACAGTAAAATTTCGGCTGATTCTTTTATTTCATTCAGATAATACATAGCCCCTTGGTTTTCTTCGTCTAGTTCCTCAATCACTTCTTTAACTGAATTGAGTATTTCCGCTATCTTCTCTTTATCCATTATCTTTTTCCTCCTCTACTTTCACAGCAAACGGCCAGTAACGCTCGTCGATCGCTTTTATTTCTGATTCTGTGAATTTTGTTTTTTGATTAGGCATAAGATCAATCTTAGTGTGTACTATTTGTTCTTTCTCACTCTTGCAACTTATAGCGAAACGTCCAAACCCATTAACAGTTTTTGCGAATGGCAATTCGATATAGTAAAGCTGCTCCTGCTTCACGGTGTAATTCCCAGTCAATAATGCAAAGTAGCATTTCTCACTATTGGTGTTGAAATAATAGTTCAGCTCTTTATTGTTATCTTGGTAATACAAATCAAGGAAACATCTTATAGCATCAGCTGACATTTTTCGACAGCTGTCAAATATTTCAACCATGTGTTTCGGAAATTCAGGAATCTCAACAGCCTTGCCCTGTTCCTTCAATTTATTAGTTAAATTTTTTGAAGTATCTTGCAATTTTTCGATGGTTTCGTCATTCAATTCAACTAATTTTTCTAAAAACTGGTTTCTATTCTGTAGCTCTTCCTGCTCGACTTTGATCTGTTCGAGGTCGAATAACATAGCTCTGATTAGCACACCTTGATTTTGCCGTTCATTATTGTTATATCTCGATAAACAATCTTTCCAGTCTCTCATCTTTTCATCTACCTTACCCAATCCGCTTCACCTCTTAATCTTTCATATAATAATCTGTTACAAAGCCTTCGGCATTTAACGGCAGCCCTTCCGCCCATTCTGGGTTCACGGCCATTAATTTATTGACTGTTTCCAGGGCTCCTTTTTTGTCGGGCATTTCTATAACTACCTCGTCATGTACATGAAACACAATGGGGTAATTTTTCTTGTCCAGCCGGATCATGGCCTCGGCTAAAATATCCCTGGCAGTGGCTTGTACAATGTTTTCCGCCAGCTTTCCGCCATAGGTCTGCAATTTCTGGAAGGCTACCTTATCGCCCTGGCCTTCATAAAAGATAGCTGGACCATATTTACCTTCTTCTAGGTGTGCTTTTGCATAAGACAAACGCCGACCGCTAGGAAGCTGGATAAATAGAAAGCCGCCTTTCTTGAAGAATTTCAACCCTTTGGGGCCTCTCTTCACGCCACCTTCTGCCAAACATTCAACAACTGCCCGCTGGGCTCCATACCAAAAATTAACGATCTTTTTGTTGGCTTCACGCCAACGCTGAACAATGTCCGGCAGTTCTTCTTCACTAATTCCCTGATCTAATGCCCCCATAGCTGTAAGGGCACCAGCGGCACCCTGATAGCCAAGGGCTAAGGTGGCCACTTTGCCACGCTGCCGCATTTCTTTGCCTTCGTTGGATTTCCAGTCGTAATTTTCAACCTCTCCCAGGTGGAACATTTGCGCCGCCGTTGCTTCGTAAATTTTCCCGTGGGTGCGGAAAACATCAAGCACCCAATCTTGTCCAGCATACCAAGCAATGACACGAGCCTCGATTGCTGAAAAGTCAGATACAACAAACCGACGGCCACCTTGCGGAACCAAACCGGTCCGGATCAGCTGCTTCAACGTATCAGGTACACTATCATAAAAAACTTCTATAGCTTCCCGGTCCCGATCCTTTACCAACTGGCGGGCGTAGTCTAAATCATCTAAGTAATTTCTAGGCAAGTTCTGAACCTGCAACAAGCGCCCGGCCCATCTTCCTGTTCGTGTCGCCCCGTAAAATTGTAATAGTCCATGAATCCGATTATCTGAACAGGTGGCATTATCCATCATGATATATTTTTTCGTACTGCCGTTTGATAGCTTCAAACGTAACTGTAAAGCTTCTTTCACTTGTTCTGGTAGGTTATCAGCTTGCAGGGCTGCTATAATTAAATCTTTCCCCAAGGATTCAAATGGGGTGCCCTGATCGGCCAGCCAATCCTTGAACTGTTTCAAGCTGTTAGGATTTTCTAGCCCTGTAACTTCTTTCAGGCGATCCATGTTTTCCGCCGCAACTTCATTCATTAGACTGATTGCGGCTTCTGCAAACTCGCGATCAACGCCGGTCCCATTATCATTGATTTCTTGATCAAGGTGATATATTTGCCATTCTTGATCAAGAACAGGGAAAGGAGTCAGTTTGTTTGCAATCGCCATTTCCGTGCGAACGTCTTGAATACAGTAATCAATAAACAGCTGCCATTTTTCTGGATCATGTTCCGGTAAATTCCGTACTCGGTTATTATTTGATTTTGTTGGCTTACAAGGTTTAGAAAAGAAGTTTATGAGCTGAGTGCCTCGACTGTCTTTCTTCTCTTCCACATTGATATATTTAGCACATTGGCCCAAACTCATTGGAAGCCCTAACTGGCAAGCATGAACCATTGTACAGCGCCACTGTCTCGGATCTAACATTTCCTGAAAGGCCCAAGGCTTAGATAAAAACAGACTTTGTTCAAACAGATACTTGCTTATACAAACTCGTTCAAACTGAGCGTTATAGGCCACTTTCACTGTGTAAGGACTACGTAAAGCGTTTAAGATAGAAGCCGGGATTTTCTCCCCTTGAGCTAGATCTACGCACTTTACTTCACCGCCATCAATGGAATAGGCAAATAATAAAATTTCAAAGTTCGGGGAATCGACGTATCTATAGACACCGAACTTAATATCGACATCGGAATAGGTTTCTATATCAATATTCAATGTTTTCATGCTGTCACTTCCTGTTTTATGAAAGTTGCATGGCTCCAAAACCCGACCTGAGTTTTCCCTTTGTTATAAGCCGCCTCCATCGCATCTTTGTATATATCATCGTGGAAGTAACTGACTATCCGGCGCTCTCTATGATCAAGGATATGCTTAACCAGCTTGTCCAATTGCTTTTTATTCGCTCCATAGGTGTATTGAGTAAACTTTACCTTTTCAATAAGGCAGCCACCTTTATGGTTGATGTCCACCTTAAACATGTAATTGAGATGCTTCTTTCCTCCGTGATCACCAATCCGTAAAGAGTTCGCCAGTCCACAATCAAATTTCAGATATACACTATTCGTTGAATAAGCATCATAGCGTTGGATAATGACACCCTTAGCTAAAAGCGCAGCGATCACATAATCAGCGATTCTTTTGATTTTTTCTGTATTTGATTCCATAAGATCCTCCATAAAGAAAAGGGCCGTCTCCGACCCTATTCAGTTTTATCCGAAAATACTATCAGCGTTATCGTCCTCTTCGTCCTCGATCTCGATATCACCAAAGGCTTCATCTGCTGAGATACCTCCGCCGAAGCGATCACCTTTGCAAAGCGTGAGAACATTATTCAAGCCACCCGCAATCCCTTTGCTTCCAGAAACGTTGTAAGGATACATGTTGATTGATACATAGGCATAAACACCTGAGTAAATTTCCTCTGGATCATTTGTTTCAATTCTGACCCCATTTTTCACTTTCAAAATGGCAGGCTTTCTCTTGCTGCTGACATTGATAAAATAATGACCGGGTAACTTAGGCTCACCGTCGTCGTTTAACTCTTCGTCTCCATCACGGAAAGAAGTTTTCAAGCCAGCAGGTTTCACGCCTTTTAGTGTTTCTCCTTTGGCAGCTTCATAAGCGTTTTTAATTGCTTCTTTTACAAAATTAACTGTTTCAGTATCTTCTTTCGGGATCATGACTTGAGCTGAATATTTAGGTTCTTGTCCTTCGAAAGCTTTTGGCTCTAACAACTCCACATACCCTAATCTCACTTTGTTTGTTACCACTGTTGTATTTTTTACTAATTTCGCCATAATTGTTTTCCTCTTTTCGTTTTATTTTTTTAGTTGGTCAATAATCTGTTCTGAAAAACCCATGCAAATAGCATTTACATAAGCACCATATGAACTTGTTTGAAGAGCTTTAAGCAGGTACGCTCTAACCCGTTCTCTAACTTCGTCCGTGAAGTCTTCGGTGGTTACTTCTTCTATAGTCGCCACCAAGGTTGCATCTAATTGCTCCATCACATCAGAAAGTTGAATTGTTATAGAATCCAATCAAAGCCCTCCCTATTGTAGTAAGTCGTCTAATGACAAATCGTTACTTGTTGGCGGAGTAAGATTATTCTTTATATCCGCTAAAATGATGTTTCTAACTTTTTCTAGTTCTGCTAAATAACTTTTGGCTTCAAGCTGTTGGTCTCTTTTCATGAGAAGATCCCGACGGACGACAGAAGACAGAGCTTTTTGCAGGTCCGAATAATAACCCTGAAATTTATAATCTCCGAAGCCTATTTCTGTTTCTAAAACAACATTCAGGTCATTGTGTGCCAAAATTCGATAGCCAGACCCCTGAAAGAAAATATCTTTATTCATCCGCTTCAATCCCTTCGAATTCTTCTATTGCTGAGGCTACACTTGAAAGCGCTGGGCGCTTGTCTGATTCAACCACCAATACAGGTGAGCCTGTCGGCTTCATGATGTAATCGCCAACCAGTTCTGTCAGATACTTTTTACCTACCACTTTTTCTAATTCAGTCAGCCCTTTTAGTGACTGGGGGTTGAAAATCTGATCTTCTTCATAGCCTTCTACATCAAGTAATAGGCTGACCGCATCAACATCTGTGATTACTCGATTACTGCGCCCCTCTACCAGTTTCCAACCTGGCACGACTAGCCCATGATCACGAACGCCGGTTAAACTGTAGTCTTTTACAGCTTTAAGCCAGTTCTCGATTTCTTTTGATTGCCCTAAAATGTTACTGATATCTTCTGGGCTTAACATGTCAGGATCTTGGAACTCGTACTGTGCAATTTCAAGATTCTTCTGAGCCCGTGCCTTACAAACAGCTTTCGCTTTACACCATTGACAAGTTTCTTCGCTTGGATAGAACTCGCCTTTTCCATTCTCAGCCAGTTCAGCTCTAGGTTTGACGTATTCATTCGCCCATTGCAGGAGATCAGCCACGGACATTTCAAAGGTGGATATATCGCCCAAACGAGGCTGCACAATCGTCATACGGATCAATTCAAAATCATAGATCATATCATAGGCAGCATAAGCCCCTAACCCATAAAGCATGATCTGTGGATTATTCTCAGCAGATACCGGAATCCCTTTGCCGTATTTCAGATCAATGACCTCAAGAACTTTGTCACTGGTGATCACAACATCAGAAGTACCAAAGCCACCAGGTACCCACTCACTGAAATCGACTTTTACCTCTAACTCAATAACTGGATTGGTCAACGCGTGATAGTGTTCCAGCACAAGTGCGACATACTCGTCCACGTAATCATCCATCGCTGGATTAAAGTAACTATTTTCCCGCTTAAATCGCTTATAGCGGATATTAAAAGCAGGCTTCTTAATCTTCCCTGTTTCTACTTTAAGCTTCAGCTCAGCTAAACTGTGGGCGGCTGTGCCCTCTTCTGCATAGATCGACGAGCTATCAGAAAAGCTTTCCTCCATCCGTGCAGAAGGTGTGCAGCCGAGCCACCGTTTAGCCCCAGAAGCGCTTAGTTTTGCATGAACCTCTGGGCTACTCAATAGCTCTCACCGCCTTGATATCCTCGTCAGTGACGTTAAAAACCCGCTTGAAATTCTCATAATAGTGAAGTGTAGGGACTGGATTTTCAGCCCGTTCAATGCGACTGATATAGTACGTTGGGACTTGTAACTTTTCAGCCAGATCGGCTTGGGACATTCTCGCTTTTGTTCTGATAATTCCATAAGCATTCATACAATCACCCCTTTACTAAAACTTCCAGATCTGTCAGGAATGCAGAAAAGTGTTCCTCTTTTAGCTCACTAATTTTGGTTGCATTAAAACGCCCTAAAGCAGATTTTACCGCTGATAGCTTACCGGCTTTTTGAGCTTCTTGCATCGCTACTACAATGTCCGATTTCGTTGCATCCGGGTATTTTCCTTGTGTAGCTGATACGTCTTTTTCTACATCTTCCTTTTCAGTAGGCTCTGCTGGTTCCCCAGTTTTTGATGGTTCTGTGCCTGAGGTCGAGTCCGTAGAGGCTGCCGGATCTCCTGTCTTTTTTTCTGCAGCTGCTTCTTCTTTCTGCTTCTTAATCCCTGCATCGTATTCTTTTTTAGTGATTGACTGGCTTAGTTCAAAATAAGTTTGCCCTTCTGGGATCTCATCCCCTTTTTTGAATACGTGATAACTGTCTGATTCTGGGGTATAGAAATAACTTGTCTTTTTGAAACCTGGATAATCAGGAACAGGATCACTCTTTTTCTCAGGTGCCTGAATTAGTTCAGGTGTCGGGATCACCGCTATTGATTCACTTTGTGACAAACCATCACTCAAAGCCTGCAGTCCTTTTCTGTATTCCTCCGGTGTTTCTGCTTCAATATTGACTGTAATAATCATTCTTTTTCCTCCTGTTTTGTGCTACAATGTAGCTGATTAGAATATTTATTTAATGGCTGGACTCGTTGGCAGACGTGTCTGGCTCTTGTTTTTTACTCTTAAATCTAAATGCCAGTAACTTGCATCAAAGAAAACGTCAATGACATCTTCAACACAGGTTGCCTGTTTAATTCCTTGCTTGACGCGATTCTTTTCTTTCATTGCTTTGTTGGTTCCTTGGATATTCCCAAATCGCTTCAATAGCTTTCTTTTAAACTCAACAAAGGTGTTGCATTCGAATTCCAGTAATTTAGGATTATTTAGACTTCCAGTTGTAATTGTTAAAGTGTAGTGATTCATTTATAAATACCCTCCTCACATAAATGATTTAATCTCTGGAAAATCTTTCTTAAATGCCAACCAATCGTCTTTAGCTCCTGAATGCAATTCATTGTGATTAGTAATGACATCGGATTCGCTGATAGTTTCAAGACCACGCGTGAAATGTCGGTCGATGTAAATTTTTTCTGGTTCCTCTTCATGCCACCGCAATCTCGTTTTAAACCGATCTCCTATTTTTGAAATAACTTTAACTAGGCATTGTTCCCCATCTTCTTCTGTAACTTGAAACCCATAAGCTAATAATTTACCTTTCATTCCAGTTCACTCTCCTGTTTAATCATCGTTTATTGTTGTTCCATCAAAATTCAATACTCTGTTTCCTTCGCTATCATATACGCCTAACCATGTATATAGTTCAAAAAGTGACACTCTATTATTGTGTTCCTCAAAAAACTGAATGACCTCTTCGTTCGTCTTTTCGTTTTTGAACTTAATACTTTCTTCAATTACGGTATCAATTGTCATTTCTATTTCCTCCTTAAAGTTTCCCCGCCCAGACTTTATTCTTCTGAGTCTCAAGATATACTGCGATCACTTGGGTAATTTCTCTCCTAGTTAGAACAGCGCTACAATATACATCTGTGGTAAGATCATCAGTCGATGCATTCATCACATCAGATACAATCTCAAACGGATTATTTGTAGCTGTCATGGCGTCCATTCTGTCCAATACTGTTAACTGCTGACTCGTTAGCTTTCCTCTCATTTCTCTTTCTCCTTCCAAATTGATTTTCTACTGCAAAATCATACGAAAATAACCAGACGATCATTAGCACTATCAAAACAACAAGCGACTCATTTATCCCTGTCCGTCCAATCACGATTCCCAACCCTAAAGCCATTAGCAGCAAACCCTGCCGCCGTAGTGAATGAATTTTTTGCATACGTTTACCCCTCCTTTGTAGCAGCTTGTCTTACCCTAAGACTGTTTTCTGCTTTCCAATCCTTAAACTGTCTGTATGAATCTAGATCAATCCATATTTCTTTTCCAGTGACAGCTTTGTAACCAGCTTTGAATTCAGATTTTTTAAATTCCTTCATTCGACGTTGATACGTAGATTCCGAATAGTTGAACTCTTTTTTGAAATCTGCTTTTCTGAGTTCGTTTGGCATTTTATTCCCTCCTATATTTGATAATTAGCTTCTTTCTCTGTGACATTAAAAATCGATTAACGAGAACAAGAGTTCTCTAACTGGTAAAATGAAACACTTTGAAGTATCATAGAAATGTAATTGACAGTTACTTATTTTGTATATTTGATTGCTCTAAAATTTTTTCAGAAGTAGTTCCAAGGTATCTTGCGACTTTATCTAAAGAATCAGCTCTTGGGATAGAAACGTTCCATTTAGAAATTGTAGAACTTGACAATTCTAAATCAGTTTCAATTTTGTTTATTGATACTTTTCTAAGTGTTGCCAAGTTTTTTACCACATCGTAAATCATTTTCTCACCTCTTTCGGAATATTTTCTCTTTTTACTATTGCATTACTTCGGAAAATATTCTATACTGATTTCATAGGAAATAAACACCACTATATCAGCATTGGCGTGCATTTATATTGAGTGTTTAGTAATATATTACCGTGATGTTATCTCCTACATCGATAATATATCACGGAATATTTTCCATGTCAACGTTTTTGAAAAAGAAAATTTTCCGAGGTGAAAAAATGACTGTATTACAAAGAATCAAAGAACTCGCTTTTGAAAAAGGAATTAGCCTTGCAGAGATTGAAAGATCCGCAGGCTTATCTAGTGGTTCAATTACAAAATGGGATAAGAGCTCACCGTCGACTGATAAATTATTGAAAGTTGCTACATACCTTCATGTGTCTATGGATTACTTAACAGGAAATAGCGAAAATGTACCAACTGAAACTACCCCAGAATGGGCATCAGAAGAGGATATTCTCGAGTTGGATAAAATGCTTGATTCAAATGTAAATATGAGTTACGGAGGCGAAAATCTTACAGAAGACGAAAAACAAAGAGTGAAAGATATATTAACTGGCGTTTTTTGGGAAAAGCTCGAAAAGAAAAAGAAACTTGAAAACTGAAGGTGAAGCTATTGGAAATAGTCGATCTTATTAGATCATTAAAAAAGAAATTTGGCACCACTGATCCGTTCGTACTTTGCGAATACTTAAATATTGAAGTTAAATATGTTGATTTCTTGGATAACCCAAGAGGGAGATACGATACCATACTCGGGGATAAAATTATTTTTTTAAGTAACAAAATAAAAGATTCAAATGATCGTTTTTTCATATGCGGCCATGAACTAGGGCACGGGATTTTACATTCTGATATTGCCAGTTACTATTCCCTTAACAGCCATTCAAAAAGTAAAACTGAACGAGAAGCAAACCAATTTTCTTCATTGTTGATCAAAGAACTATATTTTGAAGACCATGACCAGTACCCTTCAACAGTTAATGAATTGAGTAGTCTATATGGTTTACCAGAAGAATACTTTTACTTTTTGAAAACAGAAAAAGCCGAACAGTGCAGCAACACTGATCAGCTTAATGCCCCACTATTTTGAGACCTGATGTAAAAATATTATATCATAAGAAGGGGTTAATATGAAAAAGTTATTATTGTTTTTATCGGTGCCTTTATTTTTTGGAACAGGTTGTCAAAATAATAAAGAAGCTGATCATCAAGAAGAAAATACAAGTTCATCCTCAATCACTACTACTATCAAACAAACCAATATCGATGTAAGTGTTCCTGACTATAGAAATGGCGGAAGTTTTGAAACAGATTCTAAAGGTGATTTCAAGTTTTCGGGCTCTACAGATCCAAATACAATAATTTATGTCTTCGTTCAGGATCAAAATTCTGATAATAGTACAAATAGTTGGATAAAATCTGGCGAAAAAGGGGAATTTGAATACGAGTTTACAGGATTATCTTATGGCGATTCTGTAAAAATTTCATTAATTACTGATGTTAATATTGATAAAGAAGGGAATGCTACTGTTAAGCCAAATCCTAAAATCAGCTATGAGCTCATAGCATTCAGAAAAGAAGAGAAAACAGCTGATTCAAGTCAATCGTCTAAAAACAATGATCGAACCAACTATTTTGAACTAGATAAAATTGTAAATGATATTCAACCAGGATCTCAGACAATGAGCTATGAAGATTTCGAAGGGCTAGTTATCCAAAAAGCAACGTTAGAAGGACTAATAGCTAAATTCGGACTTCCTTCTCACGTAATTGGAGCCGATGAAGGAGACACAACTATGCAAGTTTGTTTCCCAACAACTGAGAATGACTATAGTGCTGATTTAACATTTGAGCACCAATCGGGTAATGGATTTGGTTCTTGGATATTGTCTAAAAAGGATGCCGTTGCGACAGACGGTATTGGTTTTGATAAGTACATTGCAGAATAAAAAACACATCCCCTGCCGGCAAGCTTTGAGGATGTGCTACTGAAAATAAAACCTGAATAGGCTTATTTAACTATGCCTATTTTATCAGAAAAATAGGAGTGATACAATTGTGGGTTGAACAAATAAGTGAGAAAAAATTTAAGTATATAGAACGTTATATTGATCCATTAACTGAAAAGAAGAAAAAGGTTTCTGTTACGCTTACTAGCGGATCAAGACAGGCGTGGAATCAAGCCAATTTAATCCTAAATAAAAAAATACAAGATAAGCTGTTAATCAAAGAAACGCTTCCTGTTACTTTCGGCGAGCTAAAAGAAAAATGGGACAAAAAATATAAACCTACAGTAAAGGCAAGCTCTTATAAAACTGGCCAAACCTACATTTCTTTAATTTCAGCCTATATCAGCGATGATGTTTTAGTTAAAAATGTTACGAGTAATCTGATACAGGATATGTTGGATTATTATTATTTTGAAAAGAATCTTTCTTATAACTATGTAATTCATTTAAAGACCTTCACCGGTATGATATTCAAGTTTGCGAGTAAACGTTACGGGCTAGATTATAATCCCATTACTGGTGTGTCATTAACCAGAAAGCCTAAAACGCAAGAGGATATAATACGCGAAAAGGAAGGCTACCTTTCAAAAGAAGAAGTAAGCGAGCTGGCAAAATACCAACTTTTAAATTATAAACAGCCAAGATATTCACTCATAACTAAATTCCTCTTTTTAACCGGGATTAGATATGGCGAGTTGATAGCACTTACTGAATCTGATTTCACAGGAGATAAAATAATCGTTTCAGGTACATATGATTATGACAACAAAATAAAAACCACTACAAAAAACACTGGATCGTACCGTAGTGTAGACTTGCCCGAAGATGCTAAAATTATTCTGCAGCAACTGATTGATGAGAATAATGCAAAGAATGATTCAAGTGATTATATTTTTACAACTAGAAATGGAAAGCCTCTGTCTCTTCAGTCCTACAATTTATCCTTGCGTACAAGTGCCAAAGCTCTGTCAATAGATAAAAAGGTTTCTTCACACATGTTGCGACACTCACACATTTCTCTATTGACAGAGCTTGGAATACCACTAAAGGCTATCATGGATAGGGTTGGGCACGAAGACTCTAAAACAACGCTAAAAATATATACTCACACAACCAAAAACATGCAAAACCATTTGATTGAACGGCTAGACGAAATTCAGATATAGTTGCCCCTTTTCTGCCCCTTATCATTTTTTTAAATATAAAAAAAAGAAGCTTAACCCTTTAATATCAAAGGATTAAGCTTTTAATTATTCTAATACAAATTGATTGTGGTATAACTCTGAATAGAAACCATGCTGTTTCAGCAGCTCATGATGATTCCCTTCTTCAATCACTTCACCGTTTCGTAGAACAACGATTCGATCGGCATTCAAAATAGTTTTCAACCGATGGGCAATCACGAAGCTAGTCCGCCCTCTGATCGCTTCATCCATTGCTTTCTGAATTTTCGCTTCTGTCACCGTATCTACATTACTAGTTGCTTCATCCAGAATCAGTAAAGATGGATTGGTCAGAATCGTACGAGCTATACTGATCAACTGCTTTTGCCCCGTACTAAAGACATTGTTTTCTTCAGTGATCTCTGTCTCATAACCTTTTTCAAGTGCAAGAATGAAATCATGAATATTCGCTTGTTTTGCCGCCTCAAAAACCTCTGCATCGGTTGCCTCTGGTTTACCAAAGGATATATTTTCTTTAATTGTTCCGGAAAACAGTACAGAATCCTGTAGCACAATCCCGACATGGGAGCGCAGACTACTCAACTCAATTTCTCTGATATCTGTTCCATCAAAAGTAACTGAGCCATTATTTACATCATAAAAACGATTCAGTAAATTCATGATTGTCGTTTTCCCAGAGCCCGTAGGTCCGACGAGTGCAACCATTTCGCCCTTGTTTACATTGATTGATACATCTTTCAGAATCGGTACATCGGAATCATAACCGAAATCAACATGATTTAATGAGACGGACTCATGAACACCAGTGATTTGCTTACCATTTTCAGGATCAACTTCATCAGGTTCATCAAACATTTCATTGATTCGACGCGCCCCTGTTACAGCGAGCTGAATCATGCTGTAGCCGGAAGAAATCTGCATCAATGGCTGATAATACTGTTGAGAGTATTGGACAAACATAACGATCAAGCCCAGACCTGCTGCGCGTTCCACATCGCCATTCAGCGCCAACCAACCACCAAAGAAAATCACGATTGCTGTGTTGACTAATGACATTCCCTGCATCATTGGAAACAACAGACCAGAATAAACCTGGCCCTTAAACGTTGCTTCTCGAACCTTTTTATTATGCTTAACAAAACCATCAATCGTTTCTTCCTGTAACCCATAGGTAATGATCACGCGCTGGCCGCTGATTTTTTCATCCATATAGCCATTCAGTTTTCCGACTTCGTCCTGTTGAATATCCACATATTTTCTTGCTTTTTGAATAATTACTACAGCTATCAAAACAGCTACCGGTGTAGATGCTATCGTTGCCCATGCTAGTTCAACGTTTTGTCGGAACATCATAATCAATACACCGACAATCAGTGCCACATTCGTTAGCACTTGCAACAGCGCCTGATTCAGACTATTTTGGATATTATCCAAATCACTGGTAAAACGGCTTAATATCTCGCCATCCTTATGAGAATCAAAGAAACGAATCGTCAGCTTTTCTAATTTATTGAACAAACCGATTCGCATACGATTCGTTGATTTTCCTACTACTTGAGTAAAGAGGATACTGTAAACAAAGTTCGCTGCACTAGTCAATACATAGAATATCAATAGCTTTTGAATTACATTGATAAACGCACTCTTATCATCGACTCCCTGGCTCAGAGCAAACACATACTTGGTCAGCTCTTCAATGGCTTCTCCAATAAACTGTGGAGCTTTTACCTGTAGATAGGTAGCCGCAATGATTGTAATAAAAATAATCAGAAAGGACAGCTTGTACTTCTTCAGATAATGATAGAAGAATTTACTTGCTTTAATCAAATCAGTCATTCTACCTCATCCTTTCCCCGTTGTGTTTCATAGATTTCTTTATACACCTCATTGTTGACAGACAGCTCTTTATGCGTCCCTTCGCCAACAAGATGCCCTTTATCCAGCACCAGAATACGGTCAGCATTCACAACAGATGAAATCTTTTGTGCAATGATAATCGTCGTGGTATTTCCTAAATCATTTTCTAGCGCCTCTTTCACAAGACTTTCTGACCGTGCATCCAACGCACTGGTACTATCATCCAAAATCAAAATTTTCGGTTCTCCAATGACCCCTCGAGAAATCGATAATCGCTGTTTTTGACCACCGGAAAAATTCGTGCTTCGCTCCTCCACTGGTGCTTCATACTGTAACGTTAATTTTTCGATGAATTCTCTTGCCTGTGCAATTTGTGTTGCTCTCGTCATATCCTCTTCATCTGCACTCTGTTTCCCATGGCGCAGATTCTCAGAAATCGTTCCCGAGAACAGAATAGCTTTTTGCAAAACAAAGGACACTGCCTTACGCAAGCTATGCTCATTGACATCATGCAAGTCGACTCCACCGACCTTTACATGTCCTTCGGTTGGATCGAACAATCGAGGAATCAGCTGTGCCAAGGTAGATTTACCCGCACCTGTTGCACCAACGATCCCAATCTGTTCACCTGGTTTAATAGTGAACGAAACATCCTTTAATGTATCTGCATCATCTCCCGGATAACGGAAGCTCACATGCTCAAATACAACACTGCCATCCAATTCCTGTTCCGGAACATCTGGATAAGTAATCGCAGGAACAGCATCCATGATTTCTTTGATTCGTTTGATTGAAACGGCCGCACGAGAAGTCATCATCATCATCATTCCGCCGATAATGATTGCCATCATGATCTGCATTAGATAGTTCATGAATGACGCAATCCCACCGATTAATGTTGGATCATCCTTTGCCAGATCGCTGACAAAGAAAATCGCACCTGCAACAGCTAGATTCGCAACTAGCATAAAAGAGGGAATCATTACTGAAAACAAGGTTCCAACAATCACATTGTGCGTCGTCAAATCGTCGCTGACTTTGCTAAAACGTGCCAACTCATTTTTTTCCTGTACAAAAGATTTCACTACTCGAATCCCGAGCAGATTTTCTTTTGCTAAACTATTGACCTTATCGATCAAATTTTGAATAATCATAAAATGCTTGCCCATTTGAGAAAAAGACAGCATCGTGATAATAATAACTGCAACGACAAGCAACACAATGATCCACCATAATTGTGGCAATGTCGTCATCGCCAAAGCAAAGCTTCCGATAAAAAGAATCGGTATTCTAAATAATGACTGTAAGGCAATCATTATCGCATTTTGAATTTGGGTAATATCGTTTGTCAATCGAACTACTAGATTTCCAGCAGAAAACTCTTCGATATTCGCAAATGAAAATGTCTGTATTTTGCGGAAAGCTGCTTCTCGAATATCTGCACTGACTCCTTGTGCAACTTTCGCAGAAAATATCGTATTAAAGACTCCGGCAATCAGACCCAAGCCTGCGATAGCGATTAAATAAATCCCTAAAGAATTCATTTGTTCATTATCTTCTTTAATAATTGCTTCCAGTACTTGTTGCAACAGTTTTGGCTGCCATAAAGCAGACATGACCATGATTACTACTGTAAATAAAGCTATCGCAGTTTCTTTTTTGTATTTTTTTACATGGTCCATAACAATAGTCATTTTATCCCCTACTTCCCATTTTAACTGGCCTGTTTCCCCTAATCAGGCAACCCTTTTATTAACTGGGGAATGTGTTATGATAAATAGGAACAGACGACCCGCGAGACACAAGCGGATCGTTTGATAGCTACTTATTTAACAGTGTAAAACAGACTGACCCATAATTTACCATATTATATGGAGTAAATTCAAGTCATTTATTTAAAATTCAGACTAAAGGATGAAAAAATATGGATACTAAACTCTCTCGAGAAAAAATTATCGAGGCTGCCTTTCAACTCTTAGAAGAAACACCGGATATCGAAAAATTATCCATGCGCAACATCGCTAAAAGGATTGGTGTTCAAGCTCCTGCCTTATATTGGTATTTCCAAAATAAACAGGCTCTTCTACAAAGTATGGTGGACGAGATCGAGCGCCATTTTGAGACACCGGAAAAATCAGCAAATTGGAAACAGACAATCTTCTCTTATATGGAAAACTACTACGAGCTGTACCAGCAGTTTCCTTGCTCTATTGAAATCGAAATGAGTACTATTCCTTCTTCATCACTTCGTCTGACACGTTACAATGACTTGTTAGGCATTTTGCGTTCTGCAGGTTTTTCAGTAGAATCCAGTTTTACAGCAATTAACGGTCTTCAACATTTACTATTTGGTCTACTAATAGATGTATCAAAGGAAAAACAGCTATACAAAAAAATCTTCGATGGCGATAAGTACCTGAATCAGCAGGTTGTCTTGATGAAACAATACGTTACCGACAATCAGCTTACACACGTGGAAGAAAGCTTTGCTTATCGTCAACAAAAGAAACAAAAAGATACCTTCAAACGAATGATTACTTTATTCCTAGATTCGCTAGAAATAGATAAGCCTAAATAATGCTCATCAATAATTTATACAGTAATAAGCAAGGCCCCCATCAAGTCATACATTTGATGAGGGCCTCAGCCATTCATAGAGTCTTCCTAGACTCTATGAATAAATCTATTCTTCTATACCTGTCTATCTACTTTCTTCCAACAAAGAAAGAAACAACCGCTACTAGTATCACGGCTCCGATAATGGATGGAACCAATGCCATGCCTGCTAGGCTAGGTCCCCAACTGCCAAGTAATGCCTGGCCGATAGCTGAACCAATCAACCCAGCGGCAATATTTGCAATCCATCCCATCGATCCGCCTTTATTTGTAATTGCACCCGCAATCACACCTATCAATGCTCCTACTAAAAGTGACCAAATAAATCCCATGTTCTTTTCCTTCTTTCTTCTATTCTTTACTTAATGATAACCGACTAAACGAACTTATTGAACGCGCGGTTCCATCTGTTCTTTTGCTTTATCGGTTCCTTTATTAATTGCTTTTTTTGCTTTATCTGTTTGATTAGAAGCAAATTCACCAGTGCTTTCAGCCATATTTCCTACTCTATCCTGAACCGTTACAGAGTCTTTTTCATATTGCTCTCTGGTTTTGATGTCTACAACATTCACATTGACTTCAATCACTTCTAGACTTGTCATTTTGCGAACTTCTTCAACAATCAACTTTTGAATATCAGTGAACAGTTTAGAGATATCCTTGCCATATTCAGCAACAATGTCTAAATCAACAGCAACTTGTTTCTTGCCTACTTCTACATCGATCCCAGAAGTCACATTGTCTGTATTCACTAATTTTTCTGCAATGTTAGAAAAGAATCCTCCATCAACTGTGAGTAGGCCATCAATATTTTCCAAAGCAATTCCAATGATTTTTTGAATTACTTTATCATCATACGTTAGTTCGCCTTTTACCTCTTGTACTGGTGTTGTTACTGGTTTAGTTGTATCCATTTTCTTTACCTCCTGATTTAATTTATTTAGTATAATAATATTATATTATAACCATTCCAATATTAAAATTATTATGATTTGTCGTTGAAAAGGTTTTGGAGCAGTCCGGAGTGATGTAAGTAGAAACCTACATAAATCCCTGCCAGGGTTAGAATAAGGATCAAAAGTGTTTTAAAAAATCCTACTGTGAGAAACAAAATTGCTAAAATAAAGCCGCTCAGCCCACCGATAATCGACCATTTGTACTTTTCAAAAATCTCATTCATCTTTATTCACCTCTCTACTCAACTCTGGATTTTTGCTCTTTTTTTCCCACATAATCGACAAAATCAACAACAATGTCAATTGGTCGATCCTTTACTCCTAAAAGCGATTGGATATCCGCTTTAATGTCAGCAAGCATCAACTCCGTACTAGGCACGATTCCGCTGTAAGCCTTAAAGCGCCCAAAGATATTGACCACGATTTTATTCTTCGTCATCTTAACCTTGATTTTTGGCTGCTGTATAAATTGTGCTCGATCCAAATTTGCAGCAACGTAGCTTTCAATACTCTTTCTTTCAATCTTTAGCTCGCCATGTTCCTCTTTAATGGTCACCGTTTTTTCCTTTTTTGGTAAAAAGAGGACTGCGAAAAAAGCACCCACCAATAGCACAAACAAAATGATACTTGCCCAAAACAAGTATAGATTGAGCGCAGGATGGATAAATAAAGAGTAATTGGGATACGCCAATGGCAATGAAAGAACCGTTGCCTGATTATTGAAGAGGATCAATGGTGCCAAAAGTGTCAGCCCAATAAGAATGATTAAACACAATACAAACTTGTTAAATTTATTCAACGTCTCTCCCTCCAATCACAATAAATAAAATTTTACTTTACATATTTAATTGTAAGGAGCTTGGATTTCTTTTTCAAAAGTAATGCACTTTTATTTTTTAAGAAATAAAAAAAATACGCGGAACGCCTTGTTACAGACATTCCGCATATTAACTTCTTAGTAATTTATTTTTTACTGACCAGGGACCCTCGAACATCGATTCTCCATTCATAAGTGAAAGTACTCTCAGGTTTATCCTGTTATCTCTGATTTTTCAATCGGTAGCCACGCAATAACTTTCTGAATCCATTGATCCCAAAAAGCCCAATCATGGTTCCCAACGGCTGTATCAAAGAAATGTGAGACACCTGCTTCAGTCAAACGTTTTGAAACATCTTGGCTGGCGTGAAGCAACGGGTCTTGTTCTCCACACGCAAGAAATAGCTGAGGTAGCACACACTCCTCTTGAAGTGCTTTTTCCAAAAGAAAAACCAGATCATGTTCAGACTCTTTGAACTTATTCAAAGGACCAAACACCCCTTCCCAATAAGCTTCTTTACGAAGAAGCAATAAATCTTCCACTCGTGCACCAATATTCAACGGGCCTGACAGAGAAGCAATTGCTGCAAAACGCTCTGGTTGAAGTAGACCTAGCTTAAATGCGCCATAACCACCCATCGACAATCCAGCTGCAAAAGTTTTCTCTCTTTTCCGACTCAATTGAGGAAATAGCTCGTGACAAATCTCCGGTAATTCCTCTGACAGAAAAGTCCAATACTTCATATCATATTGTGTATCTGCATACCAACCTAAATCAGTCGATGGCATAATGACCGCCAAGCCTAAATCAGACACGTAGCGTTCTATGTTGGTTCTTCTTTCCCATACGCTATGGTTGCCACCCATCCCATGCAGTAAGTAGAGGACAGGGACATCCTCATTCCTTCCTGTCGTGCTAGTCCCGATTAGTTTTTCTGTACGCTGTGGAAGTATCACGTTCATCATGACTTCCATCCCCAACACATTTGAATAAATATTTGCCTGTAAAAATGCCATTATGATCCCTCACTTTTTATCATGTTATCTTATTTTAACATGTTTCGTTGTACTTGGTCGTGATAAAAACAGGATCAGTAAAATCGACAAGACAATCAATAGAAGCCCTACAACAAAGACTGTATGCAAGCCGGAATACAGAATTCCTCTTAAAGGCTTTAGAAGCTCACTGGAAATTTCAGTTGCTGTATGCGGATTGACTAGCTGATTCATGATACCAGCCTCCACTTTCAAACTGCTTTGCATCAGATTTGAGGTCATCACTGAATTCAACAGAACACCAAAAATGGAAATCATTACCGTTTGACCAACGGTTCTTGACAAGGTATTAAAGGATGTTGCAACACCAACCTCACTATGTGGCACACTGTTTTGAGCTGTCACAGTCGTTGTTGTGATCGTTATCCCGAAACCAATACCCATTACAGCTGAGATGACAAAGAATAAATAGACTGGAGCTGAGACAGGAACAAAAACTAAACATGCTCCTCCGAATAAAATAACACTCAAGCCAATCATTAAAACTCTTTTTACTTCTGCTCTTTCAAGCAAATTACTGGCAGCAAAAGAACCCATCATCCATAAAACGGACATTGGTGCCAAAGCCAAGCCACCCAAACCAGCTGCAGTACCTAAAACACCTTGCAGCCACATCGGGATATAAACCTCTACTCCCATTAGAAATCCACTAGTCAACGCTGCAATCAAATTGACAAATACAAAGGTTGGATTTTTAAATAGATGAAGAGAAATGACAGGATCTTTCGCACGTTTTTCAACCGTAATAAAGCCTGCTAAAGCAAGGACTGACCCAATAAAGAAACCTAAAATTTTAAGTGAAAATCCGTTGTCTCCAATCATCTGAAAGCCTAACAGCAACAATAACAGGGAAGCCATAAGCAGCAAACTGCCAATAATGTCCATTGGTTTTGCTTCCTTTTTTCGCTTAGGTTCAATGAGATAGACTGAAATAAGGAATAATAATGCCAGACCAATAGGAACATTTATGAAGAATATCCAATGCCAACCAATCGTATCTACGATAAATCCTCCCGCTAAAGGACCGAACACACTGGCAACACCCCAAGCAGCACTGTTCAAACCTAGTATTTTTGCTCGTTTTTCCATTGGATAGATATCCGCAATAATCGTCAAAGCCACTGGCATTACAGCCCCAGCTCCAACACCTTGAATAGCTCTGGCAATAATCAAGGTTTCCATATTTGGTGCAAAGCCACAAAGGGATGAACCGATAATAAAAATAGAAATGCCAATCAGAAAAACCGGCTTTCGTCCAATCTTATCTGCCAATTTCCCATAAATTGGTGTGAGCATCGCATTGGTTAGTAAATAGATAGAAAACACCCAATTCATGATTTCCATTCCTTGTAACGAACCAACAATCGTCGGCATCGCAGTTGAAACGATGGTTCCTTCTATCGCTGTCATAAATGTCGCTGTAAAAACACCGAATGTTACCAGCTTGATATTAGTTTGTTTTTCCATAACACATCTCCTCTTAACTATTAAGCAAATATTCTAGACCATATTTTAGCTATTCCGGTAATTTTGAGCAAAGAAAAAGAAGCGCCCTGTCAACTAACTAACAGGGCCGCCTCTTTACTCCTCTAAACTTGCTTTCAGAGCTTCGACTTTATCTGTCTGCTCCCAAGGAAGTTCAATATCTGTACGACCAAAATGTCCATATGCTGCTGTTTGTTTATAAATCGGCCGACGTAAATCCAACATCTCAATTATACCTGCCGGGCGTAAATCGAAGTTTTCACGAACAGCTTTGATCAGCTTGCTTTCAGCAATCTCACTTGTTCCAAACGTATTAATGGAAATAGAGACTGGTTGCGCTACGCCAATTGCATAAGCCAGTTGGACTTCAACCTTCTTCGCTAATCCCGCAGCAACAATATTTTTAGCAATGTAACGTGCTGCATAGCTTGCTGAACGATCGACCTTTGTTGCATCTTTTCCAGAAAATGCACCGCCACCATGTCGGGCATACCCGCCGTATGTGTCAACGATGATTTTACGACCTGTTAAACCGGCATCGCCTTGAGGACCGCCAATCACAAATCGGCCCGTCGGATTGATGAAATATTTTGTTTCTTCATCCAACCATTTTTCCGGTATCACTTCATTTATCACATGTTCTTTTATATCTTTTTGAATCTGCTCAAGCGTGACATGCTCATCATGCTGAGTACTAATAACAATTGTATCTATACGTTTCGGCAGTCCTACTTCGTCATACTCGACAGTCACTTGAGATTTAGCATCTGGACGAAGATATTTCAGTGTTCCTGCTTTTCTCAGCTCTGCCAGACGCCGAACGAGTTGATGACTTAAAGAAATAGGTAACGGCATTAATTCCGGTGTTTCGTCAACTGCAAAACCAAACATCAAGCCTTGGTCTCCAGCACCGATTTCGTCCTTTTCATCTGCATCACCACGAACTTCTAAAGCTTCATCCACACCTTGTGCGATATCTGGTGACTGCTCATCGATCGCCGCTAGTACAGCAACAGTTTCACCATCAAAGCCATATTTCGCCCGTGTATAACCGATATCCTTAACGGTTTGACGAACGATTTTCTGGATATCCACATATGCCGATGTGGATATTTCACCAAAGACTAATACCAGCCCTGTTGTTACAGATGTTTCGCAGGCCACTCTGGCTTTTGGGTCCTGTTCCAAAATTGCGTCTAATATCGCATCACTAATCTGATCTGCGACTTTGTCAGGATGCCCTTCTGAAACGGATTCTGATGTAAATAAATGTTTCTCTGTCATAATAATGTATTCCCCCTAATCAATATTCGGTTACAAGGCATCTTTGTCTAAAAATCTGAGTATAGACAACTCATCTTCTCAGCAAATCCTTTCGGGAACTTGTAACGATACCAGTATAGCAAACTATCTTGAAAAAAGCTCATTTTATCGTCAAATAAGCGGTAATTATTTCTTAATGACCAAAAAAGTATTTTATTCCTCCAACTTTTTCAAAATGATTGAAGCATCGCCTTTTTCTGTAACTACAATAGCAGATGCCTTTCATAAATTTTCTTGCCACTTAAAATTCTTTGATATAAATAAAAAAGAGGAAACTGTCCATGAAAACAGCCTCCTCAAAGTTTTGATAATAAAATAATGACGTTACATCTTGTGTACACTGTGGGCACTTTCTATACCGCCGCACGCTTCTTTGCACGCTTGATTGATTAGTTCAAAAGACGACCGAATCCCACTTTGACCTAAATTATACTTGACGATATCAACGACCTCACACTGTTCATCCATTGCATCCAACCACAGGTAAACTCCTTGTTTGTACTCATCCAAACCTTGGCATAGTAACAAAGTTGCCGCTTTTTCTCCATAAGGGTTCAGTACTTTCCTAAAATTCGAATCTTCAACAAACAAACGGTTGATATTATTCCTGCAAAAGATGTAGGTGTCTCTCTTTTTTCTGTCTGCAGTTAGCTTATATCCCTCTTGCTGAATTTCCTTGGAAATCGTTGCGAAAATTTCGTTATATACCTCTACCCTCTGCATCACTGATAGAACTGTATCTGTATAATCAAACATAAAGCTCTCCCCTTCCAAGCAAGTCAAACGAACTGCTCATAATGTTATTATAAGGGCAAAACAAGAAATCTATCAAGTAATATGGTCGCTCTCACAGAGAAAAATCATATAAAAATTTAAATAAACTGTTATTTTATTATTAAAAAAATAAGCAAAATCATATGTTTTTCCTCTTTATTTGTCTTTTTCTTTGACATCTGCAATCTGTTCTTGAAGTTCTCCTAATAATTCCAACTGAATGTTTTGAATTTCCACCAAATGTTGCCATTGTTCATTCAGTAAATAGTCCAACTTTTCATGCAACAGATTTATTTCAATCTCTGCTTTCAAATTGACTTTATAGTCGTTTTCCGCTTGTTTTCGATCCCTCTCCTCCTGCCGATTTTGACTCATCATAATGATTGGCGCTTGAATAGCTGCCAGACAGGAAAGTGCCAAATTCAATAAAATGAACGGATACTTATCAAAAGGCTGAAAGAAAACAGCCACTGTATTCAGTGTGATCCATGAAAGCAACACAATGATGAATAAGAAAATGAACGGCCAGCTCCCACCAAATTTTGCAATACCATCGGCTGTCTTCTGCCCTAACGTCAACTTTTCAGCAATCGTCTTATTTAAATTATCAGCGACAACCTCATTATCCTTCAGCTGTTTCTCAATCAACTCATTCAATTGTTTACTTTTCAAGGATTCGTTTTTTAACAATGAACGCACATACTCTAAACGATAGCTTAAGAGCTGCGGATAGCTTATACATGATTCCTCTGTCAACTGTGGCTGACTCGTCAAAATAAAGGTCCGAATCTCCTGCTCTATATCTACTACTTTGATTTTTTCCAGCTTTTCCACTTTTCTTTTCGTCATTTTGTTCAACTCCTCTGACTCTTTTTCCCTTATCTTAGCTGTTCTTGTTGATTTTCGATACTAATACGACCTCTTTTGCTAAATAGAAATCGGTCCCTTCTGCCCCAACGCAACCTTTTCTGTTCTGTCACTGATCATCAACTTATTACCGAAGAGAGCTAGCTCGTGAAGCTAGGCATTGTTCTGAGTTTTCCCCTTAATCCTTTATTTCACTAGAGTCTCACCTTCAAAATTTTATGATCCTTTATAGTTAAAAAGAGAAGTCAGGCTCTATCATAGAGACTGCTTCTCTTAACTAAATCTATATTCCTCTTACCTCGGCTACTGCTCTTCTTTTATTGCTTTGATTTCCAGCTTCAAAGCAGTGAAGTCTCCTGACAGTCGATGCCCTAGATACAAGCCAAAGTTCATCAGCTCTTCTCCAGAAAGCTGCTGTCCCTCGACCTTATAAAGCATCGTCGGATTTAGACCAGTCAAACGAATTTTTTTCAATGGCTTTGAAGCCTGAGATAAAATCTGAAAGACCATCACAACTGCGTGAGAACGATCTTTGTCAACAAACATCCAGCTGCCGTAGTTTCCACTATAGGGATTTTCCAAACGGTAGAAGCTACCAAACTGGATCAGTTGCCTATTGTCCTGATACCACTGGATATATGCTTTGATTGCTTTTAAATCCTCCGCAGACTTTTCCTCCAGATTCATCATCAAACCAAAATTTGCAGATAATGCGACAAGTGCTCGTGTCTCCAGTTCTGTTATTCGGCCGATTTGATGGTTTGGTGAGTCTGACAGCTGTGCGCAAGTCATGATCGGTGGAAAAATCATACTCGTACTATATTGTATTTTCAGACGTTCGATAGCATCAGTATTATCACTAGCCCAGCTTTGCGGCATATAATAACACATGCCCGGGTCAAATCGCCCGCCACCACCAGAACAGTTTTCAAATAGGATTTCAGGGTAGCGAACAGTCAATTCCTCTAACACTTCATATAGCCCCAATATATATCGATGCGCTGTTTCCTGTTGCTGTTTCGATGAGCGGCCATGCGAGCCAACCTCTGTCATATTTCGATTCATATCCCACTTGATATAGCGAATCGGCACTTGATCCAGAATCGTCGTCAACTGCGCCATGATTGCCTCACGAACCTCTTTTCTACTGAAATCAAGAATTAGCTGATTTCTGCCTAAAGAAGTTGGGTAGTTCTCAACATGCAGATGCCAGTCTGGATGGGCACGAAACAGGTCACTTTGCTCTGAAATCATTTCGGGCTCCAGCCACAAACCAAATGTCAATTGCTGTTCTTCCACCTTCTT
This sequence comes from Enterococcus sp. 9E7_DIV0242, assembly GCF_002140975.2. Taxonomy (NCBI): domain Bacteria; kingdom Bacillati; phylum Bacillota; class Bacilli; order Lactobacillales; family Enterococcaceae; genus Enterococcus; species Candidatus Enterococcus clewellii. The sequence goes on from NZ_CP147247.1 coordinate 2,057,606, forward strand.
GTTTAATCCAAGTAAGCCATCCGGCAGCTTTTCTCTATTTTCTATCCAATCACCTAACGAGGTCGTATCAGAGTTTCGTTGACCAAACCAACCATCATCCAAAACAAAAAGCTCAACACCGATTGCTCTAGCATCAATTACCAGCTTCATCAGCTTTTCTTCATTAAAATCAAAGTATGTTGATTCCCAATTATTGATTAAAACCGGACGTTCTTTGTCTCTGTGGCCCCCCCTTGCCAAACGCTCTCTATACAGATGATGGAAATGCTGGGACATCCCGTTGATTCCTTGATCTGAGTAGACCATGACTACCTCCGGCGTTTGGAAGGTTTCTTGCGGCTCTAATTGCCAGCAGAAATTGAACTCATTGATTCCAGCCAAAACGCGAGTCTGTTCATATGTGTCTACTTCAACTTTCATGGTGAAATTACCACTGTATACAAAATGAAATGCTCTAACTTCTCCGCTATGCTCTGTTGTTTCCGGTGAGACTAATGCCAGAAACGGCTGTTGGGTCACTCCGCTGGCTCCACGCTTACTATTCAATACGTGTTGTCCTTGTATCAAACGATTTCGTCTTAACTGTTTTTCTTTCGCCCAAGCACCCGGCATTTGAATCAGATCATAGTCGGAATCTGGCATATCCAGACACATACTCAGCGCTTTGTTTAGAGAAATAGCTTGTTCACCATAATTTCTATACTGAACAGATTTTGTCAACACGGAATAGTTTTTGAAAATCGTATACGTAAGGACGATTTCCAGCTTCCGGTTTTCGTCAGTTAAAATGATCTCCAATGAATCGGCTTCTTCATTAGCCTCAACATAGGTGGCAGGTAACCCCTTCAACTTCTTCTTTCCAGACGATATCCGATGTTCTTTATAACTCAAACTAGTTGCTTTCGTTCCGTCAGGATAGGTGATATCCACCATCCCTTCTCGATAATCACCAGTATCATAGCCGGGAAATTCCTGCAATACCGTATCTAATGAAAACCCGCTGTTTGACAGCTCATAAGGGTTAGGAGAAAATGACGATCGATCGACCCTTGGATACACTAGCCTTTGCTGAAATGTTTCCAACCGTTTTCCATAATAAACCTGTAACAGATGATTTTCCTCAGTTATTTCCATGATGTAGCTGAAATAATCATTTTTTAAATGAAATTGCTTTTTTGATTCACTGAACTCAATTCCCATCAGTAAATATGCTCCTTTCTTCTCTCCCTTAATTTTTAGATCCTGTTGAGGCAACGCCTTGGATAAATTGTTTTTGGAAAATCAAGTATAAGATGATCATCGGTACTGTTGCCAATACAGCCCCTGCCATCAATTGCGGATAATTCGTCGTATATTGCCCTTGAAGTAAAGCAAGTCCGGAAGACAACGGCATCTTATCCGGTGAGCTGTTTACGATCAGCGGCCACATCAAATCCTTCCAAGCAAAGAGTGCTGTAAAGATCGATAATGAAATCAAGGGGGCTTTTGCCAATGGCAGCATGACCTTTAGAAATATCTGTCCATAGTTACAACCATCAAGAATCGCTGCTTCTTCGATTTCTTCCGGTACGCTCATAAAGAACTGGCGCATCAGGAATGTGCCAAAGGTGCTGGCAATCCCCGGAATAATCAACGCCATTAGGGTATTGGTCAACCCGGCCTTTGAGATCAATAGGTATTGAGGCAAAATGAACACCTGTCCCGGAACCATCATTGGCAGTAAAACCAGCAGAAATAAAATATTCATTCCTCTCACCTTGATTCGGGCAAAGGCATAGCCGGCCATGGCACTAAGAATCGTTGATGTAATCACACGTGCAATAACCATTACTACTGTATTAAAGAAAAATTTAGGGAATGGCAGTGCCTGCCAAACATCAGAATAGTTTGTCAGCTGCCAGCTATCCGGCAGGATTTTTGGTGGAAAGGTCAGAGACTCTGTCAAGGTCTTGAACGAGGTCAAAATGCTCCATATAAAAGGAAAAACCATAATGATTGCACCAATACTCAAACAAATATAAATAATGAAATAACCGTTTCCGCGCTTCTTATTCATTGTCATCCGCCTCCTCATTTGTAATGTACCCATTTCTTTTGCAGCTTCATCTGGACTGCGGTACATACCAAAATTAGTAACAGAAGTAACACAGCAATTGTCGCACCATAGCCCTTATTGTTCGCATCAAAGGTCTCACGATAGAACAGATACACAATAGATTCAGCAGATTTCAATGCCGGATTCTTTTTATCAACCATCATAAAAATCGTATCAAAAACCTGTAATGAACTGATAAATGTTGTAGTGACAACAAAGAAGAGCGTTGGCGACAACATGGGGATCGTAATATTGAAAAACTGGCGAATCGGTCCAGCACCGTCCATTTCTGCTGCCTCATAATAGGTTTTAGGTATATCCTGCAGCCCCCCCAGTAAAATGATCATGTTGTAGCCAAGCGCAGACCAAATACCGACAATCATGATTGCGATTAAGACCACATTGTTGTCGGCAATCCAGTTCGGACCTGAGATTCCCACCAAAGATAACAAATAGTTGATCAAGCCGGAGTCATAGTTGTACAGCCAACGCCAGACCATCGCAACAGCCGCCGGTGCCGAAACAACAGGGATAAAATACAGCACGCGAAAAAATGATTTGAACTTAATCTTACTATTAAGAAACACTGCTGTTACAAGAGACAACGCAGTGCCTACCGGTACAGTAACAATCGTATAGACAAAGGTATTCCATAGTGCTCGTCTTAAATCAGGGTCTTGGAATGCCTTGATATAGTTATCAAACCCGATCCACTTAGGCTGTCCAAGCCCTTTGATCTGGTTGAAGCTGAAGTAAATCGACTGCATGATCGGCCATACATTCATGACACAGACATATAGAACCGTCGGCAAAATGAAAAAGCCCGCCCACATCATTTTCTGTCTCTTTAAATTGGACAGTGAATTCATAAGAAAATCCCCTTTTTTCAGAAAGAGGCTGCTAAATTTTTCAATCATTCAGCAGCTCCTTCCTGTTTATTTTTCAGAGACTGCTCAGTTGCAGCTTCTGCTGTCATCTAGTAAAACGAAACCTACCAGCTTTTACTCGTTCAGAGCCTCATCTATTTCTTCTTGAATTTGTTTTGCCATCTGTTTGCAGCCTTCCTCAACCGTCAATTCTTTACTAAATATCTTCAGAATATATTCCTGTTCCGTTTTTGCCCAGGCATCACGTGTTGAAACATGCATCGAATTGTGACCGTAAGCTTCGGCATCAACGAATACTTGTGCGTTAATATCCGGGAAGGTTTCTACCCATGGTTGTTGTGTATCCTTCAACGCTGGAATTGCTGCGCCTGATTCTGCCTGAAGTAGGTTCGCTTCTTCACCTGCCATGAAATGTACAAATTTCCATGCAGCATCCGCATTCTTGGTGTTCGCAGAAATTGCATACCCCATACCGGAAGACACACTGCCTCGATCAACATTTTTCGGCATTGGTGCAACATCAATATTCAAACCATCGATTGCTGTGTATTCACTGGCCATCCATGAACCTGCGATCATCATAGCTACTTTTCCAGATTCAAAGTATTGATCCGGTGTCGTATTCGCCTGGTCAGAAGCTGTTGGAGAATAGCCTTTATCAATGAAAGATACGCCATACTTGATTGCTTCCACCGTTTTCTTATCATTCAACATAATTGTTTTTCCATCTTTGGAAATCAAGTCTGAACCGTTTTGCCAAACCAGATTGTACCAGAAGTTCTGTCCATCGGGTTGAGCGATCATTCCGTAGACACCAGCATCTTTATCCGTCAGCTTTTCAGCTGCTTCCATCCAAGTATCCCAAGTCCAAGTGTCATCTGGATATAATACGCCAGCTTTATCAAACAGATCTTTGTTATACCATAATCCCAACGTGCCATAGTCCTTTGGTATCGCCAGCTGTTGCCCATCCACAGAAAACCCATCTACAATGTATTCTGGAAATTGAGACATATCCAGTTCACTTTCTTTGATTTGATCATTTAAATCAAGGAGTGCTTCTCCACTGGCAAAATTATATACTTGGTCCGGATGCATCCAGAAAACATCAGCCATATCTCCACCAGATGCGGATGCCTGAAGTTTCGTCCAATACTGATCCCACGGAGTTACTTCTACCTTTACTTTGATATCTGGATTTTCCTTGGTAAACGCTTCTGCCATTTTTTCCATCCCCGGCTGCTGATTCTTATCCCAAATTTGAAAAGTAAGGTTTGTGTCTCCGGAAGACTCTCCACCGCCTGAGCCACAAGCCGCGAGTATTCCAACAGTTGCTGCTGCCGTCATTCCAAAAGCCAGCTTTTTAAGTATTGGTTTCATCATTCATCCATCCTTTTTCATTTGTTGGTGTTTCTCTATGAATCCAGTATAATATAGCGCTTCCATTTCTAGAATGGACGATAAATCAGAAAGATAGACTTTCTTACACTGAATCGTCCAATAAATCAAATGACCATTCTGTCCAGCTTGATACGATTTCTCCCTTTTCGAGCACAACACTCGATTTACCTCCTAGCGCCATCCCCTCTTCATACAGCTCTTGTGTTTCCAGCGCAATGCCTCCATGAAAAGCTGGATCACCACTAGTTTCAAAATGATTCCCAGTATAGCAGATCACATAAGAATTGGTGGTTTTGATGCGTAATTGCCTGCCTGATTCAGGATGACAAAGGGTAATAGGTGCGGATTGAGCATCGGCTACTTCTTTCAAAAAGATTGGATGATTCAGTCCATTTTCTTGTACTATCTGATGATTTTCACTTTCAAAAACACTAGTCAATCGAGCGGTCTCGTTGAAATCAAAATCCGTTCCTGTAGAGTCAATGAGCGGATAAACAGGGAGATGCACTTGATTCAAAGAAGCATAATAATCGCTGGATATTTTTAAATAATGGTTTGCAACGTTCTTTTCTCTCCCACCTGATAAATTAAAATACGTATGATTCGTTGGGTTAAGCAACGTATCCTTGTCAGCAACTCCCCGATAGCAGATCTTGATCCGCTGATCTGCAAAAACAGTATAACTAATTTCCATAGCCAAGTTCCCTGGGTAGCCTCCTTCTCCATCTTCAAAGGTATGAGAGAAAGTAACTGTGACCGCCGTCTCTTCCTCCACCACTTCATAAATCCAATGGGTCGTATCAAAACCCTTATTTCCCCCATGGAGATGATTTTCCCCCTCATTTTTTTCTAAATCAAGCCGCTGCCCATTAAGAAGATACTCCCCTCCCGCTATTCTACCTGCACAACGCCCAACCGATGCACCCAAGAAACCGCGTTCCGTCAAGTAGCTCTGTTTATTAGAAAAATTCAAAACAATATTTTCCAATTTTCCAGTCCGATCAGGTAAGCAGAGCTCTGTGATCGAAGCCCCATAGCTGAACAGCTCCACAGAAAAATCTGACTTGCTAATTTTGATTGTGCTTAGCTTTTCACACTCATACATCTCTTCAATTATTTCTACAACAAACTCTTGCTTTTTGATGATTGTTACCAGCCTTTCCAAATTTTTTTCAATCAATGGTTTTGCTGAATAGCTAAAATCAACAATTAACACGTATTAGTGCCTGAACAAGTATAGCATTGACTTGATATTCTTAGTAGCTGCTATACTAGCAATACAGTTAAGTTGCTGATCCGTCTATTTCAGCTAATAGAACAATAGCCTAAAAGAGCTGTCCTTTGATATGATCACACAAGGGCAGCTCTTCTGTTCTAGACTTCTCCTATTTTTAGACCTTTTGTTCAATCATCGATAGGTGTCGAATGGCACCTTGATGATCAGGTACTTCAAGTAAAATCGCCTGTAACAGCTCTTTCGCTTTTTCATTTTCCTTTAGGCCGATGTTTCCCAATGCAATGAGGTAACGGCAATAGACTTGATTATTTTTTGTTAAATCATTCTTAAATACAACTGTTTCCGGCATAGACACAGCAAAGAAATCATAGACTACCTCATCAAACAAATGTTTTTTACCATAGCGGATCAATTGATAGTAACAGCTTCGGGCTGCCTCCATACGACCAAGCGCTTCATGAGCCAGACCACGGTATAAAATCGAATCGGCCGGCTGATCATAATAGTACAATACACTTTCTGGCTCATTTTCACCACAACTTGCCAGCTCATAGTAATGTGTTGCCTGTTGTCTATCTTCAAGATACTCATAGGCTTTTGCAATATAGTAGTTGGATAGATTGTCTTCTACATTCGGCAACTTACCTTCACCCAGATTTTCAGGATAAGTTTGTGATTCCAACAAACAGTCGATCGCTTGTTGCGGCTTATCTTTCAACAGCTCCTTGGCTTGTTCGATCAAGCTATACATATATTGGGCACTGACTTTACCTTCGCCCCCTTCCCATGGATGGAATCGATGAGCGTTTAATAAATCTAATGCTTCCTTATACCGTTTCTGGTCATTCAATAAACTGATGTATACAATAAATAGATCGTCTCGATAAGTCGTTGTCTCCATTCGAGATTCAAGGGTAGCCAATCTTTCACTGACACTAATTCCAATTTTTTGAGCAACTAAGTCTCTCTCCATCAAAATACGGGCATCTGATGGATCGCTATCTGACGCCTGCTTGATCAGCTTCCATGCCTGCGGCAAATCATCCAGCTGATTGAAGTAAGCAAAAGAAAGATTCCGGAATACTGTTGGAAACTCTGACAGTTGTTCCTTGCTGTTTTCCCATAGTTGGATTGCTTCTTCATATCTGCGCTTATCATAGAACAGATTCCCTAAATAATACGAAGCATATCCAGTCTCATTCGGCAATAGAGCAATAGCTGTCTGCAAAATATGGATCTCTGCTAATTTGTTTGGGAAACAATAATCCGGGCAGCGTTTTTCTGCTTGGCGTATGGCAGCAAGAGCCTTGTCCGCTTCTCCCTGTTCATGGTAAAAATATGCTTGATAATAAGCAACCAGCGGCGAATCTGATGGGCATTCCATTAGAATAGTCTGAGCCTCATCGTACAGCCCAAAATGATAGTAGTCCAGTGCCAGCTCCAAATAATTATTCAAGCTGTTTCTCATCACCTTATGCCAACCAGTGCTCTGATCAAGTAAGTATTTTTCAAAATGACTGGCTAAGTCCAGTGGGTCGATCATCAACGTCGCTGTTACCCATGCTGTCGAATCAATGCCGAGCTTGTGTTGAATCGCTGTTTTCAACGCTCTTGCTCGCATATTATAGCTATTACGGACTAAGGACTTCTCAACAAAATCCATGGCCTCCGACAGATTTCCCCGTCTCATTTCAAAGCAAGCCAGTTGGAAAAATGCGGCACTTTGTGTATCGGCATTCCAAGTCGCCTTGTAAAAGCTATCATAGCTTTCTGGATAGTTCCCAAGTTGCAGTTGAACCAAGCCTAAATTAAACAACGGTTCTCCGTATAAGGGATTCGGTGATTTCCATTTTTGCTTTTGAACAGCTTGCTTCAGATAAATGAGACTCTTTTCGAATTCGCCACGTTTATAAAGGAACATACCGTAACCGTTATTGAGACGAATATCCTCTTGATCACGCTTCAAGCCTTCAAGGTAATACGCTTCTGCATCAGAGGTGGCATGGCGGTATTGCTCGATATGAGTAGCCGCTAGAAACAGTTCTTCTGTTGATTTGAGCTTTTCTGGTATCGGCAGCTCTTCAGCTGGATCTGGTAATTCCTGTTCCTTTTTTGTAAATCCTTGATACGCAACAAGCAGTTGGTTTTCCTGATCAACCACTTGGATTTCAAATTGTTCATCAAATACTGCAGCAGTGACTCCTGTTTTATTTTGTTGATAGCTTTCAGGTGATAAATCTGCTGTTTCGCTATACAACAGTTCTTTATCCCTGAAAATCCTAATGGTTGCTTGTGGCTGTTCTTGCGTACAGTACACCGTATAATTGATTTCTCCATCAATGATCTCGACATTGATTGCGCCTAGGACCGTCGCGTTCTTCACACGCCCAACCCCTTTGTATGGCATGAAATATTGCTTAAATTCTTTCTCTTCGTATGGCTTCAACCATGTAAAATCTGGTTGATTATCGGTAAAGACACCTGTCATCAGCTCGACATATGGACCGTCATCATCCGTTAGATTTCGATCCCACGCCTGACCGAAATCGCTGTTTCCCCAAACCCATTGCTTTTTTCCGGGAGAAACATGATGGTCGGCAACATGCAGTAATCCAGCCTGCAATTGTTCATCATAGTTTCCAATGAAATCATAATCTGAATGATAAGCCATGTAGGAAGTTGGGACCTTGATATTCTTATACTTAGAAATATCGACACCTGCTGAGTAATCATACTTATAGTACGTTCCTGTAGCAATTGGAAAATCTGATACCGCTCTTTTTCCATGATCCATTACAGCATGAACATCCGGTGGAAAAACAGATACGGTATGATCGTTTGCTGGAACAGCTGGATTAGCCCACCATAAAAAGGTCTGTGGAATGTCTGTTCGATTATACACTTTCCCTGTTATTTCAATGTATGCCTTATCAGGATATAGTGTAAATCCGGCCATTCCTTTTGTCCCGTACATTTGATCGATTTCACTGACCCATACTGTTTGACTGCCATCCTCATTCTTTGTTATTTGATATTCAGTTGGCATGAATGTTGTTGGTCGATGGTGCTGCGGCCAATTGAATTCAATGCCTCCAGATATCCACGGACCAATCAGTCCGACAAGTGCGGGCTTGATCACATGATTGTAGTAAACAAAATCATAGTTATTGGTTTTATCCAATGCACGTTGGATCCGTCCGCCTAATGTCGGCAAGATCGTTACCTGAAGATACTCGTTTTCCAAAATCACTGCCGGGTACTCAACTTCCGTTTTTTCATCAAAAATTTTCTCAGTGATTGGCAACGGGTATACTTTTCCGCTACTCCCCTGATACACGCGCTTCTCAAAGAAAAGTGGGTTTTTATCTGGTTCAGAAGTTAAATATGTGGGAATGACTAATTCTTTTTCAATTGCAGTTACTTGTCCCTTCAACTTTGATTCCTCCTATCGATTTGTTAGCTTCATCATAATATGACAGCACTTTCAAAAAAATAGGTTAAATCAATCAATCATGGACTATATTATTCTCTCTTGCTATAATGCTAAATTATAGGAGGCAACATTTATGAACTTTATCAAGAAAAAGGACGGATTCAAGGATGAGCGGCATATTATTATTCCTTATGATTCATCATCCCAGCTAACAACTCATCCCTTGATTTCCAATACCTTTCTATTAGAGCTTGGTTACTATCCAAACGCCAAATATCACTATCGAGAACGTTCAAATGGCGTGGATGAATATATTTTGATTTACTGTATAGATGGTAAAGGTCATGTGGAACTGACGACCGGACAAGCCGTAACGCTGCAACGAGGAGATATTTTCTGTATTCCTAGAAGAACTGGACATTATTATTATTCTGACGAGCAGGATCCTTGGTCGATCTTATGGATGCACTTCAGTACCGATTTCGCCGATATCTTTCATTTGAATGATAAAAAAATGGTTGAGGTTCGTTCAAAAGAAAAAAACTCCCTGTTGCAAAAACACTTCATCGACCTGTTCGATCTTGGAGAAACTGTCAGCTCTTTTGAAACGGTCATCTGTATGTCTCAGCTGCTGAAACTGATTCTATCTGAAATTTACTTTTTGAAGGACCACCTGACTGCTGATCAGCAAAATATCTACCTGACGAAGAGCATTCGCTATATGCATGAACATATTGAACAAGAAATCACCTTAAATGATCTTGTTGCTCATCTCAAAATATCCGCAAGCTATCTTAGCTCTTTATTTAAACGATATACTGGAAAATCACCCATTGATTATCTGATTGAAATGCGCATTGAACAAGCCTGTAAATATCTAAAGCTGTCAAAACTAAAAATTTATGAGATTTCCAAAAAGGTGGGATACCAAGACCCTTACTACTTTTCTCGAATCTTTAAGAAGCTCATGCACATGTCACCAAAGGAATACCGCGCTAAAAATCAATTGACTCAAGACTTCCATGATAGCGCTGCCCCCGATCTACCTCGGACGGAGAATTAATCCTTACCTATAGCTAAAGAAATCAGAACAGGTTGCTCACTCCAAAAGCAATACGGGTTTCATTTACACAGCAATAAAAGACCTGTAGAACAAAGTAAGCTCGTTCTACAGGTCCTTTATTTATCCTATTCTATTTGTCTTTGTACACATTTTTCAACGTTAGCGGTGCAGCAAATGTATGATAGTTCAATCCATTGACATTTTCATTTTGCATAACAGACTGCTGATTTTGACTAATAATGATCATTCCTGCAGTTGTCTCAAGCACCTCTTTTTCAGCTGCAATCAATGTTTCCCAACGTTCTTCCGGATCTAAAGCATATTTCGTTGAAGCATCATCCAACAATTGATCATACGTCGGATTTGAATAATTACGGTCATTTCCAGTATACAGCATCTTCAAAGTAGAGATCGGATCTTTGTAATCAGGTGTCCAATAAATCAAAAACATGTCGTAATCACTTTCTCGTCCAAAGTTTAATGCAGTTTCTGTTGGCAAAGCTTTGACATTGACTGTCAATCCATCGAATAATTCCTGCAAGGTTCCTTGGATACTCTCACCCATCTTCTTATAAGAACCATCATCTGTTACCATCAGTTCCAGAGTCACCTTATCACCCAGTTCAGCCTGTGCCTTCTTCCAATAATCTACTGCAGCATCTTCATCATAGGTCATCAAGTCTCCAGCCTCTGCTCTAAAGTCCTCGCCTGTTTCCGGATTTGATACAAAGCCTTCTGTCACTGCCCCATATAAAGGTTTTGAGCCATCGGCGATAATATTGTTTACTAATGTTTCTTTGTCAATTCCAAGAGCGATAGCTTTTCTCAGATTCTCATTCTTAAGGGGCGTATCTTTTCCAGCGCGTTTCTGATTCAACCGAATATAGTTCATCGTTGCTGTTGGATAAGAATGGAAGTTTTCGTTATTTTGGTTTTGCTTCGCGATTTCTCCAGTGATTGTCGCTACATCTAATTGGCCATCTTCAAACAAGTTCAAGGCAGTCGATGCTTCTTTTATCACCTCATAGTGAATCTTATCAGATTTCACATTCTCTTTATCCCAATACTTATCATTTTTCACAAGATCCCAGCTCATATCCGTTTGCTTCCAATTTTCCACAATAAATGGTCCATTGTACACAACGTCTTCACTCGTTGTACCGTATGCATTTCCATACTCCTCCACAGCCTTTTCATTTTGTGGGAAAAAAGTTGGAAAAGCCAGCAATGAAGTGAAATATGGCTTGGCATCAGTCAGCTTGATTTCCAATGTATAATCATCTAATGCTTTGACGCCTAGTTCATCTGGTTCTATTTCTCCATTGGATATCTCAGCGCCATTCTCGATCGTTTCGACAACTAGAAAGCTGTAGACTAAGCCATTTGCCGGATCAATCATTTTTTTCCATGCATATTCAAAATCATGTGCCGTCACTGAGTCATCATTACTCCAAACCGCGTCTTCTCTGAGCTTGATTGTATATGTCTTACCATCCTCTGAGATTTCCGGCATTTCTTCAGCAACTGCAGGAACCACTTCGTCCTCCTCATTCAGCGCATACAAGCCTTCAAAAGCGGCAGTTTGAACGATGGCATCTGGAAAATCCAACATGACCGATGTATTCAGTGACGTCAATTCTGATGCAGACATCAATTGTAGTGGTGTTGTTTCCTTCGCTTCTTTCTTATTCTCATTCCCGGAACAGGCAGTCAGCAATAGACTTGCTGCAACTACTCCTGTTATGATCAATTGTTTTTTCATTCACTTATCCCCCATACCTTCTTTTTTACTCTCGTTCTACCAGCATCCAAACAACAACTGCTGGTTCTGTCCCGTCATTATAGTTGATGTGTCCTTCTCCGGCTTCAATCAATTGTGCATCCCCTGGCTTTCCAATCAGATCCTGCCCATCCTCTAAAACGGTGTGAGCTTCTCCTGAAATAACATAAGAGTATTCATCCTGATCATGTCTGGCGAAACCTTCCAGCGGTCTTTTTTCTCCTGGCTGTAATGTAATCAAGCCCATCTGTACACGTTCATTTGGTTGATTCTCCTGATCGAAAAAGATATTCATCTCTTGTGGTAATGTTGGTTTTATGATCATTGTGTCCCCTCCTTTTCATTATTGATTTTTACTGTGATAGTATTTATTATTGCGTTATTAAAAGTAGAAGTCAATGCTTTTTTAGAAAATTCAGAATTTTTAGTATTTAAAAATAAATAACTGATTCTTCTCGCCATCATCCTGTCCATATAAAAAAAGCATCTGCACAAATCAGTTAAGTTTTGCACAAACACTTTTTCTTATAACTAGCTATTGCCAGTACCCTTCATGTACAGCAGCAGCGGCTTTTTCAAGCTCTGAGAACGGTCCAGTTACTTGTATGTCTTTCTGTCCTCTTGCCAGAATTTCTTTTGATGGTAAATCAAAGGTAGGATTTTGCTCATTCTCTCCCGTCAGTTCCAACAAGCGTTTTTCTGTCATCGCAAATACAATTTTACCGATATTGGCCCAATAAATGCTTCCGGTGCACATTGCACATGGCTCAGCAGTTGTGTACAGTGTACATTCCCAAAGAAAATCCTTTTCGAATTTTTTTGACGCTGCTGCTGCAAGCATCGTCTCTGCATGACCAATACATACATGTTCAGTAATCTCAACATTCTCTTGTTCTAAAAGTATCCTACCAGTTGAATCTGCTAATAGAGCACCGAATGGCGTGTTTCCATGCTCTCGAGCATTCTTTGAAATCTCAATACAACGTTCCAGTAACGCGATATGTTTATCTTTCATCTGCTCCTCCTTAACTATTCATTCTCTAAAATTTAGACACACCTCATTGTACCCTTTTCGTCGGAAAAAATCTGTATAGCAGTAAGCAGAACGAGAACAAAATCGAAGAACTCTCACTCAAATTTACAAAATATTTTATAACAGCTTACTTCTCGACTAATTATAGAATAAAGGAAGAGAGAGTAGAATTTCTCCCACTCTCTCACTTCTCTCACTCCATAATTCCCTATTTCTGACCTGCTTCTACATAACTCAGATCATTCACTTTATCTAGTGTATACTCGCCATCCTTATATTGGATTGTACAAACACTGGCATTTTTCAGTCCACCCTCTGGAATCTTGAAATCATCGAATAATGTATCCAGTAATGCAGAAATACTCAGTCCATGTGAAACAACTAGGACATTCCCTGAACCTTCATTCTTCATTTCAGCTTCTACCAATGCATCCAAGCCTTCTTTCAAACGGCTTGAGATGGTTTTATAGTCCTCCGCTGGCCAATTGACGCCCTCTTCATCACGTCCTTCATCTAGCTTAGCCACGCTGTTAGCAAAAGATTCAGGTGTCATATTTTTCATAAACTCTTCCAAAGTGACCCCTTGATCATCCGCGATATCCTGCCACATAGTATGGTTCAAGTCGCCTTCATAGGTGCCAAAGTTGAACTCTCTGAAGCGCTCATCTGTATTCAAGTTTAGCTCAGACCCTGTTTTGTTCTCAGCAAGGATCAGCTTAGCCGTCTGCATCGCACGCCCACTATCACTGCTGTATGCACTTTGGAAATCTACATCCTTCAACCCGATTCCTGCAGCTGTAACAACTTCCTCTCCAGCAGGTGTCAGTACTGCATCTGACCACCCTTGTACACGATCTGTTGTGTTCAGCATTGTTTTCCCGTGGCGAACCACATAAATCGTCAGCTCTTCCGGTGTTTCTGCTTTCTCTTTTGTCTCTGTTTTTGCTGCGTTGTTACCACAGCCGGCAAATAATAATGATAATCCCAGTATTCCTATTGCTTTCGCTATCTTTTTCATATTCTCGCTCCTATTCTTTTATCGAGAATGAGTATTGCTTCCCCAGTAAACATTCTCTCTTGCTTTATAGCTACTCATCATTTTTACGGATCATTTTGACAAATCTTCCCCATTTGTTGCGATTGCCTTTTGATACCAGTAAAATGATTCTTTTCTTGACCGCTTCAATGTACCGTTGCCGTTATCATCCATGTCAACATAAATGAAACCATAGCGTTTCTTCATCTCACCTGTTCCGGCACTGACTAGGTCAATACAGCCCCATGGTGTATACCCAATCAGATCAACGCCATCTAATTCAATTGCATCCTTCATTGCTTTGATATGTTTTTGGAAATAATCAATACGGTACGCATCCTTAATCGATCCATCTTCTTCAAGCTTGTCGACAGCGCCGAATCCATTTTCTACTACGAACAGCGGAACATTATAACGGTCATATAAGCTGCTTAATGAAATTCTTAAGCCCAACGGATCAACTGCCCAGCCCCAATCTGATTCCTCCAGATAAGGATTTTTCACAGCCGGCATTTGATTGCCGCCAACATATTTTACATCTTTTGGATCAGCGCTAGAAACTGTAGACATATAGTAGCTAAAGCCAATATAGTCAACCGTTCCTTCTTTGATGATTTCATCGTCTCCTGGTTCCTTATTGATGATAATATTGTCTCGTTCAAACTCTTTTAGCTTATGCGCCGGATAATAGCCTTTTACCTGAACATCAATGTAAAATTCTTGCTCGCGATTGAACTGTAGCGCCTCCATTACATCTTCTGGACGACAAGACATTGGATAGCTTGGAATATACGCCACCATCATCCCAATTTGGAAATCAGGATTAATTGCATGCCCAAGTTTCACTGCTTTTCCACTAGCAACAAACAAATGGTGAGCCGCCTGATATTTTGATTGGCGATCATTGTTATGAATACCGATTTGTGTCCAGCTTCTCAAAAAATTGATTTCATTAAATGTCATCCAATACTTTACTTTATCTTTGTAACGTTTAAACAAAGTCTCACAGAAAAATAGGAAGTAATCAATGACTTTTCTATTTGACCAACCGTCTAGCTCGTCTGCCAAATACATTGGAATATCGAAATGATTGATCGTGACAATTGGCTCAATCCCATGCTTCAACAGCTCATCAAACACATCATCATAAAATTGCAACCCTTCTTCGTTGATCTCTTCCGTTCCTTTTGGACAAATTCGTGACCATGCAATCGATAATCTGAAGCATTTGTAGCCCATCTCTGCAAATAACGCTATATCTTCTTTGTAATGATTGTAAAAATCAGTAGCAACATGACTTGGGTAATATTTTTCTGGATCAATATAACCTGTTGCGCCCTCAGGCAACGCTTGATCTCTTGTACAGGATTCAATAACGCCATCCTTTGTCTTATACGTAATCATTCGCGGCTCAGTATGACTGCCCCCGGTAATCGCATCTAACGTACTTAACCCTTTGCCTCCGGATAGATAACCGCCCTCATATTGATTAGCCGCTGTAGCGCCGCCCCATAAAAAGTCTTTTGGAAATGCCATATTTTCGTCTCCTTCTAAATCCCGTTATGATTCGTCCTACCAAACCATACCACTCAATAGGGAATATTTTTTGATAAAAAAGTAAAATATAAATCGGTTTCATTCCATCAAAAGTAAAAGGCTGAAATCAACATCAGAAATCGTCTCAGCCTTTTATTCTATTTTTTTCTTAGTTCGTCAAATCTTCTCCATTAGAAGCAATAACTTTTTTATACCAATCAAATGATTTTTTCTTCGTACGCTTCAAGGTACCATTTCCATCATTATCGCGATCAACATAAATGAAGCCATAACGCTTCTTCATTTCACCCGTTCCGGCACTCACTAAATCGATACAGCCCCAAGTAGTATAGCCTAACAGATCTACGCCATCCAGTTCAACAGCATCCTTCATCGCTTGAAGATGAGCTGCAAGATATTCGATACGGTAATCATCTACTACATAGCCATTTTCATCTGGTGTATCCACTGCGCCTAATCCATTTTCAACGATAAATAATGGTTTTTGATAACGATCATATAAATCATTCATCGTAATTCTCAGACCTAATGGATCAATTTGCCAGCCCCACTCGCTTGCTTCCAAATAAGGATTTTTTACTGAAGCAAAGATGTTTCCAGCTGTTTGCTCTAACAATTCTGGATCAGTTGTTGCTACACGTGAAGAGTAATAAGAGAAGGAAATGAAGTCTACTGTGTGAGCCTTCAATAATTCTTTATCTCCATCTTCCATCTTAATCTCAATACCATTACGTTCCATTTCTTTCAGTGCATAAGCAGGATATTCTCCTCTTGATTGCACATCGATGAAGAAGTAATTTTCACGATCTTTTTCTTTTCCAGCCCAAACATCATCTGGTTTTGGCGTATATGGATAATTACTTCCGGCCGCCAGCATACAACCAACTTTATTTTCCGGATCAACTTCGTGAGCAATTTTAGTTGCAATCGCACTTGCAACTAACTCATGATGAGCTGCTTGGAATTTAACTTGTTCTTTATTATCGCCTTCTTCAAAATAAAGACCTGCTCCCATAAATGGTGCATGTAATATCATATTGATTTCGTTAAATGTCAGCCAATATTTTACTAAGCCTTTGTAGCGATTAAAGATCACATGACAAAGATTTTCATAAAAACCAACCAGTTCTCTACTGCGCCAAGCGCCATACTTTTTGATCAGGTGCATTGGACAATCAAAGTGAGTGATCGTTACCAATGGCTCGATGCCATACTTATGACATTCCTTGAATAAGTCTTCGTAAAATTTCAAGCCCTCTTCATTCGGTTCTGTTTCATCTCCATTTGGAAAAATTCTTGTCCATGCGATAGATAGACGATAGGTTTTGAAGCCCATTTCTCCAAACAATGCAATATCTTCTTTATAGCGATGATACATATCGATCGCTTCTTTCGCAGGATAGAAATGCTCGTCATCAAAATCAAACATTTTCATCTGTCCGGAAATAATTGGAAATCTATCCTTACCGATCGGAACAACGTCTACGTTCGCCAGTCCGCGTCCGCCTTCGTTATAACCGCCTTCACATTGATTGGCTGCTGTTGCGCCGCCCCATAAAAAGTCTTTTCTAAATGCCATTTGCAAAATCCTCTCCTACTTTAAAGATGATTCCATACAACAATCCAGAGTAAATATAATTCATGAGTCCTATTTTTTACTTGCCCTGGACTGTTGATATCTATCTTCTTAATTTGTAATCCTTTATATGATTAAGCTAATGCCGTAATCAGTGTATCTTTTGATGTTACTTCACCGTTCTGTGTTTCTACGATATCAAGATAATCGCCAGTGTTTGTCACAATAACCGGTGTTTCCACACTAAAGCCAGCTGCTTTAATCGCTTCGATATCAAAGGTAACCAAAACATCACCTTTTTTCACTTTATCCCCTTGTGCCACCTTAGCTTCAAAATGTTTTCCATCTAACTGAACAGTATCCATACCAATGTGAATCAACAGTTCCATGCCTTGATCAGAAATCAGACCGATCGCATGTTTTGTCGGGAATAATGTCATCACTGTTCCATCAAACGGTGCTCTAACTATACCTTCAGTTGGTTCGATCAATACACCTTTTCCTAATGCACCTTGCGCAAAAGCTTGATCTTTACATTGACTCAAGGGTAATACTGAACCTTTAACTGGAGAAACCACTTCGTTTTTGCCAAGCTTGTTTTGTTTACCAGTTGCTACAAGCTTTGCTTCTTCCTTAGACATTGGTGTAGTTGTATCTTCATCATCCTTAAATCCGATAGCATATGCTAATGCAAATCCGGCAATAAGAGCAGCAGCATCAAGAATCATACTCCAAATCGCAAATTTGATATCCCCGTCCGGAGAAATTTGCCCTGTATATCTGAAAATACCTAGTCCACCCATTTGATAAGCTGTAATTCCTAAGCCCATAGAGATCGCACCTGTTATCCCGCCGATTACACAAGAAGCCCAGAATGGTTTCTTTTTCGGTAAGGTAATACCGTAGATTGCTGGTTCAGTTACACCAAAAATCCCTGAGATGAATGCTGGAATAGATAGTTCTTTCAATTTAGCATTCTTCGTTTTCAACATTACTGCCAAAACTGCACCCGTTTGGGCAAATGATACACCACCTGAAGCAATCAACAGCTGTGTTGGCTGACCTTGAGACAACGCAATAATTGCAAACGGAATGATCGCCCAGTGCATCCCGAACATAACGAGAATTTGCCAAGAGAAACCAAGTATAGCACCAAATAGAATTGGACTGAAGCCTTGTAATGCAATCAAACCATTTCCTAACGCATCAGAAACCACGTTCATAATAGGCCCAATCACCAAGAAAGTCAGTGGTACTGTGATCAATGCTGCGAAGAACGGAACCAAGAACAGTTTTACTACATCTGGAATAATTTTTCGTAATTGTTTTTCGAGTAATGCTGCAAACGCTGTAGAAGCGATAATCGGCATTACGGTTGACCCGTAGCCGGCTGCCGGAATAGAGAACGGAATACCGAAGAAATTCAAGCCCCCGCTTTCAGCAAAAGCTGCTGTTGCCGACCCGTCAATAAATCCTGTGTACACTAAGCTTGAGGCAATCATCATACCCAAGAATGGGGAGCCGCCGAACTTTTTCATTGCTGTGTAACCAATAAAGATTGGTAAGAATAGGAATAGTCCATCACCCATTGCATTGAATACTGCATAAGTAGGACCCGCTGAATAGGAAGCTCCTAACGCAAATGCTAAAACAGCATTCACACCCTTCAGCATACCAGCCGCAGATAATGGCGCAAGAATTGGTTGAAAAATACCTGAAATCATGTCTACAAATCGATCGAATAAATTCCCTTTTGGCCCATCATTAGCAACTGGCTCTAAAACTCCTATAACCTCATCTACAGCTTTGCGCACATCCGGTACGTGGTTTCCAATAACAACTTGATATTGTCCGCCAGCTTGCATAACAGTAACTACACCATCCATGTTTTTCAACACTTCTGTATTTGCTTTGTTGTCGTCTTTCAGCTTGAAGCGAAGACGTGTGATACAGTTGGTCAAAGAATTGATATTGTCTTTGCCCCCAACTTCTCTTACAATATTTTGTGCTAATTCATCGTACTTACCCATGTTTTTTTCCTCCAAATTTGTGTGTATTTTTTATTTAGAGGTTTCGCCAACTTAATGTCACGATCCAAATGCCATACCATATAGGTATCACAGGGTATTATCTTGTTGTACCTCGTCCCTCCTTAGATTAATTGTAAAAGCAAATTAATTATTTTTAATGACTAAACGTGCAATATGAATAGTCAAATAAAGCTTCTCATCATTTGAAATTTTATAGTCATACGCATCGGTCAAATATTTTTCGATTTTCTCGATACAGTGATATGCATTTTGATATTTTTTCTTGATAATTTCCAATAATTCCTGATCTGTTTCATCTATATATTGTCCTTTTGAAAGCAAGCGATACGCAAAGAATTTCAAATGTGTCGTGAAACGATAAAAATAGACAGAGCTTTCATCAAATGAGATTTTAAAATAATACTTAATAATATTCATAATTTCTTGCATAACCTTTGTAATCTCATATGTATTGCCAGACCCATCACCATCCTGCTGAGCATTAACAATATGTAATGCTATAAATCCAGCTTCATCCTCTGACAATTCTACGCCATATCTCTCTTTCACCTTCTCAATTGCCATCATACCAACTTTAAATTCATCAGGGAAAAACCGTTTGATATCCCACAGTAGCACATTCTTGACTTCGACATTCTTTTTTACACGCTCAATGGCCGTATGCAAGTGATCGGTCAATGAAATATAAATTGTTTCATTCAGATTTTCATTGATCTCCTTCTTGGCATACTCAATAATTTCATCGGATATCTCCAAATACTCCATCGGTAAGTCTTCCAGCAGCTCTTGAAACTGTAGGGAAATTTTCTCGCTTGTCAGCTGATAGACTTTATCGACTTTGTCCTTGGAAATGAAATCACCAGGCTTTTTTTTAAACCCCAAGCCCTTTCCCATTACTATCAATTCACGGTTATGCTCATCGACAGTAATGATCACATTATTGTTAAGTATCTTATGAATTAACATGCTTTCCCCCATTCTGAATAAAAACAAATTTTACTCGTTTATTCAAAAAAAAACCTAACCACTTCAAAAAAGACGATAATTCATCTCCTTAGAAATAACTAGGTTTAGCTTGTACTTAAACAATCACTATCCAACAACTATTCAATTTTATATCTTCTATACCAGATTACAGGATAGACCAAGTTTTGTCAACGCTTCCAATGGAAATAAATCAAAAAGCGGTAAATATACCGCCAATATGACCCGTACGGGACTCGAACCCGTGTTACCGCCGTGAAAGGGCGGTGTCTTAACCACTTGACCAACGGGCCAATCTTAAATTATTTCAATGGGCCTAAATGGACTCGAACCATCGACCTCACGCTTATCAGGCGTGCGCTCTAACCAGCTGAGCTATAGGCCCATAAAAAAAGCGGGTGACGAGAATCGAACTCGCGACAACAGCTTGGAAGGCTGTGGTTTTACCACTAAACTACACCCGCGGTAAACGTACGGTTCCGACGGGAATCGAACCCGCGATCTCCTGCGTGACAGGCAGGCATGTTAACCCCTACACCACGGAACCTTTATTCTTATTTCAATTGCGGGGGCAGGATTTGAACCTACGACCTTCGGGTTATGAGCCCGACGAGCTACCTGACTGCTCCACCCCGCGATAATAGTTTACTAATTAAAGTAAATTGAAAGGAGGATAAGGGATTCGAACCCTTGCGTGCTTTTACACACCTGACGGTTTTCAAGACCGTTCCCTTCAGCCGGACTTGGGTAATCCTCCATAAATATTGCTATGACCCGTACGGGACTCGAACCCGTGTTACCGCCGTGAAAGGGCGGTGTCTTAACCACTTGACCAACGGGCCAGATATGAAACGGAGAAGGAGGGATTTGAACCCTCGCGCCGGTTTCCCGACCTACACCCTTAGCAGGGGCGCCTCTTCAGCCACTTGAGTACTTCCCCAATGGGCCTAAATGGACTCGAACCATCGACCTCACGCTTATCAGGCGTGCGCTCTAACCAGCTGAGCTATAGGCCCATTAAAGCGGGTGACGAGAATCGAACTCGCGACAACAGCTTGGAAGGCTGTGGTTTTACCACTAAACTACACCCGCATAAATGGAAATGGCGCGGGACAGAATCGAACTGCCGACACATGGAGCTTCAATCCATTGCTCTACCAACTGAGCTACCGAGCCAAACGGTTCCGACGGGAATCGAACCCGCGATCTCCTGCGTGACAGGCAGGCATGTTAACCCCTACACCACGGAACCTTTATTCTTATTTCAATTGCGGGGGCAGGATTTGAACCTACGACCTTCGGGTTATGAGCCCGACGAGCTACCTGACTGCTCCACCCCGCGATAATAGTTTACTAATTAAAGTAAATTGAAAGGAGGATAAGGGATTCGAACCCTTGCGTGCTTTTACACACCTGACGGTTTTCAAGACCGTTCCCTTCAGCCGGACTTGGGTAATCCTCCATAATAATAGTAATATTACAATGTCACAATGGACCTTGTAGGACTCGAACCTACGACCGGACGGTTATGAGCCGTCTGCTCTAACCAACTGAGCTAAAGGTCCTGGCTCTAAGCAAAACAATCGCGGCAGAGGGGATCGAACCCCCGACCTCCCGGGTATGAACCGGACGCTCTAGCCAGCTGAGCTACGCCGCGTAAATAATAAAAAATGGAGCCTAGCGGGATCGAACCGCTGACCTCCTGCGTGCAAAGCAGGCGCTCTCCCAGCTGAGCTAAGGCCCCAAAACTCAAAACAAAATCGGGAAGACAGGATTCGAACCTGCGACCCCTTGGTCCCAAACCAAGTGCTCTACCAAGCTGAGCTACTTCCCGTATAACCTAATGCACCCAAAGGGAGTCGAACCCCTAACCTTTTGATTCGTAGTCAAACACTCTATCCAGTTGAGCTATGGGTGCAATACTATTTCTCATGCCGAGGACCGGAATCGAACCGGTACGGTGATCACTCACCGCAGGATTTTAAGTCCTGTGCGTCTGCCAGTTCCGCCACCCCGGCTAGTTGCCGAAAGCGGAAAACGGGGTTCGAACCCGCGACCCCCACCTTGGCAAGGTGGTGCTCTACCACTGAGCTATTTCCGCATTTCTATGCCGGCTAAAGGACTTGAACCCTCGACCCTCTGATTACAAATCAGATGCTCTACCAACTGAGCTAAGCCGGCTTCTATGCGGGTGAAGGGACTTGAACCCCCACGCCGTAAGGCGCTAGATCCTAAATCTAGTGCGTCTGCCAATTCCGCCAC